>JABJBP010000063.1 GCA_018665815.1 Rhodospirillaceae bacterium
CACCGACTGACGGAACTGTCCCGTCATGCCGTGCCATCCGTTCTTACCGGTACGGCTGTCTTGGAAAATATCCCCGGCAACCTCGGTGAGGCCAAGAGCATCGTCAAGCTCCCGATAAGCGAGCAACCCGGCGTCAGAGGTGATCTTGGAACCGTGGAATTCAAGCTTCAAGCGGCGGTCAAAATCGATCCGAAGGCCGTCCCGTTTCGATTCACCCATCGGGTGTGCCATGCGAACCACTCCATTAACACCTCAATGTATTGAAACTTATAGCAGAATCTCCATCTCAGGGCATCGAAAATCGAGTTCACTTGGGAAATGGGGGTTCAACTAAAATCCGGCAACACACCCATGACCTTGTTTGAATTGCCTACCCTCACCCTGGTGGTGATTGCCGTCGGCTTTATTTGCGGCGGATTGGTCAAGGGCGCCTTGGGCGCTGGATTGCCCGCCGTCGGGCTGCCGATCATGGTGATGCAGGTTGAGCCGGCGTTTGCGGTTTCGCTGTTTGTTGTACCGGTGATGATCTCAAATATCTGGCAGATTCGCCATGGTGGCCAATACCGCGAAGCCATGCGGCGCTTCTGGCCGTTTTTGACGATGCTGGCGATTGGCGTGTGGATTGGCGCCGGCGCCTTGACGGCGGTTGATCCCAATATCATGGCGGTGGTTTTGGGCGTCATCGTGATCGTTAGCACGGCCGCGCAAATGTTCGCCGGCGAGCTCACATTTTTCGACAAACGCGCGAGGATTATTCATCCGGTTGCCGGTGGTGTCCTGGGCATCGCGTCGGGGGCCAGTGGCGTCTTTACGCCGACGATTGTTTATTTTGCAGCCTTGCGGCTGGAGAAAGACTTGTTTGTCACTCAGTTGGTGTTGGTCGCCATGATCGGCTCGGTGACCATGTATGCGCGCTTGGCCGCCGGCGGCTGGCTCAATGGCCCGCAGATGCTGGCGTCAACGGCGGCGCTTGTGCCCGCGGCGGTCGGGTTGCTGATCGGGTTTTGGATCCGTGAACGGATGTCGGAAGCGGCGTTTCGGCGCGCTGTGTGGATTGCCCTGATCGCGCTTGGTTGCGCGCTGGTCGTGAAGGGCGTGGCCTAGTACTTGATTACATCAAGAAGACGCCCTTGCCGGTGTTTTGCTGATCGAACAGTTTGTAGGCTGCCTCGGCGTCGTCGAGTTTAAACTCATGGGTGAACAGAGAATCGATATCAATTTTCCGGTCAGCGATGAACTCCGCGCAATCGGCCTGGCCGGTCTTCGAAAATGTCCATGACCCCACCAAAGTCACCTGACGGCGGAGCAAGTCGTTCGACACATCCAACGTCACTTCGCCGCCTTCACCGACAAAGCACGCCGTACCCCAGGTGCGCACGGCGCGGACGGCCTGGGCCCGGGCTTCGGGGGTGGAGCTGCAATCCAAAGATTTATGCACGCCCTCACCGTGAGTGAGATCCTTCAAGGCCGTGACAACATCGTTCGATAGCGGGTCAATGACCTCATCGGCGCCGAAGTCGCGTGCCAGTTGGCGGCGTTCCTCGCTGATATCCAGCGCGATGACCCGAGCGCCCATCACCTTCGCTAATTGTGTGGCACTCAGTCCGACAGGCCCTTGGCCGAAGATCGCGATGGTTTCATTGCCGGCCAAATCAAGGCGCTTCAGTGCCCCGTAGGCGGTGCCGGTGCCGCACGATATGGCCGCGCCGGTCTTGAACGAAAGCGCATCGGGTAACTTCACCAAGGTATGCGCCGGTACCTTCATGTACTTGGCGTGCGCGCCATGGCCGCTGGCGCCATAGACAATGGTGCCGTCCAGACACAATTGCGACCAACCCTCGCGGCAGTGCTTGCAGACACCGCAACCCGAATAGTGATGATCCATGACTCGGTCGCCGACACGGGCCTCGGCCGGGTCGACGCCTTCGCCGACTTCGGCGACCACGCCGCAAGGTTCATGGCCGGCAATGATCGGCCCGTCCAGATCTCCCAACCCTAGGGATTTAGCGCCGCCGATGGCGCGATAGAATTTCAAGTCCGAGCCGCACATGCCAGATGCCTTGATCTCCAACACGACCTCACCCGGACCCGGCGTCGGATCGGGAAAGTCGATGATTTCAAGCTTGCGGTCTCCGTGGAATACGACGGCTTTCATAGGGGGCCTCAGTTTGGTTAGTGATATTTTGAGAATGTTAGCTGTTCATGGCATCGCTGCAAACGATATGGCATCCTCTGCATGGATCCAATCTGGAGATACTCATGGCCGAGATCGAATACTTCTATTCCGCCCATTCCGCCTACGCCTATATCGGCTCGGCGCTTTTGCAAAAAATCGCCAAAGACGGTGGGCACGTGATTGTCCACAAGCCCATTGAACTTCGTCAGGTCATCGCAGTGAACGGACCGGGGTCGACCAACAGTCTGACCGAAGGTCGACGCGCTTATTTTTCCGGCCGTGAGATTGTGCGTTGGGCCGAATACCGGGGCATCGAGATCATGGCCGGGCGCCCGACCCATCATGATCATGGCCTGGATTTGCCGAACGGCATGCTGATTGCCGGGATCGAACAGGGGGCTGACATCAATGCGCTGGCCCATGGCATGCTGGAGTCGCATTGGCGCGATGATTGTGATTTGGCCGACGCCGAGACGTTAGCCGATATCGGCCGTCGCGCTGGACTTGATCCCCAGCCGCTTTTGGACGCTGCTCTGTCCGATGACATTCAGGCGATTCATGTAACCAACACCCAAGAAGCCATCCAGCGCTCGGTCTTCGGCTCACCGACTTATTTCGTGGGTGGCGACATGTTCTACGGCCAGGACCATCTGGAACTGGTCGCGCGCGCCGTGGCAAAGCCGTTTGCCGGGGCATGGCCGCCAGTTGGCTGACAAATCGCCCGAATATAATTAATACGCCCCCAAATGCTTGGCTTCGGCGCGCAGCCGCTGGGTGGCGAAGTCGATAAAGGCGCGGGTCTTGGCGGCGGCGCGTCGGCCTTCCGAGTGAACAAGCTGCACCGGAATTTCGCGGTCCTCGCTGTCGCTTAAAATTTCCACCAAATCCCCCGCCGCCAGCGCATCGGCGGCTTGGTAGGACAGCAACCGGGTAATCCCCCAACCTTTGACACAGGCGTCGAGCGCCGCCGTCGCGGTATTGACCCTGAGACGCGGCTCGATCTGCGCCGTCGTTGTTTTGCCGGCCTTATGGTACAGCCATTCTCGGCTGCCGTGCAGATTGCCAGGATTGATAACCCGATGGCCTGCTAATTCTTTCGGTACTTTCGGGATGCCGGATGTCTTGAGGTACGCCGACGCGGCGACGGTGACATGGCGGACGGTGCCGACGCGCGTCGCGAAATGTGAAGAATCCGAAAGCGTGCCGATCCGCAGCGCCACGTCGAAGCCTTCGTCGACAATATGGACGACCCGGTCGAGAAACTGCGAGGTGGCTTGGACGTTCGGATAGTTGTTCAGGAAATCTCCGAGTATCGGCAGGATATAGCGCTGACCGAACTGCACCGGCGCGGTCACGTGGAGCTCGCCCCGAGGGTCCTGATGCGCGCCGGCGGCAGCCGCTTCCAAATCTTCCAACTCCGCCAAGATACGCCCGGCATCGGCCAACAAGGTCTGGCCGGCATCCGTCAATGTGACGCTGCGGGTCGTCCGCGTGAACAGCCTGGCGCCGATTCGGTCTTCCAAGGTGCTGATCAGCCGGGTGACTACGGGCGCCGATTGGCCGAGGCGCCGCGCGGCGGCGTTGAAGGCCTGCTCCTCGGCGACGGCGACGAAAGTGGTGAGTTCGCGGAAGCGATCCATGGTTTTGAAAATCAGAATAATTAACTGTGAATTTTGAATATTCCACGATTTGTAAAAATTATCAATAGTGGGGGCCAGACGACGACATGACTTATTCAAAAGGAATATCCCATGGCCCGCGCCTTCGTAGAAATCGCCTTCACGCCCAACGTCCGCACGATCCAGGAAACGCAAGGTTCAGCGGCCAGTTACGCTAAATTTCTGGCGCCCGAAGCCGAACGCGGTGATCAGATCGGCCCGAGAGAATTCGAGTTCATTATTCAACGTGACGGATTTTATCAGGCGACGGTATCGGAATCCGGCTGGCCTTATGCGCAATTCCGTGGCGGGCCGCGCGGGTTCTTGGCGGTCATCGACAAGAACACAATCGCTTACGCCGATTTCCAAGGTAACCGGCAGTACGTGAGCACCGGCAATTTGGCCGGCGATGACCGGGTCGCGCTGATCTTGATGGATTACCCGAACCGCCGCCGCCTGAAAATCTGGGGCCGCGCCAAGCTGGTCGACATCAAAGATGATCCGGCGTTGGTCGAAGAGCTTCACGTTGAAGGCTACGACGCCCGGCCTGAACGCGCCGTTGTCATAACCATCGAAGCCCTGGACTGGAACTGCCCGCAGCATATTCCCGAGCGCCTGACGCTGGAGGAACTGCAGCCAATCTTGGCACCCATCCAAAATGAAATCGCCGAATTGCGCGCTGAAAACGAAGGCCTCAAAGCTGAGTTGGCGCAACCTTAACTGCAAAACCAAAAAGACGTCAACGAGACCTGACTTCACCCCTTTACTAGGAGAAAGACCATGAAACCGACCCAACGCGACTTTCTGAAATCCCTTATCGGTGCGGCCACCATCGGCGCGGCACTCCTCACCACTCAACCGGTTTTGGCGAAGTCCGCCGAAACGCTGGTGCCGTCCACCGAGACCGCCACCACCGTCAGTTATCAAAAGGCTCGCATTCAAGGCATCGATATCGCCTACCGTGAATCCGGCCGGGCGGACGCGCCAGCCATTGTCCTGCTGCACGGCTTTCCAACATCCAGCCACATGTTCCGCGAACTGATCCCCCAGTTGGCGAAAAATTACCATGTCGTCGCGCCCGATTACCCGGGTTATGGCGCCAGCGATCAGCCGGCCCTGGCGGACTTTGAGTACTCTTTCGCCAACTTCGCCAATGTCGTCGAAGAGCTTTTGGCGCAGAAAAAGATCAACCGCTACGCGCTCTATGTTATGGACTATGGCGCGCCAGTTGGTTTCCGTCTGTTCGCCAAGGCGCCGGAAAAAGTCAGCGGTTTTGTGATCCAGAATGGCAACGCCTACGCCGAAGGTCTGAAAAATTTCTGGGATCCGCTGAAGGCCTATTGGAAAGTGCCGAGCGAGGAAAACAGCAACAAGCTGAAGGCGTTTTTCGAGCTGCCGGCGACCAAATGGCAGTGGACCCACGGCATCCCTAAGGACAAGCTGTACTTGGTCTCGCCGGACAATTGAGTTCATGACCAGCACCTCTTGGACCGTCCCGGCAACAAAGCCATCCAACTCAAGATGTTCTTGGACTACGGCACCAACGTCGCCGAGTACCCGGGTTGGCAGAAGCTGTTCCGCCAATACCAACCGCCGGCGCTGATTGTCTGGGGCAAGGGCGACCATATCTTCCCCGCCGACGGCGCGCATCCCTACACGCGTGATCTGAAAACCGTCGAGATGCATCTTCTGGATGCCGGCCACTTCGCCCTGGAAACGCACTTGGATTTCATTACTGAGCGGATGCAGGCTTTCCTCAAACGCACCGCCGGTTCCTAAACCAAACGTTTCCCTCTCTCTGTGGGCGGCCCGTCAATTGGCGGGTCGTTTGCCGTCTCAGTGACGTATAATATTTTGCACACCAACAACCGGAGCGCGCCGCATGACCTGGACCATTGAAACCTCGACCCCACCGGGCACCATGACCCCGGTCGGCCCCTACAGCCATATCTCCAAGGCGGGACCGTTGATCACCATCAGCGCCACCGCCGGCGTCGACCCGGCGACGGGGGAATTGGCCGGCCCGGATGTGGCGTCTCAAACCCGCCAGATTTTGGACGGCTTCGAGATTATGCTGGAAAGCGTCGGGGCGGGCATGGACAACATCATGCACGTCACCGTCTTTCTGACCGACATGGCCGACTTCGCCGAGATGAACGCCGCCTACGCTGAGAAAATGGGCGAGCTCCGCCCGGCGCGCTCCGCCGTTTCGGACACCGGGGTGCCGAAGCCGGGTGCGTTGCTGACGATGAATTTGATAGCGGTTGTTGGAGACGAGGCGCGCTAACAGATCGGCGGCGTCTGGACGATGCCCCAACCGGTGTATTTATCGCGGCCGGGTTTACCTCGATCTTTCGCATGTTGGCGCAGATAGTCGGCGGGCGGGTTCAGCACCAAGATCTCGTCATCATCCAACGGATGCGGCACTTCGGCGGATTCGCCAGTTGCTGCAGAATCCGGCGCCACCGGATCAGGGGCCACCGTTTCACAGCCGACAACCAGCCCGGCCAAGACCAGTACGGCGGCAATTGGGAGCGCGCGAAGCGGGCGGGGGAGGGGGAGTGTCATGGGCAGTATATTCCGTAGGGCCGATGGGGGTGGTGAACTCAAGTGTGTTTGCAAGTTTACGACATCATGTCGTCGCCGCAAATGGGCCCGCCATCGTTATCCACGCCCCCCCCACCGTCATGCCCGGGCTTGACCCGGGTATCCACGACTTCTCTCTGACCTGAACGGTTTAAGACGTGGATCACTGGGGCAAGCCCGGTGATGATGAGAGGATGCACACTTCGTCGGTGAGCGTGGGCTGTCTGGGTATGACGAGGCGGGGGCTTTGGCCATGGCGTGATGGGCGTGATCGGCCGGCGGTTTTCAGGGCGGTTGAAGCGGTTTTTTTGGGCCAATGGGTTAGTTGAAATTAAATCTAGCATAGGGGTTGATATTCCTATTTTGTCATCCTATATCCTGCCCCTACCACCCGCCACGAGGCGGGGCGTTGGTTCAGGAGGGAAATGTTGGGTTTGTTTCGTCATTTTTTTGTCACCGGGATGAAATTGTTGGGATTTTCACCCCGGTTTTTGGGTGCGGGCCAGTCTTTGGCCGGCTTGAAAACAGATTGTGCGCCGTTGCAAATTTTTCCGCCGTTGACGGTCGGGCCGTGTTTATACGTTTCCAACCCGCCCAAATCGTGTAAACAGGCGCCGCAACCCGCCGAAACCTTTCTTGTGTGGCTTTGATTTTGAGGATTGACCGTGAGCGCTGACATGCACCCCTACCGCACCCATACTTGCGGCGAACTTCGTGACGAACATATTGACCAGACTGTCCGGCTTTCGGGCTGGGTTCACCGCAAGCGCGATCACGGCAATCTGGTGTTCGTGGACTTGCGCGATCACTTCGGGATCACCCAGTGCGTCATTGATGTCTCAAGCGACTTGTTCGCAGTGGTGGAAGCGGCGCGTCCGGAAAGCGTGTTGACGATCACCGGGCCGGTGGTGGCGCGGAGCGACGAGACCATCAACCGCAATCTGGTGACTGGTCATGTGGAGGTTTCGATCCACGAGGTGAATGTCGAGAACCCGGCCGATGTGTTGCCCATGCAGGTCGCCGGCGAGCAGGATTTTGGCGAAGAAATTCGGCTCAAATACCGGTTCTTGGATTTGCGCCGCGAGCAGGTACACAACAACATTATTCTCCGCTCACAGGTGATCTCATCGATCCGGCGGCGGATGACCGACCAGGGGTTCCTGGAAATTCAGACACCGATTTTGACCGCGTCGTCGCCGGAAGGGGCGCGTGATTATCTGGTGCCGTCGCGCCAGCATCCGGGGCGCTTTTACGCGCTGCCGCAGGCGCCGCAGCAGTTCAAGCAGTTGCTGATGATTTCCGGCTTCGACAAATATTTCCAGATCGCGCCGTGTTTCCGCGACGAAGACGCGCGCGCCGACCGTTCACCGGGTGAGTTCTATCAGCTGGATTTGGAGATGGCCTACGTTACCCAGGATGATGTGTTCAACGCCATTGAGCCGGTGATGAACGGCATCTTCGAGGAGTTTGGCGGCGACAATACGGTAACGCCGGCGCCGTTCCCGCGAATCCCTTATGCCGAATCGATGCAAAAGTACGGCTCAGACAAGCCTGATTTGCGCAATCCCATTGAGATGGCCGACGCCACCGAGACGTTTCGCGGTTCCGGGTTCAAGATTTTCGCCGGTATGATCGAGAAGGATGAAAACGTCCGGGTTTATGCCATTCCCGCACCCACTGGCGGCAGCCGGGCGGTTTGTGATCGTATGAACAGCTGGGCCCAGGGCGAGGGCCAGCCGGGGCTGGGCTATATCATCTTCCGCGACGGCGAGGGTGCCGGGCCGATTGCCAAGAATATCGGCGAGGAGCGCACGGCGGCGCTGCGCGAGAGCCTCGGGCTCAGCGATGGTGACGCGGTGTTCTTTGCTTGTGGTGTGCCTGGTGAGTTCGCGTCGTTTGCGGCCGCCGCACGCGACAAGGTCGGCGCTGATTTGGAACTTTGCGAAACCGGTGCGTTCCGGTTCTGCTGGATCGTTGATTACCCGATGTTCGAGAAGGATGAGGAAACCGGCGGGATTGAGTTTTCCCACAATCCGTTCTCGATGCCGCAAGGCGGCCTTGAGGCCCTGGAAACCCAGGACCCGCTGGATGTGTTGGCCTATCAATATGACATCGTTTGCAACGGCGTTGAGTTGTCGTCGGGTGCGATCCGGAACCATCGTCCTGATATCATGGTCAAGGCGTTTGGGATTGCGGGATACGGACCAGATGTGGTCGAAGAACGCTTCGGCGGCATGTTTCGGGCCCTGCAGTTCGGCGCCCCGCCGCATGGAGGCTCGGCGCCGGGGATCGACCGGATTGTCATGTTGCTGGCCGATGAGCCGAATATTCGTGAGGTCATCGCGTTCCCCATGAACCAGCGCGCCGAGGATTTGTTGATGGGCGCGCCCGATACGGTTGATGAGACTCACCTCAAGGAATTGCACCTGAAATTGAATTTGCCGAGAGCCGGCGCGGAGGTTAAGGCGGGCGATACGACAGGGGACGCGTCCGAATAAATCACCGATTTCGTCATGGTTTGAGCCGATTTTTGGTGCGTTGAGTGGCTTTGGAAACATCCGGTAACCCATTGTAACAATATATGAGTTGCGTGTTGAAGAAGGCTGGGTCCATACTATAGTCATAATTCAATATGCCTACACTGGGACCGGAAACGGGAAATTAGGGGCGCGTAACGGGATGAAGAAAACCGTCACATTTGGGGTACTTGGGGGCAGCGCGTTGCTGGTCGCCGGTTGCGCTGTGCCGGTACCTCTGCAAGTCGCATCCTGGGTGCTCGACGGTATTTCCTTCCTGACCACCGAAAAATCCATGACCGATCACGGTTTGTCGATGGTCACGCAACAAGATTGCGCGGTTTGGCGCGGTGTGACCGAAGGCGATCTTTGCAAGGATTGGGACAGCGACGACGAATCGCTATTGGCGTCGCTCCAAGGTGCCGGCAAAGATGAGGCCTTGGATAACCCGAAGACGCCCGTTCTCGTGGCCAGCTTCGCGCCGGCGGCACGTTCCGATATTCCGCCCCTGGCGACGGAATTGGATGACGGCCTGCCGAATGTCGAGGAATTAGCGAATTTTGAAACCGCTGCGGGCCCGGCCGAAAGCTTGCCTGTTGCCAGCGTGACCCGGCCGATGGCGATGATGGTTTCAGTCCCGGTTAGACTGGCGCCGCGCGTGAAGGCGGCCACCACAGTTCAATCGGCCACTACGGTTCAATCGGCTCGGGCCGCTGCAAAACGCGCCCAGCAACGCGCCATGCAACGTGTTCGGGCCGTATCGTCGGCGGCAATTCGGGCGACGTATCGTCAGCGCGTCACGGCGAGAGTTAATCCGGTTGCCAAGGTGCCGAAGGCTGTGGCCGTCGTTGTCAAGCAAACGACCCGTAAGCGCGTAACCGTACCGGCGGTCCTGCCGCAGTTCAGTGGTGATGAACCGCGGACTGGCGTCTATTTCGTTGTCGGCAGTTTCCGCAATTACGGCAATGCCCGCGATTTTGCCGGTCGCTACGAAGGCTTGGTGCCAGAAGTGTTGGCGGCGAAACTTGATGGGGCACCGGTTTACCGCGTCGTTGTCGGTCCGGTGATCGAAGGCCGCGAGCGGGTCGTACATCGGCGCCTTTCACATTCCGGTATTCGGGATTCCTGGGCGATTCGCGTCCTGCCGGGTGATTGGATGATTGCCCGTAGCGAGATCAACGATAAACGCCGCGCCGGGCTCATCAGCGCCGAAGGCACTGAGCTTGCCCGAAGCGTTCGCTAACCAAGCTTCGACTAAATCTTTTCCATATAACTTGATTTTCTAGGCTTCGATTTCAGTCGGATCCGCGATCTGCTTGAGCACATCGCGGATGCGCTCCGCCTGTCGGACCGCCGCCGCGTCGCCGCTGCCGTGGCGCAGTTCGAACTGTAACTGTTCATCCCAAAGTGCCACGTGGTCACGCTTGCGGTCGGGCTGGGCCGGCTCGCCGGTGAGCGCGCCGATTGTCTTGTTATAGTCAGGGTGCAGTTCCGGCTGAAATGCCAGGACCGCGTAATCGTCATAGGAAATCACCCCGGATACATATAGATCCAGACTGAATTCCACCATCTCGCGGGGCGACGCGTTGTGGGTATCCGTATCGCCGCCGAATTCACGGCGCACCGACGCGGGCCGTGTTGTTTCGGTGACTTCATCTGAGCGCGCAATTTCGGTGCCGCCCACCAATGCCGGCGGCGGACGGTTTAAGGGGACAAGTTCCCGGCCGCCGCCGGTGTTGTCACGCCCTTGTTGTATCCCGTGGGGGGACACCAATGGGGCCCCCTGGGGGGATACGGATGGGGGCAGGGGCGTGGGCGTGGTGGGGACGTCGATCCGCATGTCAGGCTTTTTCGGGCGCCATGATCAATCGTGACGGCAACAGGCCATCCAGGGCGGCGACCGCGGCGTGGATATCGGACCGTGGATCATCGTCCTGGATGGCGCTTAGGGTGTCGAGAATGGTTTCCAGGGTTGCCGCTGGCAGGTTCGGATAGCCAGCTAATTGCGGCGCCAAGCGTTGGAACAAGGCGGCCGGGCTGACGATTGCCGGTGTCGGTTTGGCGAATTGGGAACGCAGTTCTGACATCGATAGTTCTCCTGTTGCAGCTGCTTATTTTGCTCCGGCGCGAATGCCTGCGCGGCAAGGTGATCAGAACAGTGTCCAGAGCGTTTGGTTGCTTATGAATGGAGCAAGCGCCGTGCCAGACAGGTTTTGTGTAATTTCAATTTGCTAGCAGTTTGTTAACGATTTCCGGCCCGGCAATATGTACCTAGCGGGCGGCTCTTGCCGGGTAATACAGGCAGGCGTACACTCAGGGTCACCACCGGAAATCGGAGTTATCGCCTTGCCCCAAACATCGTTGCGCGGCTCATTGTGTTTAATGTTTGCGGTTGCAGCGCTGGGTGTGGGCTCGGGTTTTGCCGTGCCTGCCGGTGCGGTCGAATTGGCGCCACATCGTGCGCTTTACAAAATGAAGCTAGCATCGGCGAGCCGGGGTTCTGGTGTCTCCGGCGCACGGGGCTCAATGGTTTACAGTTTCAGCGACAGTTGCGATGCCTGGGCATCCGAGACCAACGTCAAATTGAATTTGCTGTACGGCGAGGGCGATGAGGTCAGTACAGCTTGGTCTTTCGCCAGTTGGGAATCCAAGGATGGAAAATCCTATCGTTTCCGCATTCGTCACAGCCGTGACGGTGCGGTGGTCGAGAGTCTTAAGGGTACCGTCAAGCGAGGCAAGCCAGGCAGCGCGGCCCGTGCCAAGTTTAGCGAGCCTGCTGACAAAGTCATCGAACTGCCGGCGGGCACCCTGTTTCCGACACGCCATTTGATTGATCTAATTGAAGCCAGCCAAGGTGGCACGCCGGTGTTCAGTCGCACCGTCTTTGATGGCGCCAGTCTTGATAATCCCTATGAGATCAACGCGATCATCACCCGCGACAAGGGGGCTGCGTCGGCTCGGGGCAAGTCTGCAGCCGGCAAGATTGCCGCTGCCGGTCTGGCGGAAATGCCGACCAAGCACGTGCGCATGGCATTTTTCCCAACGCGAAGCCGCAAAGCCGAGCCGGAGTTTGAGTTAGGCGTTGATTATCGCGCCGATGGCGTGGCGCGCATGATCCACCAGGATTTCGGTGATTTTAAAATCGATCTGTTGCCCGATAAATTCGAGCCTATCGAAAAACCTGACTGTTAATCAAGGTCTGCGGTAAATTTCACGCCTGTAATAATCTTAGCCGTCGTCGCGAATCCGACCTCGGCCTTTTTTTACGTCACCGCGCCGTTTCTTGCCGTCAATGCGGCGTTGCTTCGAGGCTTTTGTCGGTCGTGTCGGGCGGCGATGTTTGGGCGGCACGGCGGCTTGGCGGATGAGCTCAACAAGGCGGTCTTGGGCATCGGCGCGGTTGCGTTCCTGCGAACTGTAGCGCCGTGCAGTAATGATGACCACGCCGGCCTGGGTCATGCGCTGGCCGGCCAACGCTCGCAGCCGGTGCAATACGGCATTGGTAATCGATGGGCTGTTGGCGGCATCGAAGCGCAATTGCACGGCCGTTTCCACCTTGTTGACATGCTGTCCGCCAGGGCCAGTGGCACGGATAAACCGTTCCTCGATTTCCGCTTCGGCCAGATCAATGGTGTTGGTGACCTGGATCATCACGCATCTGCCCCCACATCACTGGCGGCTGGCCACAACCACGCCGCACCGCGAACCCCGCTGGAATCACCGTGATGGTTTTTCTTCAACGGCGTCACGCAAGTATCGGAAAATATCCACGATTGCCACAGCACGGGCACGTTCTGGTACAGCCGCCCGATGTTTGATAGGCCACCGCCAAGTACGATAACGTCCGGATCGACGATATTGATCACTGACGCCAGGGCACGTGCCAAGCGGTGTTCATAGCGCGCCAAGGTTTCGGAGTCGGTAATGTCGGGAGCACACGAAACCTGGCCCGTATGGGTCTCGTGGTCGTGGATCAGTCCAGGCCCTGACAGGAACGCCTCTATGCAGCCGTACTGACCGCAATAGCATTCAGGTCCAGGCCGTTCGCTGTCCTGTGTCCAGGGCAACGGATTGTGCCCCCATTCACCGGAAATCGCGTTGGGTCCGCCCAGCGGTTGGCCGTCCACCACCAAGCCGCCGCCGACCCCGGTGCCAAGGATGACCCCAAACACGATGCGATGACCTGCGCCGGCGCCGTCCGTTGCTTCGGAGACCGCGAAACAATCGGCGTCGTTGGCTAGGCGCGAAGGCCGACGCAAGGCGGCGCGCAAATCTTTATCCAAAGGCTGGCCGATCAGGCAGACGGAATTGGCGTTCTTCACCAACCCCGTCGCCGGCGAAACAGTGCCGGGAATGCCAACGCCGACGGGTGCGCTGTCGGGCGCGCCGGTATCCGCCGCTAAGGTATCGACCAGATCGGCGACGGCGCGGACTGTAGCGGGGTAATCACCTGATGGTGTCGGCTCGCGCCGGCGCGCCAATTCGTCACCGTTGGCGGCCAGCACGATGCCTTCAATCTTCGATCCGCCGAGGTCGATACCAATACGCATGGCGCTATCTGAGCCCGCTTGGGCCGCGCTGGCAAGTCGATGATGAACGACAAAACATGAGAATTTTCAGAAAAATCACAATATGTAGGGCTTTCTTAACCACATACATACAAAAAATAGTTTGACTGCAATTCGAGTTGGAGTACAAGGATTCAAGTCGCAGATTCAATAACATACAAATTGATCGACGACTGAGGGATGACCTGGGCAATGAAAGAATACACCAATACACACGATTTGATGGGGCCGGATTCCGAACCGTTGTTCGGCGGGTTGCGCCATGCTGGCGTCACCGGACGCGACGTGGCGAAGGCGCTTCGGCTGTCGCCTGCGACGGTCAGCAAATGGCGCCGTGGACATGCCCGAATACCCGCAGATATCCAGGTTTTTTTGACTCTTTTGCTGGCTGATCACGTGGATCGATTGGGTGATATGTACGCCACCTGGGGGCCGGCGCCGGCATCGTGGCATTTAAGTGTCCGGGCTGGTATGGAAGCGGCCCGAGATGCGCTTTCCGAACAAGAGAATCGCAACCGAATTTTGCCGCCCGCCGCCGTCCATGACGGTGCCCGGCGGTTCCGTGTTTGGTGGAATGCTGAGCGAATCGCCGGAGATATTTCGGCAAAACCCGTGCCTGCGGTGATGCAAGCAGCACTCCAAGCGGCCCTATAACGACAACGAAGGATTGATAATGGCGAACGCCTTGGGCATTACACAAGATGGGCTGAAGACTGCGCTCAAAATCAAGGATGACTACCGCAATAAGCGGCCGATCCTGATGCCCGGCGAAGATGATCGCCTCGTCGTTCCGGAAACCATGCTGAATCACAATATCAATCTGACGTCGCTAGAAGACCCGTTGGCCTTGGCCATGATGGCGGCCCGCGATCCGGAAGCGCCGATGGCGCTGGCCGCCGCGGCCCGACTTTGCCCCATGGGCAGTAAGACGCAACTGCTGGGCGGCGTCGTTGAGATCATCGGCGAAACGTCGAAGCACGAAGCGGTGCGCGAATGCCTGGATTATGTCCATGATCGGCATTTCGAGCCCTCGGCGATTGTCGAAATTCGCCGCCATGCATCGAAATTTATCGTCCGCTCGCGCCAGCAATACACAGCGGCGCTGCGCGAAAACTTGAAATCTTTGTTGGACGGCGCCATTGCGCCGCGGCATTTTGTCCGTGAGTTCTTTGAACTCACAGAAGCTGGCAACATGCGCCATGATATTCGCAAGAAATTGGTGCTCAGTCTGCTTTTGTCGCCGACCGTGCGGCCCAGCGTCAAATTCCTGATGTTGGAAAATTTTCAAAGTATGGCGCGCCCGGTGCAATTGGCGATTATCTCCGGCGTGCTCCGCGCCGAGCCATCCCGCCATACAGAAATAATCAAGGAAGAACTGCGCTATATGGTGGTCCATAACCGCGACCAGGACCGTGATGGCGTCCATTAGGGCGTACTCAAGGATATTTCCCAATCAGTTAACGTTTGTCCTGCTGTTTCGCCACGACCCTATCGTCACGGCGGTGTGGCGTAAAATAGTTAGATCGCAACTCTGATTTGGTCCGTTTAGGCCGGAACGCGGTTCATGGTTTCCCGATTGAGTCAGTTTGGTTATTATCGACCCAAATTTTGGCACCACCCCGGGTATGGCGGATCAGGATCGGCTATACCTATAAAGCCGTTTCAACACCTTTGGCGTGATTGTTCAGCCACGCCGTATTTTTAAGGATAGGAAGATTTATGAACACGACCGATTGGAGCGCTTCACACCTCACGAAGTGGAAAGAGCATCTCGGCTCGGCGGAACAGATGATTCCTTTGGTGGGGCGACTGTACCGGGACAATAGCGTGACAATTAGGGTCTTCGGACGCCGGATTTTGAATTACTCTGCCATCGAAATCATCCAAGCCCATCAATTCTCCCTTGAGAAGATTGGTGAAGAACTCGATATCGGTAAAAGCCTGGAACTGACCCGAGCCATGGTCGACATGGACCTGGCACCGGCCCGGGTCGATCTGGGGAAGCTCTGCCATCAATTCATGCAAGAAGGCGGGGATCCAGAGGCCTTTCTCAAGGAACAATTGGCAAGTATCAATACTGGCAAGAGCAGCATTTTGAAGGAACCTCGGGACGTCGTTCTTTACGGCTTTGGACGCATTGGACGGCTGCTGGCTCGCATACTGATTGAACGGGTCGGGTCGGGCAATAAATTGCGGCTTCGGGCCATTGTGGTGCGCGGCGGGAAGCCCGGCGATCTACGAAAACGCGCCAGCTTGTTACGCCGTGATTCCGTCCACGGTGCCTTCAATGGCACCATCACGGTCAACGAAGAAGAAAACGCAATTATCGCCAACGGAATCTGTATCAAGGTCATCTTCGCCAACTCTCCGTCGGAAATTGATTACACTGACTACGATATCAATAATGCGCTTATCGTCGATAACACAGGCTTGTGGCGTGATGAAGAGAGCCTTGCGCAACACCTCGATTGCCCCGGTGCCTCCAAAGTGCTCCTGACGGCGCCTGGCAAGGGCAGCCTCAAGAACATCGTTTACGGCGTAAACCATGGCGATATGAAGCCTACTGATTCCATCCTCAGCGCGGCATCTTGCACGACCAACGCCATCACGCCGGTTCTAAAGGCCGTCAATGATCGGTTCAGTATCAAAAATGGTCACGTGGAGACCATTCACTCCTACACCAACGACCAGAATCTGATC
This sequence comes from Rhodospirillaceae bacterium, assembly GCA_018665815.1. GTDB lineage: Bacteria > Pseudomonadota > Alphaproteobacteria > Rhodospirillales > Casp-alpha2 > UBA3470. The sequence goes on from JABJBP010000063.1 coordinate 16,205, forward strand.
GACAACTATCATAAAGGTGATCGTCGGGGCCGCAGTGCCGCCCTGAATATGGTGTTGACCACTACTGGCGCCGCCAAGGCTGTGGCCAAATGTTTGCCTGAATTGAAGGGTAAGCTCACTGGTAACGCCCTTCGGGTCCCGACGCCCAACGTCTCCTTGGCTATTATGAACCTCAACTTGGGACAAGAGACCAACAAGGACGAGGTGAATGAATATCTGCGTGATATTTCCCTCAACTCTCCGATGCAGGAACAGATCGATTACACCTATTCGTCAGAACTGGCTTCAACAGACCTATTGGGGGCAGCGCACGTCGGTGTGGTGGACGCACTGGCGACCATCGTCGATGGTGACCGGCTGGTGCTTTATGTTTGGTATGATAACGAGTACGGCTATAGCACTCAGGTGTTTCGCATGATTCAAGACATGGCGGGCTTCAAGTTGCCGAGGGTTCCGGCTTCTTAATTTGCCCGGCCCTGATCCATGAACCTGTTTGCCAAACTTCTCCAACGCGCCGAAGACGGGAACCCGATCCGTGTCGGAATGATCGGGGCAGGCAAGTTTGGCTCGATGTTTCTGGCCCAAGCGCTGCGCCACGAAGGTATCCATATCGTCGGCATTGCTGATCTTTTGCCGGCCAATGCGCGCTCGAACCTGACTTTCGTGGGCTGGCCGGAGGAACGCTTTGGTGCCGCCAGTCTAGACGATGCCGCGACGAGTGGTGCGACGCACGTGGGTGATAATTGGCAAGCCCTGGTCAGCAACCCGCGAATTGAAATCGTCATTGAATGCACGGGCAATCCCATCGCCGCGGTGACGCACTGTCTGGCGGCTTTCGAGGCTGGCAAACACGTGATCAACGTTACCGTTGAAGCCGATGCGTTTTGCGGGCCCGGCCTGGCGGCGAAGGCGCGCCAAGCTGGCGTGATTTATTCCATGGCCTTCGGCGACCAACCAGCGCTGACCTGCGAACTGGTTGATTGGGCGCGGACCTGCGGGTTCAGTGTTGTAGCTGCAGGACGCGGCCATAAATGGTTGCCGCATTATCAGAAGTCAACGCCGGAGACGGTCTGGGATCATTGGGGTTTGAGCGCCGAACAGGCCGAGCACGGGCGGCTCAATCCGCGTATGTTCAATGCGTTTTTGGATGGATCGAAGCCGGCCATCGAATGCGCGGCGATTGCCAATGCGACGGGATTGGATGCACCGAGCGAAGGACTTCTGTACCCGCCGGGTGCCATTGACGATATCCCGACATTAATGCGGCCCCGCTCTGAGGGCGGGGAGTTGGAACGCAAGGGCATGGTCGAGGCAATCTCGTGCCTGACCCGTGACGGCGCGCCCATCGTCAACGATATCCGCAAAGGCGTATGGGTATGCTTCGAAGGCGAGTCGGACTATGTCAAAAATTGCTTCGAGGAATATAGCGTCGTCACTGATCCTTCCGGCACCTACATGTCGCACTACAAAAAGTGGCATTTGATCGGTTTGGAATTAGCAGTCTCGGTTGCCTCGGTGGGGTTGCGCGGCGAGGCCACGGGGGCGGCAAAAATGTTCAATGCTGATGTGATCTCTATCGCCAAGCGTGACCTCGTTGCCGGTGAAATTCTCGACGGCGAAGGCGGCTATACGGTCGCTGGCAGTCTGCGCCCGGCCTGCGTGTCGGTGGCGGGCGGATACTTGCCGCTGGGGTTGGCGCATGATGTGACCTTGAAAAATGCCGTTCAGGAAGGTGATGTCGTGACATGGAACGATGTCGTGGCGAATGAAGATAGCGAGGCAATTCTGTTGCGCCGTGACATTGAGGCGGGACTCAGGGCCGGTTAGCATACTGCTTCTTTCGCATTGTGAAACAGCCTTTCACATCTGGTTTTCTTTGCGGCAACGCCTGTGTATAAGCGCATCATGGCTTACAAACCTGATTATGTATTCGAAGGCGAGCCGGCTCCTGGCGAGACGCGGGAAGTGGCGCCTGGTGTATGGTGGTTGCGGATGCCGCTGCCGTTCGCGTTGAACCATATCAATCTTTGGATTTTGGAAGACGGCGACGGCTGGACCATTGTCGATACCGGTGTCCAGAACGATGAGATCAAGGCGTGCTGGGAAACCATAGAGAAAAAGCACTTCACGGCGGAAAAGCCATTGAAGCGCGTCATTGTTACGCACTTTCACCCGGACCACGTCGGGCTGGCCGGTTGGCTTTGTGAGCGTCACGGCGTCGAGTTGACGATGACGTTGGCAGAGTGGACCCAGACCAGGATGAACATCTTCGAGACCCAGGAATCGAAGGTAGCGCAGATGATGCCGTTCTATAAGAAAGCCGGTTTCGACGCCGAGCAAATGGAATCGGTTAAAACCCGTGGTGCTTACTACGGCCGCATCGTGTCGACGCCACCGACTCGTTTCAACCGGGTCGAGGAACACGACGAAATCATGATCGACGGCCATGCCTGGCGGGTGATCATCACCGAAGGCCACGCGCTGAAACACGCGTGTCTCTATTGCGCCGATAAAAAGGTTTTAATCTCCGGCGATCAGATCCTGCCTCGGATTACGCCGAACATCAGCCTGCAACCGCAAGAGCCGGACCTCAATCCGTTGCAGCTGTTCATCGATAGCCTGGACAAGTTCCGCGACCTGCCGGCCGATACCCTGGTGCTGCCGAGCCACGACTGGCCGTTTCAAAATCTGTTGGAGCGCTTGGACTGCATGGCAGAACATCACGACGAGCGGCTCGACGCGGCCTTGGCCGCCATCACCGAGCCGGCAACCGGCGTCGATGTCTTGAACGCTTTGTTCAAACGCGAACTCGACAACCACCAGATTTTCTTCGCCATCGGCGAGGCCCTGGCCCACGTCCACAAACTCATGGCCGACGGCAAAGCCACGCGTACATTGGCAGCCAACGGGGTTTATCGCTATCAGGCGGTGGGTGCGATGGAGAGTGCTGCTTAACCCGCCATTGCCGCTGCCGCTTCCTCGACATTCACCTGATCACGATCCAACAGCAACTCCGCTGCAACTTTGCCAAAACCGTCATCAGCGGCGGTGAGGGGGTCTTTGGTGGTCAGGCGGTGGTCGGTGACGAGGCGCGACAGTATCAGACGTTTGCCGTCGCCGGTTTTCGACGCTTCCCAGGCCATGAGGGCAGCGGAGGTGGCGTGGTAGAGGGCAGAGGATGCACGGCGGCATTCGGTGTTGCCGGCGCCGTCGTCGGCGGACTTGGCGAAGGCAATGGCGCGTTCGATCAGGCCGCCGAGCTCGCCTTTGAATTGGCCGGGCACACCGTCGGCGTCTTCCAGTTTTTCTTTCAGCATGTCGGCGAGATCGACGTCGGCGCCGGATTTTGTGATGGCGCGGGTGACGACGTCGAGGCCGATGATGTTCGACGTGCCTTCCCAAAGCGTGCCGATGTGGGCGTCGCGGACCAGACGCGCGTTGACCCATTCTTCGATGTAACCCAAACCGCCGCGCATTTCGGTGGCCGCCGTGGCGACCTGAATGTTGTCGCGGCACGCGCGGAACTTATAAAGTGGGGTGAGAATACGGAGTAGGCGGGTCGCGTCGTCGTCCCCGGCCTCGGATTTATCCAGCGCCTGCGCGGTGGCGCCCCACATGGTCAGGGATTGTTCCGTCGGCACCATGATCTTCAAGAGCTGGCGCCGGACCAAGGGCATGTCGATGAGGCGTTGTTTGAAAGCCGAACGCGTATGAGCGACGGCGAGGCTTTCGTTCAAACACCGGCGCATCATGGCGGCGGCGCGAACCCCGTGAGAGAGCCTGGACAGGTTGACCTGATCAAGCATGTTCTTGAAGCCGTTTTCCAAATCTCCCAGCGGATAGGCAATGGCGCCGTCCAGGTGAACTTCGCCCGACGCCATGGAGCGTGTCCCCAGTTTGTCTTTCAAGCGGATGATCGTGTAACTGTTTTTCTCGCCGTTTTCCAAATAACGTGGCATCACGAACAAACCCAACCCGCGCGAACCATCCGGCGCACCTTCGGGGCGGGCCAGGATCATCACCAGGTCACCATCGGCATGCGAGCAGAACCATTTGTCGCCGGTGAGCCGCCAATGACCTTTCTTGCCAGTGCCGTCGTCAGCATCGGCGTCGAAGGCGGCAACTGATTCCGCCGCACCGGCGTCCGATCCGCCGGCTTTCTCAGTCATGAACTGGGCGCCCATGAGCACTTCGTCCATGTCCTGGCTCATCAGCCGTTCGCCGTAGCGCGCTTTTAATTCGTCATCGGCATAGCGCATAAACAGATAGGTCGATGTGTCCGTGACGCTGATCGGGCACATTATGCCAAATTCGGCTTGGACGTAGAGGTATTGGAAGCCGTACTTGGCAACGTAGGGGAATTTTTTTGGCCAATCAAAAACGCCGGGGCGGTTGGTCATGGCATGCAAGCCATAATCCTTGAGCGCAATTTTTTCCATTTCCTTGTAGGCGGGATGGTATTCGATCCATTCGTGGTCACGCCCGAAACGATCGCGCGGGTGCAGGACGGGGCCGTGCTTGTCGGACAAGTCGGCCAAATGGTCCAAATGCCCGCCGGCCAATTCACCCAAGCTGTCATAATGCGGCTCAAGATGGGCGCGGAGATCATCCGGCAGGTAAAGATCCAACAGATTTCGAAACGCCGGGTCGGCGCGGTAGAAATTCATGCCGCGGCAATCGCCGGCAATCCGCGGATCAAGAGGGGTCATTGGTTTTTCGATGCTTGGGAATGCGCCGCCGTCCGCCATTTTTCGATCTCCGTCTATATGCCGTCATGAAAAGGTTGCATTATCTAGCGCTCCCGGTTTTTCTTTAGCAACGATTTATGAAATTCCGTTTCGCTTCTTGAAAAGGCCGCTCCTATGAATAAGAAAACGATCATCACCTGTGCCGTCACCGGCTCCGCGCCGACACCCGGGAAATCCGACGCGGTGCCGGTCACACCGGCTGAAATCGCGGCATCGGCCGTTGATGCTTGGAGGTCAGGCGCGGCGATTGTCCATTGTCATGTCCGCGATCCGGAGACGGCGCTGCCAAGTATGGAATTGGAACATTATCGGGGTGTCGTCGAAGGCATCCAGGCCACTGATTGCGATGCTATCATCAATCTGACGACCGGCCCCGGCGCCAGGTTGATTCCCGGCATGGAGAATCCGTTGGACGTCCAGGAAGGCACGACCGTCGCTTCACCGGCTGAGCGGGTGCGCCACATCGAGGAGCTGCGCCCGCCGATCTGTTCACTGGACGTGGCCACCATGAACTTCAATGAGCATGTGTTCTTGAACACCCCGGCGCATCTAAAAATCATGGCCGAGCGGGCCCGCGCCGCCGGCGCCAAACCGGAATTGGAGGTTTTCGACACCGGCCAGATTGAACTGGCTAAGCGCCTGATTGCGGACGGGGTCATTGACAGCCCGCCGTACTTCCAGCTTTGCCTGGGGATTTCTTATGGCGCCACGGCGACACCCGAAGCCATGATGCACATGCGTGATCGCCTGCCCGAAGATGCCAATTGGTCGGCCTTTGGGATATCGCGCCAACAATTTCCGATGGTCGCCCAAGCGGTCTTGCTGGGCGGACATGTCAGAGTGGGATTGGAAGACAATATTTATCTCGGGCCCGGTGAACTGGCGCCGTCGAACGCCGCCCTGGTCGAACGCGCGGCGGGGATCATCGGTGATCTGGGCTCAAGCCCGGCATCGCCGGTGGAGGCTCGGGAAATTTTGGGCCTGGGCGCGGCGTGAACGCCTAGGTCAAGTATTCCACCGGGCAGCCGTTTTCCTTCCAGGCATCAATGCCGCCGCCTAAGTGGCTGACGCCCGCGAATCCGGCTTCCTTCAGCGCCTTCATGGCCAACGCCGAGCACTCGCCATAGGCGCAATATAGTAACAAGCTCTTGCCGGTTTGGGCAGCAACCGCGTTGAGCAGGCCGCCGGGCCGGATGGCTGTCTCCAACGCGTTATAAGGCGCATGGAGGGAGCCCGGGATGACACCGTCGCGCTGGCGTTCGTTGGCTTCGCGCAGATCAATGAACAACATATCGACGTCGCCCAGGCACGTGTTGGCCTCATCGGGCGCGAGGGTCGCGTCGGCGATGGCCGGGTCATCGGACAGGCTTTGGCCGATACTCAAATTGGCTGGCACCGCGACGTCCATCATTTTCGGGTTCGGCAAATTCAAATTATCCATGATCTCTGCATATTCATCCGCCGATGAGACTTGCAGGCGGGGGTTAAAGGCGCGTTCCTCGGCGATGCTTGATACCGTATCGCCTTTGTAGTCGTGGCCCGGAAATACCTGTGTGTCGTCGGGTAATTTTAGCACCTTTTCGAATAGGGAATGGTAGGCCGCTTTGGCGCTGCCGTTTTGAAAATTGGTGCGCCCAGTGCCTCGGATCAACAAAGTGTCGCCGGTAAACACCCGATCCGACATGGCGAAACAATACGAATCGTCCGTATGTCCCGGTGTGTAGAGAACGGGCATGGAAATGTTCTCGATATCGATGGTGTCGCCTTCATCGACCCGAATTGAGACCACATCGACGTCGGTTTTGGCGCCCATCACGGTGATGCACCGCGTCGCGTCGCGCAAGGTGCCAAGCCCGGTGATATGATCGGCGTGGCAGTGAGTATCGACGGCCTTGACCAGCTTCAGGTCCAATTCATTCAACAGCGTCAAATAGCGCTCGCAGCGCTCAAACACCGGATCGATGATCATCGCCTCGCCGCCGACGCGGCTGGCGAGCAAATATGTGTAGGTGGAAGATTGATTGTCGAAGAGTTGTCGAAAGATCATGAAGACCCCTTGTGAACCGGCATGGGATAACGGCATCGGCGTAACAAATTTTACGTCGGTCGGGTATCTGGATCAACGGGCGAGCAAGGGGGTGATCAATTGGCGATCAACGCGCCATGGCTGTTTGTGGGGGTGGTGCCGAAGAAGGCGGCACGGAGGACGTTGGTGTGGCACTGACTTCGTCGACACGGATATTGTCGAGGGCCGCGAGGATCTGGCGAACATCATCGCTGGCCAATGAATAATAAATTGTCTGGGCCTGGCGCCGCGTGCTTACCAGGCCATCGCGGCGCAATCGCGCCAGATGTTGGGACAAGGCCGATTGGCTTAGGCCGACAAGATTTTCCAACTCACCGACCCGACGTTCATTGACTGCCAACAGACCAAGGATATGAAGACGGCGTCGGTTGCCCATGGCCTTGAGCAAGCTACTGGCGTGATCCAAATTTCCGTCTGTTACTAGAAACCGTCTGTTACTAGAAAACTCATGGTGCCAATCTGTCCCAAATACCGACCGGTTTGATGGAGTTCTAGATAATCATCTCAACATTGCGAATTGGTAACCATGCACAATCCCGTGAGACCGGCCTGTTTGGCGCTCACCTTTTCGTGAGTTATTACTGTTGATAGGAGCTTGTGAAGCTGAAAATTGCTACCCATTTATGGCAATCAAGAAGTGTACATAAGCACGGATCAGAAAGCCATAATCGAATGCCAAGTAAATCAATGAATCTCAAAGGTTTAGCCTGCCCATTGCCGGTTCTCCGCGCGAACAAGGAGATCCGGAAGTTGGGGGTGGGCGATGAACTTGAATGCACGGTCACCGACCCGGCCGCGCCGGAAGATTTTGCCAATTTTTGCGAAAGCGCCGGGCACACGTTGCTGTCATGTGTCGAAGAATCCGACTTTTGGACAATTTCGCTTCGAAAGGGTAATTGAGCTGTTTATTGAATAATCGATTCGCAACGCGCTAGCGGCTATTCGGCGGGCTTTTCCTGTAGCGTCGGTTCCGGGGCGTCGACGGCTTTGCGCTCGAGCACGCCGGCGAAAAGCGCCAGCAGGGGCGGGATGATCAGCAACGTCAGGACAGCTGAGAGGCTTAATCCCCCTACCACGACCGAGCCGATTCCCCGGTAGAGCTCCGAGCCGGAGCCCGGGAACAGCACCAGCGGCAACATGCCGAAGACGCTGGTGAGTGTCGACATGAAGATCGGCCTGATCCGATTGCGAGTCGCTTCAATGACTGCCTCGCAAACTTCCATGAATTCACTGCGGATGTGGTAAAGCGTCTGATGCACCAGCAAGATCGCGTTGTTGACGACAATGCCGATGAGAATCACAAAACCGAGCATGGTCAGCATATCGAGCGGCTGGAAGATGTAGAGATTAACCAAGGCGAGACCGAACACCCCGCCGGCCGTCGCCAGCGGCACTGACAACATAATGATCAGCGGGTACCAGAAACTTTCGAATAAGACGGCCATGACCAGATAGACAATGATGATGGCGATCACCAAATCGATCACCAGGGCATCCCAGGTTTGAAGAAGTTTGTCGGCCGCGCCCGACAGGCTGAACCGCACACCGGGCGGTAGGCCATCGGCTTTCATTTTGGCCAGGACCTCCGTGTTCAATATTTCCAGCACGACTTCCAGCGGCATTTTCTCAGGCGGGCGAATTTCCAACGTGACGGTTCGCTCGCGGTCGATATGTCGGATTTGGGTCGGCCCGGTGGTCACTCTGATATCGGCAAGCGAATCGGCGGGTACAATCTTTCCCGATGACGTGACCACTGGAAGGTTGGCGATGCCTTGGGTTTCCTGAATCTTTTGCAATGTCCCCTTGAGCATCAAGTCGATCCGCTTCGCGCCAACGGTGATCTCGGCGACACGTAGCCCGTCATTAAAAGCATCCAGCGTATCGCCCAACTCGCGCGCGGTGACGCCGTTGTCGGCAAGCTTGACGCGGTTGGGAAAGATCCGGACTTCCGGTGCGCCAAGTTCCAGTCCGGGTTTCGGCCTGATCTGCGTGCCTTCGCTACGGGGCAGGACCTGATTGATCTGCTGCACGGTTCTGAGCGCGACATCAAGAATGGGTTCGAGCTCGGGCCCGGACACGTTCAATTCGATGGATCGTTTGCCGCCGACACCACGACCGAACAGTGAGCGTTGGCTGATGACACCGAAGGTGCCAGGCTCCTTGAACACGGCGCGGCGCATGATGGGAATAAGCTCGCCTACCCGTTCAGGGTCTGCAGCCGACGCGCCGACAAACGTCCGCCCCCTGGAGGCGACGAAAAAGAAGCGTTGGATTTTGGGTCGTCCCTGGGCATCGGGACCATCGCCGGTCAGGTCCACCAGAAGTGGCTTCAGCTCGGCTTCGAAGCCACTGGCGATTTGTTCCGTGGTTTCCAGATTGTAGCCCGGTGGCGGTACCAGGATACCGAAAATCAGATTGCGGTTGCCGTCAGGCAGGTAATCCAACTTTGGTAAAAAATAAACCGTGGAAACCGCACCGGCGGCGCAAAGTGTGGCGACCATGACAACACAAAGCGTGTTGCTTTGGGTGATCCGGCGGGTGAAGCCGACAATGGCGCGAACAAACCATTCGGCTAGGTCATCGATAATCGGAAGGCGAAGCCGCACCTTGCTCATCTCACCGACACCACCGAGCAGCCGGTTGGACAGCGCCGGAATAACCGTGATTGCGACAATCAACGACAGCATCACCGAGACCGACAACGCGACAGCGATATCGCGGAACAGCTGTCCCATTTCCAGTTCCATCACTAGGATCGGTATAAACACCATTACGGTGGTCAATGCCGACACCAGGACCGCGGACCAGACTTGCGATGCGCCATGGAACGCCGCGTCACGCCGGGACATGCCGCGTTCGCGGAACCGGTAAATGTTTTCCAGCACGACAATGGCCGCATCGACGACCATGCCGACCGCAAAGGCGATCCCGGCCAGGGAAATGACGTTAATCGATCGTCCCATGGCGGCCATAGCGACGAAGGCGCCGATCACGGAGACGGGAATGGCCATGGAAACAACCAAGGTGGCGCCGCTGGAGCGCAGAAAGATCAACAGCATGAGGGCGGCGAGGGCGCCGCCGATAAATATGTTTTGCTGAACCAGTTTAATGGACGAATCGATATAAACCGTCTCATCGTAAACCTGACGAAGCTTGACGTTATGATCCGGCAGAATGTCGGCGTTCAATTCAGCAATGGCTTTGCGAATGCCGGTCATGACTTCAATAACGTTCGCGCCATTTTCACGCACCGCATTGACCGCGATGGCCGGCTGGCCGTTGAAGCGGATGCGCGAATACGGGTCCTTGCTGGCGAACCGCACTTTGGCAATGTCGCCGACGGTTACTCGGGCAATGCGCCCCGAGGCGGCGTCCAGGTCGGAGCGCAGCAAAACCTGTCGGACATCGTCCAGTTGCCCGAACTCTCCTTCCGTGCGGACCACGTATCGGCGCTTGCCTTCATCCAGATCACCAGCGGAAACCGAGGCATTTGCGGCGCGCAGCGTACGGACAACTTCGCTGACCGTCAGGCCGTATCGCGCCATGCGTTCGGGATCAACGACGACCTCCATCTGGGTTGCAGAACCACCATAAACGTTGACGCGCGACACGCCTTGTACGCGTTCCAGGCGATCCTGGACGAGGTCCTCGACAAAATCGCCATAGGTGTGGATGTCGCGTTCATTATCGTTGGTGCGAATGAACACGATCCAGGTGATTGGATTGTCGTCGGAGCTCGACGTCCGCATGGTCGGCTCGGTGGCCTCATCGGGATATCCGTTAACCCGATCGAGCCGGTTGGCGACCAACAATAACGCGCGTTCCATGTTTTGCCCGATGCCGAATTCCAGAGTGATCCGTCCACGGCCGTCCTGGGTTTCGCTGATCATCTTTTCCAGGCCTTCGAGGCCACGCAGAACTTCTTCTTGGCGATTGATGATTTCGCGCTCAATTTCAACAGGCGCGGCGCCGGCCCAAATGGTTTGCAGGCTGATCACCGGCTTTCTGACATCGGGTGTCAATTGGATGGTAATTGCGTTCAAGGCGACAAGCCCAAACATCACCACCATCAATACCGCCGCAATGACAGCAACAGGGCGTTCGATGGCAAGGCGTATGAGATTCAACGGATTTTCTCCGGTGACGGCGTGGCTTCACGGGCTTTGTTCGTACCGGCGGCGGGCGCCGGCGAGGGCGGCGAAAATTCCAGTGGCGTCCCCGGCAGCAACCGCTCGTTGCCCCTGACGACGACTAGTTCGCCGGGCTTCAATCCTTTGATGACGGAAAACCGCGATCCCGTGGCCTCACCCAGCACGACCGGTCGGAATTGGGTTGTCGCCTCGACGGCGACAACAACCAACTGCTTGCCCTTGCGGTTGATGACCGCGTCTTTATGGACCGTGATGACATGGCGCGCGCTGCCTGCCGGCAGGTGCAGCGTCACTGACTGATTAGCGGCGAGATCGAATTTCCCGTCCTGAAGGACGGGAATGAAGCGAACCGTGCGGGTCCGGGTTTGTGGGTTCTCTTCCGGGACGACGGCACGAACCATGGCCATGATCTGGGATTTTTTGTTGATCACCGCCGGCACCTTGGTGTGCGCACTGAGACCGGCAATGCGCTCGGCGGGCACATCGGCTTCGATTTCCATGGTCTGGTCATCAATGATCGTGACCAGCGGCGCGCCGACCGTCATATAGGCGCCGACATTGGCGTGGCGTTTTGATACCACGCCGGCGTAGGGCGCGGTAATTTCAGCATTATGCAAATCGATGCCGGTGAGCCTGAAATTGGCGTTGGCCATTTGCAGCATGGCATTGGCCTCGTTCGCTTCACTTTCAGCAACGGCGACTTCCTGAGATTTATCGTCCAGTCGGGCTTGCGAAAACGCCGGGGATTTTTTCAATGATTTAAGGCGTTCCAGTTCTTGGCGACGTAGCTTGATTTGCTGTTTTTTGGTTTTCAGCTGGGCTGCGAAATTCGCAACCTCGGCGCGTTGCAAATTGTGCTGCCATTGCAGGCGGTCCTTTAGCAATACAGCCAAGACCTCACCTTCATCAACACGGTCGCCGACATCAACGCGGAGTTCACCGACGGCACCGTTGATGCGGGTGGCAATGACGCCGGTCTGGCGCGCCACGAAACGCCCAAGCACGGGTACGGTCTGATGCAGCGGCTCTTGGCGCACGGCATCGACGACGACCTTGGTGGGGAGGATAGGCTGGGCCGGTTTCGCAGCTTTCGGAGCCTGCTGATCGGGCTTCGCGGTTGGTTTGTCCGCAGCGGCGGCTGTGGGGGCCAAATGAAAGAACGTGGACATCAGCAGGATGGCCGAAAGAAACAGGGCCCCGGAACGCGCCGCGCTGGAATTCTTATGGGTGGGAATCGTCATTGGCTCTACTTGCTATTCGATTACCGAATGTTGCGACCGACCGTGTCTAAACCGTGGCCCCTGAATGTGTTGAATTGGTGACGTCAGCCCTACATCTCGTAACTCGCTGCTAAAATTAGACTAGACCGTCTAGTCCAATTTACGGTAATGCTGAGAATAGCGCAATCGAATTGAGGTGGATTAGACCTGATGGGGCAGGCGGCTGCAGCACAAGTTTCCGCGAACGACGGCGCGCTATCCGCAAAGCGCGGAGCGATCCTTACGGGCGCTTCGGAAATTTTTTTGAATGTCGGATATGGTGCCGCCAGTATGGATGCCATCGCGCAGGCGGCGGGCGTTTCCAAGCAAACGGTCTATGCGCATTTTGGTGCCAAGGACACGCTTTTTGAGGCGATCATTCAGCAGAAATGTGATGATTTGCTGGCGCCCGCTTCGGCTATGGAAGAAGACTGCCGAGACGTGGCCGTCGTATTGCGTGATATTGCCGAGCGGTTCATTAACGCCATCCTCTCACCCGAGAATATGCGATTGTTTCGTGCCATTGTCGGTGAAAGCACACGGTTCCCGGAATTGGCGGAAGCCTTCTACCGGGCCGGGCCAAGAAAGGCAGCGGACGGTTTGGCGGCGTATCTTGAAGCCGTGAATGAGCGACGTGAGCTTTGTGTTGCCAATCCAAAACGCTCGGCCGAATTGTTCTTTGCGATGCTGCGGAATGATTTGTACATGCGCCGCGTTCTTGGTATCGACCGGTCCTTCGATCAAAATGAGGCGGCGCCGCTGGTCGATCAGGCGGTTCGGGCGTTCATCGACGCGCATCGCTGCGAAGAGACCTGAGCGCGATGCCCCCTTGGCAAGCGGGCCTGCCGCCACCAATATAACACCTGTGTTGGGAGGCTTGAGAATATTCGCGGCGGTTGGGGCCGTTGTTTTTGGCGGCGTCTTCGCGCCACCGCCGACGTCGGCTGATTTATTGGGCCACGGCGGTATGGTACGCGCCGTTGATTTCTCCGCCGATGGTCGCCGCTTAGTGACCGGCAGTTTTGATTTTTCCGCCATTGTCTGGAATTTCGATGACCAGCGCGCGTTGGCCACCTTGGACGGCCACGCCGGGCCGGTGACCAGTGTGGCGTTTTTGCCGGACGGCCGCGTGCTGACGACAAGCGACGATTGGAAAGCTTTTATTTGGGACGTGAGCCGCCCCGAGCCGAAAATCGTCCACCGGCTTGAAGGCCACAAGCATAAGATCATGAGCGCCGCCGTGTCGGCCGACGGCAAGCGCGTGGTGACCGGTGGTTGGGACAAGGCCGTCAAAGTGTGGGACTCCCAAACAGGCAAGCAACTTCGATCCATCTCTGTCAGTAGTCCCGTTAATTCGGTGGCGATGGTTGGTCCGGCGGGCCTAGTGATCGCGGTGGGCGGCCATGACCGTTTAGTTCGCCTGCTGGACAGTCAAACGGGGCGCTCCCTGGGTGCGCTTTCGGGACATAAAATGGGCATAACCCAATTAACGGCGTCTGCGGACGGCAAGCACCTTTTGTCCGCCAGTATCGATAAATCGGTACGGCTTTGGGATGTCGGGTCGCAGAAACTGATCCGTATACTTGAACACCACGAAAGCCAGGTTTTTGGCGTCCGCTTCCTGCCCGATGGTAAATCCGCCGTCTCTACCGGGCGTGACGGGTTCATTCTAATTTGGGATTTGGATACCGGCGAGGTCCGGCGCGCGATCAAGGCGCATGATGTGATTTCCTGGTCAGTGGCCGTGTCGCCGGACGGCCGGTTTGCCGTCTCGGTAGGCTCGGACGAAACCGCCCGGATTTGGCATATGGAGACGGGTGATCGCATCGGCACGGTTGCAGAAGCCAACAATGAGCCGAAACCCTGGCTGCAAAGCAACCATCCGGGCGCCAAACTGTATTCCAAATGCGCGCGGTGCCACGCCCTGAAACCCGGTGGCGTACGGCGCTCAGGTCCACATTTCGAAGGCCTGTTCGGACGCCCTGTCGGGACAGTTGCGGGGTACCGGTATTCCGATGCGTTGAAAGGGCGGAACTTCAGTTGGAACAAGGAAACCTTGTTTCGGTTGTTCGACGAAGGACCGGACAAGTTTTTGCCAGGCACGAAAATGCCGGTTCAACGGGTCAGCAACCCGGAAAAGCTTGCAGAGCTTGTTGACTACCTGGGACAATTGACCGGCGCAACTACCGGCAAGTGAGACCGGAATGGCGTACTGAATGAACGGAGGCTCGCCGTGACCACCTATCTCTATTCCCATCCCGCCTGCGTGGATCATGATCCGGGCCCAATGCACCCCGAATGCCCCGATCGGCTGCGATCTGTGCTCACCGGTCTTGATGAAAAACCGTTCCGCCACCTGCAGCGCGAAGAAGCGCCGGAGATCGATCTCAAATTGGTCGAGATGGTACATAAGCCCTATTACATTGAAAACCTGATCGAAAACGTCCCCCAGGACGGGACGGTTCATCTTGACCCCGATACGGCATTGTCGCCCCATTCTGGTAAGGCGATCCGCCGCGCGTCTGGGGCGGCTGTCGCGGCGGTTGATGCGGTCGTCAAGGGTGATGCGAAGAACGCGTTTTGCGCCGTGCGGCCACCCGGACATCATGCGGAAAGTTCCCGCGCCATGGGGTTCTGCTTGTTCAATTCGGCCGCCATTGCGGCCTTTCATGCGCGCAGTGCACATGGCATGGCACGCGTCGCGGTGGTTGATTTTGATGTCCATCACGGCAACGGCACGCAGCACAGCTTAGAGAACGAGCCCAACCTGTTTTATGGGTCTTCCCATCAATTTCCAGCCTATCCGGGGACCGGCCAGGAGAACGAGACGGGGTGTGCGGATAACGTTTGGAACGTGCCCCTGGCGCCGGGCGCCGGGTCTGTCGAGTTTCGGGCCGGTTATGAGAATAGGATTCTTCCGGCGCTTCAAAACTTCGCGCCTGATTTGCTGATTATTTCCGCTGGCTTTGACGCCCATGCCCGCGATCCTTTGGCCCAACTCCAGGTGCAAACGGAAGATTACGGCTGGGTAACGGAACGCTTGTTGGAAGTTGCCGATGAATGCTGCCAGGGAAGGGTCGTCTCTCTTTTGGAAGGCGGATATGATCTTGATGCGCTGCGCGAAAGCGTGCAGACCCATGTCACGGCGCTGATGGCGGCTTAACGCTGAGTTTACGTGTCAGTTCCTTTGTGATTTTCGGGTCGTCTGTTTCTTGCCCTTACCTGAACAGCCCAGTACACTCCGGCCCCTTTAGAGCCGAGGCGCAAATGGCCGACGATAAGATTCCTGCCGACATCAAGAAATCCAATTTCGAGGACGCCCTTGGCGAGCTTGAAGAGATTGTCCGTGACCTGGAAAGCGGGTCGGGTGACCTAGACGAAGCTATCAAAGCATACGCCCGTGGTGCGCACCTGAAACGTCATTGCGAAAACAAGCTCAAGGACGCGCAGGCTAGGATCGATAAAATCGTCCTCGGCCCCGATGGCGATGTCGATACAGAATCTCTGGATAGCGAATGACTGATAAAACAGAATTCACGGCCGCTTTGACGACCAACGCTGAGGCGGTCACAGCAGTGCTTGATGCGCTGTTGAAAGAAAGTGACGGGCATGAAAATCGCGTCATCGAAGCCATGCGTTATGTGGCCTTGGCGGGCGGTAAACGGGTACGGCCGTTTCTGGTGACGGCGTCGGCGGAATTATTTGGTGTCGATCGCGGCCGCGCGCTGCGTGCCGCGGCGGCGGTGGAAATGGTGCATTGTTATTCGCTGGTCCATGACGACTTGCCGGCCATGGATGATGACGATTTGCGGCGCGGCAAGCCGACGTGTCATATCGCCTTTGACGAAGCCACGGCAATCTTGGCAGGTGATGCACTGTTGACTTATGCTTTTGAAGTGCTGGGCGATGCGGCCACCCATGATGATGCCTCCGTGCGTGCGGACCTGGTTGTGGCCTTGGCCCAGGCGTCTGGCCAAGCCGGCATGGTTGGCGGGCAAATGATTGACCTTTATGCAGAGGATCATGAATTTGACGTGCCGGAAATAACCAGGTTGCAACGGATGAAGACCGGCGCGTTGATTGCAGTATCGTGTGACATGGGGGCAATTCTTGGCAAGGCATCCGATCAGGCACGTCATGCATTGCGCGCCTACGCGCACGATGTTGGTTTAGCATTTCAGATTGCGGATGATCTTCTTGATGTCGAAGGCGACGAAGCCGAGGTCGGCAAGAAAACCGGCAAGGACGCTAATGCCGGAAAGGCGACATTTGTCTCTTTGCTTGGTGTTGAACGCGCTCATGAGCAAGCTGAAATGCTCAGCGATCAGGCCCGGGAACATCTAAAAGTATTCGGTGCCGAGGCAGATCCACTACGGGAACTCTCAGTTTTTGTTGTTCACCGCCGATCTTGAGTGATATTCAAGCTTGTTTGGCACTACATTTAATCGCCTTTCGACATTGGCTTGGCCAAAAGGAATTCCCGTGAACGCTAATTTCCTGACACCACTACTAGATACGGTTGAAGATCCAGCGGACATTCGTGATTTCACATCCGAGCAGCTAGCCCAACTGGCTGATGAACTTCGGATGGATACGGTGCGCTCGGTTTCTATCACCGGCGGCCACCTAGGTGCCAGCCTCGGCGTTGTCGAATTGACTGTTGCCCTGCACCATGTTTTTGAGACGCCGCAAGACCGGTTGATATGGGACGTTGGGCACCAATGTTATCCGCACAAAATTTTGACTGGGCGGCGCGCGCACATGCATACGCTGCGTAAAGGCGACGGTATCTCGGGGTTCACCAAGCGCTCGGAAAGCGAATACGACCCCTTTGGCGCGGCGCATTCCTCGACATCCATTTCAGCGGGTCTTGGGATGGCGGTGGCCAATCAATTTTCCGGCGGTAATAGTCAGGTCGTGGCCGTAATCGGTGATGGCGCCATGACCGCTGGCATGGCGTATGAAGCCATGAACAATGCTGGTTCTATGGATGCCAATTTGATCGTCATTTTGAACGACAATGATATGTCCATTGCGCCGCCCGTCGGTGCGTTGAGCGCCTATCTGTCTCGATTGATATCATCTCAGAAGTTTCGCTCGATGCGCCATTTGGCAAAAGAAGTGGCCAAAAAATTCCCGCGCCAGATAGAAGAAGCCGCGCAAAAAGTTGATGAATATGCCCGCGGCATGGTCACTGGCGGCACGTTGTTCGAAGAACTTGGATTTTATTACGTCGGTCCCATCGACGGCCACAATCTTGACCATCTTCTGCCGGTGCTAAAGAACCTTCGCGATGACAAGGTGCGGGGACCGGTTTTGTTGCATGTCGTGACGGAGAAAGGGCACGGCTATCAACCTGCGGAAGAATCCGCGGACAAATATCACGGTGTTTCGAAATTCGATTTCGTGACCGGTGAGCAACACAAACCGAAGGCCAACGCACCGAGTTATACGGGTGTCTTTGCGAACGCATTGATTTCCGAAGCTGCGAAGGACGACAAAATTGTTGCCATTACCGCGGCGATGCCGTCCGGAACAGGATTGGACAAGTTCGCCGATTCCTATCCAACCCGCAGTTTCGACGTGGGCATTGCCGAACAGCATGGCGTGACTTTTGCTGCTGGATTGGCGAGCGAAGGCTACAAACCTTTTGCCGCCATATATTCAACTTTCCTTCAGCGGGCCTATGATCAAGTCGTGCATGATGTCGCGATTCAAGGATTGCCCGTACGGTTTGCCATTGACCGTGCGGGATATGTCGGTGCCGACGGCTCGACCCATTGCGGCGCATTTGATCTCGCATATCTTTGTACGTTGCCGGGTTTTGTGGTGATGGCGCCAAGCGATGAAGCTGAATTGGTTCATATGACCGCCACCGCTGCTGCGTTTGACGACGGACCCAGCGCTATTCGTTATCCGCGGGGTGAAGGGGGCGGCGTGGAACTGCCGGTCGCCGGGGTGCCTTTGGAAATCGGCAAGGGGCGTATTGTTCTTGAAGGCACGACGATTGCCATATTGAGTTTGGGCTCGATGTTGAAGCAGGCAAACGCTGCCGCTGAGGAATTAGAATCCCGTGGATTATCGACCACGGTTGCGGACGCGCGCTTCGCAAAACCGATCGATCGTGAACTGATCCGACAACTTGCTGAAAACCATGATGTGTTGATTACTATTGAAGAAGCCTCAGTCGGCGGTTTCGGCGCATTGGTCAGCAAGTTTCTTGCGAATGAAGGCCTATTAGACGGCAACCTGATGTTCCGTACGATGACCATGCCGGATGCGTTTTTGGAACAAGATAGTACGGATCGGCAGATCGTCGAAGCCGGTTTGGACGCTGAACACATTGTTGCCAACGTGCTGAACGCCCTGGGCCGCAATCAAGAGGCTGACAACGTCCTGGGCATCGCCTCAGTTTAAAAGTCGCCACCCCGGTTTTAGGCGGTGTACTCTCAAGCCATGGCACGCTCCCCTAAACAACGCCTGGACCTAACCCTTGTCGAACGCGGCTTGGTGGAAAGCCGTGCCAAGGCGCAGGCCTTTATCATGGCCGGCGTGGTGTTTTCCGGCGAGCGCCGGCTCGATAAGGCCGGCCAGCAGATTGCCGCCGATACGCCGCTAAGCGTCCGTGGCCAGGATCATCCTTGGGTAAGCCGGGGCGGTCTCAAGTTGGACCATGGGCTTTCGCATTTCGCCATCAATCCGGCCCGCAAGGTTTGCATGGACGTTGGTGCGTCCACTGGCGGGTTCACGGACGTGCTGCTCTCGCAAGGTGCCGCCAAGGTTTTCGCCATCGATGTGGGGCACGGCCAGTTGGCTTGGAAACTGCGCAACGATGAACGCGTCGTCGTTCTCGAGAAAACCAACGCCCGCTATATCTCGAACGAACACGTGCCCGACCCCGTGGACCTCATCGTCTGTGACGCCAGTTTCATCGGTTTACAGACCATCTTGCCGGCACCGATGGCATGCCTTGTGTCGGGCGGGCATTTGATTGCATTGATTAAGCCGCAATTCGAAGTCGGAAAAGGCGAAGTCGGGAAGGGTGGCGTGGTTCGCGACCCGGAACTTCACGCCAGGGTACGCGAAAAAATCGAAGACTGGTTGGGTGCCCAACATGGTTGGACTGTCATCGGTGTGACGGAAAGTCCGATTACCGGGCCCGAAGGCAATCGAGAGTTTTTGATTGGGGCTGCGTTCAATCCCTGATCGGGTGGCGGCTCAGCCCGATTCCAACGGCAAGCCCGCCTGGGCCCAACCGGCAATGCCGTCACTCAAGTTATAGGCTTCACTGAGAATTTCCTGGTCGAGGATATATTGGCCGGCTTGAAATGACCGGACTCCCTGCGCGCAAACGAAAATGACGCGCTTACCAGAATCCGTCGGCACGGCGTCCGGATTGAAACGCGAAAGCGGAAGATGCACCGTCTCACCTGCAATGCGGTGCTGGACGACCTCGTTGTCCTCGCGGACATCGACGATCATGGCTGTGCCTTCGTCAAGCCAGGTTTGGACTTCTTCGGCGGAGGTTTCGATAAGATCGGGCATAGTATTCCATTTTCGATTTCAAAATTCCGTAATTCATGTGGGGCCATCACGGTGCGATAGCAAGCATTATTGGTGGTACTAGGCCTGTTCCGGCGCCGGACCGCCTTCGCGGGTGCTGGTCCGGCGTGGCTTCACTTGGGCATTCACTTGCTTTCCAAATGCGGCTTTCGCTTTGGTGAGGTCGTGGGCGGCTTGCAGGCGTAGCCAGAACTCTTCGGTGGTGCACAGGTGGCGCGACAGCCGCATGGCGGTTTCCGCGGTAATTCGGCGCTCGCCCCGGACGATGGCGCCGATGCGCGACGGTGGGACCTTGATCGCGTCTGCCAGTGCCGCACGGCTCAACCCAAAGGGCCGCATAAACTCGCTATCGAGAACCTGACCCGGATGCGCACCGGGTTTTAGCGCCGGCATGGCGATCTTGCCGGTCTTGTCATCAACGAAAGGAAGCTCGTCACGGTCCTCGTGCTGCACTTCGGTCGGACAGCCGTCCGCCTGCCACGCCAGTATGCCGCCCTCCATATTGATCACGTCCGCCGGGTAGCCGGCGGCAATTAATTGACGCGCCGCATTGGCCGAGCGTTTGCCCAGGGCACAATGAATAACCACGCGCCTTCCTGGAAATTTCGGAAACTTGTGGGGATCGAAATTTGACAGCGGCGAGAGCAGGGCGCCTGGAATATGCTCTTCTTCGTATTCTATGATTTCGCGGACATCGACAAGGATGATTTTTTTCGCCTCTAGCCAACGCAGGACCGTACGTGGCGAGGCTTCTTCCAGGGGTATTTTGATGTTGGGTTCGACGTCGGTCTTCATGAAATTCTCTGATTTTCAATAATGAGTTTTCGTGGATTGGGTTGCGCTGAAAGTTCAGTTCAAGACTCCGTGGCGAAGCCCGCCTCTTTCCATGCGCTCAATCCACCTTCGAGGGCGTAAATGTCTTTGAAACCGGCGTCATGCAGACGTTCGGCAAGCGCCACTGAACGCGGGCCGGCTTCGCTGACCAGGACGGTTTTCAGCCCTGGTACTTGGGGGAAGCTTTCAACCTCGAAGCGCGACATGGATACCAGAAATGCGCTGGGAATTCGTTCGTGTTCAAACTCATGCGGTTCGCGCACATCGACCAACAGCGTATCGCCGGCGTCCATCCATGCTTTCAGGGATGGGGCGTCGATGCCTGATGTTTCGCCGGTCTTGTTCCAGCCTGGTGAAGCCGTGTCCGGTACGGTATCGATTGCACTCATGAATCCGTTCTCGACTTTATAAAATTTCGCACCGCGAACTCCGTGAACACCGATCAGCAACGATGCATATAAGTAATACGCATTTATATTGGCAAAGTATAATTTATACAAAATGTATATGTGATTATAGCAAATTGTCACCGATTCATGGCGTGGTATTCGGCATTCGGCATCATGTCGAGGCCATGCGCCATGCGGTTGGTATAATTGAAAAACGCCACGACGTCCGTGATGTCAAAAATATCGCCATCGGAGAACCCGGCCTCGCGCAGGGTTGCCCGATCTGGGTCGCCAATATCAAACGGCGTTGTGGTTAGCTTCCAGGCGAAATCGAGCATTACGCGTTGGCGGGCGGGCAATTCCGCGACACGGTAGTTCATGACCATCATTTCACCCAGTTGGGTATCGCCGGATAGTGCACGCACCGCCTGACCATGGGCGACGAGGCAGTAGTAGCAGCGGTTGGCAGCGGAAACGACCACAGCGATCATCTCGCGATCGAGGGGGCTGAGTGTCGTGGTCTCTTCGTCCAGCATCAGTTGATTGTAAAACTGGCTGAAATTTCGGAATTTTTGTGGGCTCCCTGTATAAGCGGTGAGTACGTTCGGCGCCATGCCGAGCTTGTCGACGCAAATACTCAGGTACTTCTGGATGTCGGGATCAAGATCGTTGTGGTTCGGAAGGGCGATTTTCACAATGTGCGCTGGTTGTGGCATGAAATTTCTCCAAGTGATGAGGGGAGCGCGATGGTGCGGGGTTTGGTGAACCATCGCCTTGAGCTGGGTCAATTTGGCACGGCGCTGGTATGGATTGGCTGGGCGGCATAATCTAGCCGGGATAGTAGAAGGAAGTGCTGATGACTGATGACACGCGGGGATTGCCGCTGACGGCTGCAAACGGAGAGGCTGTCACTGCGTTTGACCATACAATCGACGGATATCTTGGTCTATCATTTGATACCGGCGAGCGTCTCAAAGCGACTTTCGCCGCCGACCCCGGCATGCCCATGGCCCATATCCTGAAGGGCTATTTCTTTATGCTCATGGCCATGCCAGCGTTGAAGGCGAAGGCGCAGCGGATATATGGCGAAATCAGTGAGCGGTTGGCGGACGCGACACCGCGCGAGCAACGGCATGCCAAAGCCATGGATGCCATGGCCCATGGCCGTGCCAATGAAGCACTGAATTGCTGGGAAGATATCCTGGCTGAGCACCCCCGCGATGCCTTGGCCTTACGCTTGGCCCATCATGGGTATTTTTACAAAGGCGACAGCCAAAATCTTCGCGATGTCGTCGTGCGTAATATGCACGCTTGGGACGAGGCGACGCCCGGTTTCGGATATGTTATGGGCATGCGGTCTTTCGGGCTCGAGGAGACCCATGCCCATGGCGCTGCCATTGACGCCGGAGAAAAGGCGCTTAATTTCAACCCGGTGGACCCTTGGGCCATTCACGCCGTCGCCCACGTTCATGAAATGGCTGACAATCCCGCCGACGGCATCAAATGGATCACCACTCATGAGCCCGGTTGGCTGGGTGCCAACAACTTTCGCTATCACTTGTGGTGGCACCGCGCCCTTATGCGCCTTGATGAGGGCGATTACGACACTGTTCTGGCCGAGTACGATCAATCGCTTTGGGACCCCAAATCGGATGAGTATCTGGATCTTTGCAATGATGCGTCGTTGCTCATGCGGTTAGAACTTCACGGCGTCGATGTTGGCGGACGCTGGGCCGACGTTGCGGAGAAGTGCAAGGCCCGCACCAATGACCATCTATTGGCTTTTATTGACGTTCACTTCGCCTTGACCCTGGCCGCCATCGACGCGCCCGAAGCCGGCGAACTTTATGCGTCGCTGGCCAAATACGGCGAAGACGGCAACGATGACAATGCGCCAATCAGCGCCGAGATTGGCAAGCCGCTTGCCGCAGGCCTGATCGCCTATAAGCAAGGCGATTTCGGGGCGGCTGTTGATTATATGGTGCCGGTTCGCTACGCGCTGCCGAAGATGGGCGGTAGTAACGCGCAGCGTGACCTGTTCGCGATGATTTTACTGGATGCGGCAATCCGCGCCGGACGCGCGAACCTAGCCCGTGCCTTGGCTGCTGAGCGATTGGGCCGGATGCCGGAAAACGCTTGGACCCGGGCTGCTCACACGCGGGCCTTTGCCGCCTGATATTATGACGCGCGCTTTCGGATGGTTGCCTGTGTATCGACAGCCGTGCCGTCGTTGCTCAACACCAGGCCGTAATCCGTCTCGGCACGTTCGCGTGATACATAGCCTTTCCGAACGTCGTCGAGCACCATAGCCGGATCGCGCTCATATGGCGGACCATATCCGCCACCACCTGGATAGGCGAATAATGCGGTGCCGTCCTGGCCAAGCAGGGCTTGACGTCGGCGCGGCTCGGGCGATCCACCATCAAGGCGGATGATTCCCAATGTCCCCTGACCACCACCGTCCATTCCTGGCGCGGCGATATGAAAGCGTCCGCCGGAAAGCGACAATAAGGCATCATCCTTGGCCAAGTTGCGTAAAACGACTTCTTGTCCCAGTCCGCCGCGCTGTCTTCCAGGGCCACCAGAATCAGTGATCAATTGCTTTCGGTCACAAAGTAGCGGCGCCTCGGCTTCCAATAGTTCGATGGAGGTGCTGGAGACATTGGCCGGGAACACGGTCGTCGCGACGCCGTCTTGGTCAAAGCGCGCGCCCTGGCCCCCTTGGGCGTTGAAGGCGACAACGTAAGGATTACCTTCATGATCCTTGCCGGCAAACCGCTCGACCCAAAGAGGATAAGTGCCACAGGGCGCCATGACGCGGTCCGGTTTGACGGCGGCAAGTTGCTGAAAAATCGCTTGGACGCAATAAAACACAATGGCGGTTCGGTGCATCACGGCGGCGGGGAAGGTCGGATTTAGGATCGAGCCTTCCGGTGCGCTGACATGAATGGGCGCGCTGGTGCCTTTGTTGTTTGGGCTGTGTGGCGTCAAAGCGCACTTGATTGCGAAGGTGGAATAGGCCGTCGTCATATTGAGAACGGAATTGATCGGCAGTGGCACTTGCGGCGAGGTGCCGGCGTAGTCGATGAAAATCTCATCGCCGCGAACTTCCAGGCGGGAACATATGACCAATCGCTTGCCGGCGGGGTCTTCCTCTTCCAACTCAATCTCATTCTCGAAGACGCCGTCGGGCAGAGCGGCGATTTGGCTTCGCATGTTTTGTTCGGTCTGGGCGGCGACGGCATCGGTCAGGTCAGACAACTGATCGAGCCCGGACTCATCTAGGAATTCCACGAGCCGTTGCCCGCCGAAATGGTTCGCGGCCATTTGGGCCCGCAGATCACCCAAAATGCGGTGCGGTATACGGACATTGCGTTCAATCAACTGAAACAACAGCTCGTTGGGCTGACCTTTGTCATAGAGCTTGGTAATCGGGATGATGATGCCTTCTTCGTAAACTTCGCGTGCATCCGGCGCGGCGAGGCGGCCGCCAATGTCGGTGTGATGCGCGCAGGTGACCCCAAACCCGACCAAATCATCGCCCCGGAACGTCGGCGTGGCGATGAAGATGTCCGGCGTGTGCCCGGAACCCAACCAAGGATCATTGGCGATCAACACATCACCCTTTGCCAGTGTATGTGACGGGCAAGTCTCCAGTAGGTCCTTCATGACGCGTTGCATGCAATAAAGCTGACCCGGCGTTGATTGATTGGCTTGTGCGATCAAGTCGCCCTTGGCGTCGTATATGCCGACGGCGAAATCATGGTTGTCGCGAACGACGGTCGAAAAGGCGGTCTGCACCAAGGTCGTCGCCATCTCATCGGCAATATTGATCGCGCGGGACCACAGAACCTGGAAGGTAATCGGGTCGAATTGGGGTGCTGACGTCATGACCTCGGTTCCTCGTCCGCCAGCGTAACCACCAGCCAGCCGCGCCGGTCGATGATAACTTCACCGCCAGCACCGACCACCAGCGTCGAGGATTCCTCTTCAATAATCACCGGGCCTGCAAGGTTGCCCTGGGTCGGCAATTTGTCCATGGCATAGACATGGTGGGAGATCATTTGATGACCGAGCGGGCAATAGGCTTCGCGGACACCTTTTAAAGCGCCGTTTATGTCCTCGCCTGAGAACGGCAGTGCGAGTGCCGGTATTTCGGTGGCTGCCGTGGAGGTCGCGCGGTAGGTGACGATCTGCACGGGCATGTCGTCGTAGGCATTACCGTATCGTTCGGCGTAGGCATCCAGAAATGCGCGGGTCAGGACGGCGGGTTCAAAGTCGTCAGTGATGGGAATGCGCAGGGCCGCACCTTGTCCCGTATAACGTATATCGGCAGCCAACGTGAAAGAAAGCTCGGCATCTGGCGCAGCATCGCGTATGACGTCTGCGGTTTCCGCCTGCAATTCGGCGAAGTTTTGTTGAATGGCATCGGCCGACGCGGTCTGCAGATTGGTTATATGGGTCCGCGCGTGTTCGAAGGAAACCGGCGCGACGAGGAACCCCAAGGCTGAGTAAACGCCAGCGCCCCGCGGTATTAGTAGTGTTTTTGCCCCTAAGCGTCGGGCAAAGTCGGTGGCATGGCCCGGACCGGCGCCACCGATGGCGACCACAGCAGCTATGCTGAGATCGCCGCCCTTCTCGGTCACGTACATGCGCATGGCCGACGCCATGTTTTCATTAACGACTTCATGAATTCCCCAGGCCGCTTCGCGCACGGAAAGGTCTAAGGGCTTGGCAATTTGATTGGCGATACCGGTCTCCGCGCCGGCTTTGTCCAGCGTCATGCCGCCGCCAAGGAAAAATTCGGCGTCCAAGTAACCTAATACCAAGTCCGCGTCGGTGACTGTCGGTATCTTGCCGCCACGGCCATAGCAAATCGGCCCCGGGTCGGCGCCGGCACTTTTAGGACCGACGCTCAGCAATCCCATGTCGTTGATTGCCGCAATCGAGCCGCCGCCGGCACCAATTTCAATGATATCGACGCTCGGCACCCCCAACGGTGTGCCGCTGCCGCGTTTAAACCGGTGGACGCGGTCAACTTCATAGGTGCCGGCAATGGGGATTTGTCCATCCGTGATCAGGCAGGACTTTGCGGTCGTGCCACCCATGTCGAACATCAAAACACTATCGAAGCCGGCCTCGCTGCCCAATTTTGTGGCCGCTAAGGCGCCGCCGACTGGCCCTGATTCAACCAACCTGACGGGATGTGCTTTAGCCGTTGCCGGTGAAATGATGCCGCCGCTCGACAGCATCATGTAAAGGCCGCGCTCGAACCCTTGAGCGGCCAGACGTTTTTCCAGTTTGGCAATATAGCGTTCGACCAACGGTTTCACATATGCGTTCACGGAAGTCGTCGCAGTGCGCTCGTACTCTTTGATTTCCGGCAAAACATCCGATGACAGCGAAATAGCGATATCGGGGGCGACGTCGGCGGCAATTTCGGCAATCCGGCGTTCGTGATCGGGGTTGGCATAAGCATGCAGCAGAACGACGGCGATCGACTCGACACCGTCGTCGGCCAACTCGCGAAGCCGTTCACGGACGGCGTCTTCATTCAACTGCGTGCGGACCTTGCCGCTGGCGTATAGGCGTTCGGGCACGTCCACCCGTCGCGGTCGGGCGACCAGAGGCTCGGGGTAAACGGCGGTGACGTCATAAATGTCGTAACGGATTTCGCGGCGCATCTCCAAACTGTCGCGGAACCCTTCGGTAGCGATGATGGCCGTGTCGGCACCCTTGCGCTCGATGACCGCGTTAATGACCAAAGTCGTGCCGTGAATGACGTATTCGGTCTCAGCCAGAAAACCGCCGCCGTTCATTGCCGTGATGCCGGTCTCCACGGCCTCGGAAGGGTCCGCCGGTGTGGTTAAAACCTTGTGGACTTGGAGACTACCGGCTTCGATATCATGCAAAACGAAGTCAGTAAACGTACCGCCGATATCGCATCCTAGGCGGTATCGATGATTGGCGCTCATGATCTAAGAAAAAAGATGCCTAACCGCATTGGGCGCGGTGGCGCAACAAATGATCGGCCAAAACGCAGGCCATCATTGCCTCGCCGATGGGCACGGCGCGAATGCCGACGCAGGGGTCGTGGCGGCCCTTGGTTGAGATTTCCGTTTCCTCGCCGTCGGCATCAATGGTCCGCCGGGGTATTAGGATCGAACTGGTGGGTTTTACCGAAAACCGGGCAACGACTTCTTGGCCGGTTGAGATACCGCCCAGCACGCCGCCATTATTATTGGATAGGAACTTCGGCGTGTCGCCGTCCATACGCATCTCATCGGCATTTTGTTCGCCGGTCAGTTTGGCAGCCGCCATGCCGGCGCCAATCTCGACGCCTTTGACGGCGTTGATACTCATCATTGCGCTGGCCAGATCAGCATCCAGTTTTCCGTAGACTGGCGCGCCGAGGCCGGCGGGTACGCCGGACGCCTCAACCTCAATGACCGCGCCGATGGATGAGCCGTTTTTCCGAAGCCCGTCCAGATAAGTCTTGAGCGTCGGCACCAGCGCCTTGTCGGGACAGAAGAACGGGTTTTTCGAAATCTGTTTCCAATCCCAGCGTTTGCGGCTGACTTTGTGTTTGCCCATCTGCACCAAGGCAGCGCGGATGACGATTTCTTCGCCAAGCACCTTGCGCGCGATCCCGCCGGCGGCCACCCTCATGGCGGTTTCACGGGCCGACGAACGCCCGCCGCCCCGGTAATCGCGCAACCCGTATTTAGCCATGTAGGTGAAGTCGGCGTGGCCGGGCCGGAACTTATCCTTGATTCCGGAATAATCCTTGGAGCGCTGATCGGTGTTCTCGATGATCAAGCCGATTGGCGTGCCCGTGGTCACACCCTCGAAGACGCCGGAGACGATCTTCACCTGATCGAGCTCCTTGCGTTGCGTCGTGTAACGCGATTGCCCGGGCTTGCGTTGATCGAGATATGGCTGAATGTCTGCTTCGGACAGGTCCAGTCCCGGCGGGCAGCCGTCCACCACGCAGCCCAACATCGGCCCGTGGCTTTCGCCAAAAGTCGTGACCCGGAATAGATGGCCGAAAGTGTTGTGCGACATGGCCCCGGCCTCGCGTTCAGACGACCGAAATGTCGGGCGCGTCCACCGCTTTCATGCCGACGATGTTATAGCCGCAATCGACGTGATGGGTTTCCCCGGTGACGCCGCTGGAAAGATTGGATAACAAGTAAATCCCGGCGCCGCCGATATCGTCCATGTTGACGTTGCGGCGCAGCGGCGAATTGTACTCGTTCCATTTCAGGATATAGCGGAAATCGCCGATGCCTGAGGCGGCCAAGGTCTTCATCGGTCCTGCGGACAATGCGTTCACCCGGATGGCTTCCTTGCCTAAGTCTTCGGCCAGATAGCGGACACTAGTTTCCAGCGCTGCCTTGGCGACACCCATGACATTGTAGTGCGGCATCACGCGTTCGGCGCCGAAATATGTCAGCGTCAGTAGGCTGCCGCCGTTGGTCATCATTTTTCGGGCGCGTTGGCAAATTGCCGTGAACGAATAACACGACACGTTCATCGTCAGCTGGAAGTTTTCCGGTGACGTATCGATGTATTGGCCCTTGAGTTCCTCTTTATCCGAATAGGCGATCGCGTGGACCAGAAAATCCAAGCTGCCCCATTTTGATTCCAAATCGGAAAACACGGTGTCGATACTGGCGGCGTCCGTGACGTCGCAGGGCATTACCATGTCTGATCCGACGGATTCGGCCAGCGGCACGACACGTTTTTGCAAGGCTTCACCTTGAAATGTAAAGGCAAGTTCGGCCCCATGGGTGTGTGCCGCCTTGGCAATGCCCCACGCGATGGAGCGGTCGTTGGCGACTCCCATGATCAAACCTTTTTTACCGGCCATCAGAGGTGCGGCTTCGTTCATTTGGTCCCTCACGCTTCGTTTGTTTCATGGCTCTCTTTGCGAGAATCGCCCGCCCGGAGACCATAGAACAAGGCGCCCGGGGATGGTAGGGGAAAAGGCCAGCCATTTAGAGACCATCGATCACACCCACCGACATTTTGCGTACTGCCCGCATTAGCCGCTAAGATACTGGCCGGCCACAACCTCAGAGCGGCAACGGCAATGGATGAAAAATCCAACAAAGGCGGCAATGTTAGTCGCGCGGTGGAATTCTGGGCGACCCATGCGCTGCCGTTCGGAAGCTACATCTTCAACCGGTTCGTCGAGGACCGCGGCTGGCGCATGGCGGCGGGTCTTAGTTACACTTCATTGCTGGCCATCGTTCCGTTATCGGCCATCGCGTTTTCCATGTTGGCGGCTTTCCCTGTTTTTGAAAATGTCCGCGAACAGTTTCAAGACGCTGTTTTTTCAAACCTGTTACCGCAATCGGCTAATGCCATGCGGGACTACTTCGATCAGTTCATCGGCAACACGACCTCGCTGTCCGCCGTGGGTATTATCGCCTTGGCTGTGACCGCTGTACTTTTGCTGGGTACCATTGAAGCCGACATGAATTCGATTTTTCGCGTTGATCAACCGCGCGCCCTGGCGTCCCGCCTATTGGTGTTTTGGGCGATGATCACCTTGGGGCCGCTTCTGCTGGGAGCCAGTTTTTCCCTTTCCACCTATTTTTTCGCAGCGACCCAGTGGATGGGGCTGGAGGTCTTGTCGGGACCGTTTGGTCAGCTCACGCAGTTCGTACCGACATTGATCATAATCCTTCTATTGACGATATTTTATTTCACAATTCCCAACAGGCCGGTGCAGATTCTCTCGGCTGTTTCCGGCGGCGTCGTGGCCGGTGTCTTGTTTGCAGTGTTGCGCAAGATTTTCGGCTGGTATGTAGTCACGTTTCCCACCTATCAAAGTGTTTACGGGGCATTGTCGGTCATTCCGATTTTTCTGATTTGGATGTATTTGTCGTGGACGGTGGTGTTGATGGGCGCGGTGTTGACCGCCTCTGTCAGTGAGTGGCGGCGCTCAGGCGGTCGACCGTTGAGCAATGAGTTGCGCGCCGGGCCCCGGTTATTGGTGGCCTTGCGTATACTGGCGATGCTCAATAATGCCAGTCAGATTGGTACCCGCGTCACCCGCCGCCAATTCCTGGCTGAACTTGGCAGCGGTGAAGAAGCCGTCGATCGGGTCTTGGTTATGCTCAGGGATGGCCTGTTCATTGAACGCTCTGAGCGCCAAGGGTGGATTTTGACCCGGGACATCGATACGGCGACGCTTTATGACCTTTACACGGCACTTCGCTTGGCAATGAGCGACGAAGATCTCTCCATTGCTGGCAATACTGGATGGGAAGCGCGGCTTCGCGAACGGCTCAAGGACTTGCAGAACGCGCAGAAGAGTGCCACCGTCGTGACATTGAAAGACGTGCTGACAGCGGTGAATTCGAGTGAAGGCGTGAAGGCCGCTGAGTAGCGACTAACTCGCGATTTTTCGGCTCACGCATTACCAAGTCACGTTTTACTGGGCTTCGGACGAACCTCATAGCTGTTTCGTTCCGCCCATGCGATCACGAAATCATTGAGTTCCTTGTTGGTTTTCTTGGGCAATAAAACTTTTAACGTCACGTATTGATCGCCGCGTGGACCGCCGGCCTTCGGGCCCGTCGGTAGGCCTTTTCCTTTAAGGCGGAGTATAGTCCCGGTGTTCGACCCGGCGGGGACCGTGATGCTGACCGTGCCGTCGATGGTAGGGGCGTCTATTTTCGCGCCCAATACGGCTTCGGGAAGCGATATTGCCAATTCAAGATGAATGTCCGTTTCTTCGCGGCGAAACCTGGGGTCGGCGCCGATATTAATTTGGACATGGGCATCGCCATTTTTGCCGCCACCGATACCGGGCATGCCCTGGCCTTTGAGCCGCAGCATGGCGCCGTCTTCGGTGCCGGCGGGAATGGAGACCTTGAGGCGCTTGCCGTTGGTCATGCTGACGTGTTTCACGCATCCCTGCGCGGCCTCCAGAAACGGAACCGAAAGCGCGTATTCGACATCGGTGCCGTGAATTTTGATCTTCGGTCCGCGGCCTCGCGTTTTGGTGGGGCCGGATTTGGCACGGCGTCGCGGGCGGATTGTGCCAGTGCCGTCAATTTCACCACTATCGAATTTCGTCCGGGTTTTCGGATCGGAAAGAATGGCGTAGGCCTGGGAAAGTTCCTTGAACTCATCTTCCGCCCGAGGGTTGCCAGGGTCGCGGTCGGGATGGCGTTCACGCGCTAATTTACGGTAGGCGGCCTTGATCTCTGTGGCTGAGGCCGAGGGGCTTAGCCCGAGAATGTCGTAGGGATCGTTTAACAGCAATGCAGGCCACTCCGTTGATGGCACTGACTATGCCACAAGCCGGGCGTCGTTCAAATCCGAGGTTGGTTGGCGTTCAGCCGACGATCTTCCAGGTGCCGTCGGGTTGCCGGCAAGCGCGGCCCGTGGCGGCTTCTTCCTTGCCATCGACGTAGACGGTCTGTTCGAATTCGCGGCAGTATTGCCCATCTGCCTTTTGGTAGGTCTGTTTAGGGGTAATGGTGCCGGAATTGCCCGAATCGGGGTTTTTCCAGCCCGACTTGTCGCCGGTCTTGCCGTATTCCAAACCATCCTGGGCATTGCGCTTCATATAGGCTTGGTCTTCCTTATCCAAAGACTTGCCAAGCTCACCGCCAGCCCACGCGCCGGCCATGGCACCGATCGCGCCGGTAATGTATTTCCCTTTGCCACCGCCGAGTTGTGATCCAACAAGCGCGCCGAGACCGGCACCAATTATCTTGCCGAAAACTTCGCCTGTATTGTCCTTGCCGTCTTGTGCGCAGCCGGTCAGAAGCGCCGCCGCCAACAAGGGCGCCAATGCGCATTTCGTGGCGCGGTTGGATAAACCAGTAAAGGTTCGCATGGAAAATCTCCGCCTTTGGCTTTATGGATTGCTGATCGCCCCATATATTGGAGCTACTCATTCTTCAACACAGGCATAGTATACAAATATGCAGGTTAACTTTTAATTGCCATCAGGAATGTGATGACGGTCACCATCGACGAACCAATTGAGTTGTTCAGGTCCTGGCTGAAAGAGGCTGAGGACGCAGAACCGATTAATCCTAATGCCATGACATTGGCGACGGTGGACGCCGAAGGTCGGCCTTCCGCGCGAATGGTATTGCTGAAGGACGTCGATGAAAAAGGTTTCGTGTTCTACACTAACCTCGCTAGCCGCAAGGCCGATGATTTGGGCGTCAATTTGAATGCTGCGCTGTGCTTTTACTGGAAAACGCTAGCCAAGCAGGTGCGTGTCGAAGGCGCGGTCGCGCCGGTTTCCGATGTTGAAGCGGATGAGTATTTCGCGTCTCGCGCCAAACTCAGCCAATTGGGCGCATGGGCCTCGAAACAGTCGCAACCACTGGAAGGCCGCATGGCACTAGAAAAACGGGTCGCTAGGTATACGGCGAAATTCAACATTGGCACGGTGCCCCGGCCAGAATTCTGGTCTGGTTTTCGCATTGCCCCGATCCGCATTGAATTTTGGAAGGAAGAAGCCTTCCGGCTACATGACCGGACCGTATACCTCCGCGATGGCGAGGGCTGGACGACGGAGAAGCTATACCCGTGACGGATCAATCCGACACCACCGGGCAACCCAGACCGGCGCTGACACCGGACAGCAGCGCAGCGCGGCTGATGCGGCTGGCGACGTATGCGTCGGTGAGTGTCGCTTGTGTTCTGATCGTCACGAAATTCGCCGCCTGGGTAATGACCGATTCGGTCAGTTTGCTATCCACTTTGATCGATTCCCTACTCGATGCAGCAGCTTCATTGGTAAATCTGTTCGCCGTCCGTCACGCCTTGCAACCCGCCGATGACGAACATCGCTTCGGGCACGGCAAAGCGGAACCTTTGGCGGGGTTGGCGCAATCGGCATTCATCGTTGGCTCCGCCGCGTTTTTGATGATCCAGGCAGTTGAACGCCTTTACAACCCGATCGCAATCAGCCATCCGGAAATCGGCTATGGGGTCATGGTGTTTTCCATTGTTCTGACGGTGGCGTTGGTAATTTTTCAACGCTACGTGATCGGCAAATCGGGCTCCGTCGCGATTAGCGCAGATTCACTACACTATCAGACGGACGTGCTGATCAACGCCAGTGTCCTCGTCTCGATCTATCTGGCGAGTGAAATGGGATACGCCGGTGCTGATCCCATGTTCGCCATCGGCATTGCGTTGTTTATCGTCTGGTCGGCCTGGAAAATCGGGACCCAGGCGTTGGATATTCTCATGGATCATGAATTGCCCGACGAAGACCGTCGCCGGATCGTCGAAATCGCCTGTGAGCAGAATGGCGTCGATGGAGTTCATGATCTTCGGACGCGGTCTTCCGGAACTCAGGTATTCATCCAAATGCACGTTGAGATGGACGGCGCAATGACGCTGCGGCGCGCCCATGAAATCGCCGATGCGGTGGAACTGAAAATCGCCGATGCCTTCCCCCATGCCGAAATCATTGTTCACCAGGACCCAGAAGGCCTGGAGGACGTTGAGCAGGAGTTCAGTTGACCGTTTCCCCTTCGCGCCAAACGGACCAGTCCGCAGTTGCGGCGTGGCTTGAGACCCCGGCGGCTTTTGGTGCTGCATCGGGCAAAGTGCGACGGATAGAGACGCATATCTCAAATATTTTTCTGCATGGTGAGCGGGCGTTGAAAATGAAGCGCGCCGTCACGTTTCCCTATTTGGATTTTGCCAGCCTTAAGCAACGTGAAACCGCTTGCCGGGCTGAAGTTAGAATTAACCGCCGGACTGCGCCGGACATCTACAAAGGTGTTGTCGCAGTAGTTCTCGGTGAAGATGGAGTTTTTCATCTTGATGAGGACGGCGAACCCGTCGAATGGTTGGTCGATATGACCCGGTTTGATGAGGCGGGGCTGTTTGACCGGCTTGTCCAGGACGGCCAATTGCACCGCATTCAGATGGACGACTTAGCGGATCAGATCGCGGCGTTTCATGCGGGCGCCAACGTGTGTCCGACTAGCGGAGGTGCCGATGGCACGGCAGAAATTGTCACCAACAATGCGGCGTGTCTGAAGTCGGTCACTGGTGACATATTGGCGTCGGATAAAGTCGATGCGTTGATAGAGGCTGCCGACAAAATGCTCAACGTGCTTCGCGGGCCGCTGAATGCGCGTCAAGCGGCGGGCGCGGTTCGCCACTGCCATGGTGATCTTCATCTTCGCAACATCTGCATGATCGATGATCATCCGGTACTTTTTGACGGCATTGAGTTCAGTTCCATGTTTTCTGAAATCGATGTTCTCTATGACTTGGCGTTTTTGTTGATGGATCTGATATTCCGTGGCCATCGGCGCCTCGCCTGTATGGCCTTCAACCGGTATTTGGATGTCACCGGTGATGTCGTGTCCAATCCTGGTGGCTTGGCGGTTCTGCCACTTTTTTTGTCGATGCGGGCAACAGTCCGCGCCCATGTGGATGCCGCTCAGTCGGTTTCGCTTGGCGATGCCGGTTTGCGTGACGAACGCCTCGCTGATGCGCGCCGTTATCTCGATCTGGCAGGTGAATTTCTGTCGCCGCAACATTCTAGGCTTATTGCAGTCGGCGGCCTGTCGGGGAGTGGTAAATCTCGAATGGCACGGGAGGTGGCGCCATATTGTGGCCTTGCGCCAGGGGCACGGGTTGTGCGGACTGATGCCGTTCGCAAAAGAATTGCCGGCGTCGCCCAAGAATCACGCTTGGGCGACGATGGGTATAGCGCTGAAATGCATCAACAGACCTACGATGCGTTTTACGCGGAAATTGAAATTGCTCTCGAACAAGGCCACAGCGTTATTGCCGATGCTGTTTTCCCCGGGTCCGGGCAGCGCGCACAAATCGAGGCGATTGCGGAGAGGGCGGGTATGCCATTTCAAGGGTTATGGATTGAAGCACCGGTTCAGGTGCTAGAAAATCGCGTGCGTGACCGCCGGCGTGATATCTCGGATGCCACGATTGAAATTGTCCGCCAGCAATCAGATTACGATCTTGGTGATATCACTTGGGCGCGCATAGACGGTTCCGGCACGCGCGATGAGACGCTCAATTTGGGTAAACGGGAAATTGGTATCGGGGATTAGGCAAGCAATTGAGCGATACCCTTACGTCGAACTGCCTGTTTATGTTATTATCTCCGGTGAA
The DNA here is from genome assembly GCA_018665815.1 of Rhodospirillaceae bacterium. Taxonomy (GTDB): domain Bacteria; phylum Pseudomonadota; class Alphaproteobacteria; order Rhodospirillales; family Casp-alpha2; genus UBA3470. Next base: position 51,377 of record JABJBP010000063.1, read on the forward strand.
AGATTCGGACTGCGAAAGGAGGCACCAACCATGACCTTGCGTACATTTCTTATTCCCGCTGATGGCAGCAATGACTCTGCTCGGTGCCTCGAATTAGGATTTATGCTGGGGCAACGTTTGAACGCGCATATCGATGTCCTCCATGTGCGTTCTGATCCCAAAGATACCGTGCCGCTGCTTGGTGAAGGGATGTCGGTGGCGATGATCGAAGACATGATGGACGTTGCGGAAAAAGAAGGCGTGTCGCGATCCGCTCTGGCGCACAAAGGATTTGAAGACGCGGTTCGAAAATTTGGTGCCGTCGAAAGCGACGCCGCCGCCGCGGGCGGTTTTTCTGCCCGCTGGCTCGAGGAAACCGGCCGCGAAGATGACGCCGTGGCCGCTCATGGGCGAATCACAGATTTGATCGTCGCGGCGCGGCCGACCGAAACCTCGGATGTTTCAACCAATCTGACCCTCAATGCGGCGTTGTTCGAAACTGGTCGGCCGGTCTTGGTTGTGCCGCCGGGTGACGCCCCCGAACCCGGTCGGAAAATTGTCATTTCGTGGAACGGCAGCGCCCAGGCGGCGCGGGCGGTGGCGTCCGCGATATCGCTATTGAAGGCGGCTGAAAGCGTCACCGTGTTCACCGTCGACAGCGGCCGAACATCGGGCGAACGCGCACCGGAACTGGCTTCATATCTTGCCTGGCATGGAATTCAGGCGAGAACGGAAACGATTTTCGGTCCAGCTTCGACCGTCGGACCGAAATTGATTGATGATGTCCGCGCCGAACAGGCAGACCTTTTGGTCATGGGCGCTTATACCCACAGCCGGATGCGCCAGCTCATTCTTGGCGGTGTTACGCGCCATGTATTGGAAACCGCCGAATTGCCGGTCCTTATGGCGCATTAGGTTTTTTCGGCAGGAAGCTATTGCGGCCCGCACAAAATAAAATGTGATATTGCATTGATTGCATGAATATTTTACTTGCAATCTAAGAGGTTAATGCACACGTAAATGCTGCTTTATTTATTGATCCGCGAAATATAGAAATCTCTCGATCATATATGAAAAGGGGAAGTCCGGTGGCTGATCGGGACGAAGTCCAAATAATCAATCCGCCGAACTTGATTGCACAAAAAGTGACCAAGGGCGGCCCGGATGCGGTGACCGCCGCTGATTTGGCAGGTGCGGACGAACGCGTTGCCCGGAATTTTGCTAATCAATATGTCGAATGGCTTGCCGAAGATATTCTTTAACCTACATTTATAAGTGATCTTCAAACTTGGCATGAGTATACAAAATCACACCATTTCTCAAAAAGTTGTTTTCTGCAATCGCTCGACACCTCCGATTTTGACGCATTAGCGGCG
>JABJBP010000064.1 GCA_018665815.1 Rhodospirillaceae bacterium
CCTTTTATGAGACCTATGAAAAGACAGAAATCACCAAGCATTTTTCTGTTTGGCGATGCCGGAACCGTTAAACGGCGCTGCCAATGCCCTAAATCCGGGAAACAATGAAAGATGCTGATTCTTGGTTTCCCTGCCGGTCGATCGGGCTGGCCCCCGCCTCAACAATCTGACCCGTTTCACCCCTCATGGTTTCCTAGTGGTTTCCAATAGTCAGGTAGTTTTCGCGTGGTCTTATGAGGCGGTGAGCGAGATGCGGAGGAGCGGAAGACAATTGATTTATTTTAGCTGAAGTTTTCGAAACGGGATGAATACAGAGGGAGAGATGGCGATCAGCCAAGCTGGGAGTATTATCGACGGATTTATTTTTGTAGCGATGTAGCGTTACGAACATGGACAGATCATCAAATCGGAATTGCGGTATCGTCGCTGAACAAAATTCCTTCCTTCAGAAACAGCGAACAGTTACGACTGGCTCCAAAATGAAGATTGTTCGGAGGAATTCGATCGACAATAGTATATGCGCCCAGAAACGACCTAAAACCCATCAAAGAATTCGTTGTGTAGACAGGCTTGAAACCGCGAGTTCAACCGGCGTGCTTAGCGAAAAAACAGCCAAACAAGGAGTCCGAAAATGGGCTTAGGTATTCTTCGATTTATTTTGGCTGCTTTTGTGGCCTACAGCCATTTCGCTGGGCACTCATTAAGATACAACTTGGAATTATTGCTGTTGTAGGTTTTTATTTCATTTCCGGCTATTTAATGAGAGTGAGTTTTGAAAAATTTACTGGATTTCAAAATCCGGCCTTCCGATTTTATATCGATAGATTCTGGCGAATTTTCCCGGCCTTTTTACTGGTTGCGTTTGTGACCATATTTTTATCATTTTTAAATATAACTTCGCCGACGCTGTATTCGAGTTTGACCCTTCGTTCACTGATCATGGAATTACTTATAATTCCCCAAAACTTTCTGGTTGTGAGTGAATATTTCTCGGGTTCCATTATTCCTCCAGCTTGGAGTGTGGGAACTGAGCTTCAATGGTACATCTTGGTGCCATTTGTATTCTTGTTGCCCAAAGCAGCGCGATGGTTGGTTTTTTTGAGTCTCCTGTTCGGGCATTTCATGGCACTTAACCCGACCCTTTCAACATATGGCGGTACGCTATGCGACTATCTGAGTGGCGCATCATTTAAGTGCATGAGGATGACTGATCTCCTGGGGTACCGTTTAATATTCTTCGTCGGCGCAGTATTTATGCTGGGGGATATGATTGGGGTCTACAGACGCAATCAGAACGTCCAGCATCTGATAATGCTATGTGTCGTCACAATATACTCTTTGATATTTTTCATATCTGCCCCATCCACGGGAGATATTAACAGCCCCTATGTGGCTGAAGTTTCTCTTGGTATGATGATTATCGTGCCTTTTGCACTATTGAGTTTCGATCATGCGTACAGCAAACCGGACAATTACATTGATAGGCTGATAGGAAGAATGGCTTACCCGGTATTTCTTACGCATATTCTCGCAACGCAACTGGTTGATGCCTATAGTTTAGATTTTATACGCAGCAATCGGCTTGCTGAATTTACTTTGGTTACCATCTTGTTAGCCGCGATTGTCGCCGCATTTCAACATTACATTGATAAGAAGCGATATGAATCGCGTGGTTTTTCTTAATTATGTTTTGGCGTCATTGCCTGGTTTGTCGAATCCAAAATAACTGCCAATTAGTGCGAAATGGCATCGCTACCTTCATTGAGCAAGCCAAGAATTCGCCGAAAGAATAGTGGCAACAGATCGCATGCCTATTAAGCAGCTTTTTTCAAATTAAATTTCTAGATTTAATACTGCGTATGACTGCGCCCAATATCTTTCGTCGCAGATGGTTATGATCTTCCTGCCTCGTGCCGATACGTTGGCGGGCCTTAACCGCCGTCGTTTCTTTCAGCCCGTGCTTCGACAACCTGATCAGCTTCGCGCCCCGAGAACTCCTGCAAATGATCGAAGCTCCAGGCAAAGGTGCCGACGCCCAGCGTCATCGAGCGTAACTCGATGATCAAGTCATGCATTTCGGATTGCGGCATCTGCACTTTGACCTCATCCCAGCCGTCCCAGCCGGGTTTCGCATCAAAACCCAGAATTTGTCCGCGCCGGCCACTGACCAGACGTTGAATGTTTGAGGTAAATTCGTTGGGCAATGAAATGTCGACTTCGAAGATCGGCTCCAACAGCACCGGGCCGGTTTTCGGCATACCTTCGCGCATGGCTTGGGCGGCGGCTTTTTTGAACGCCATTTCCGAACTGTCGACGGCATGGAACCCGCCATCCGTGAGCGTCACCGAAATATCGACGACCTGAAAACCCAAGGGGCCGCGGTCCATGAATTCCTTGACCCCCGTCTCGACGGCCGGAATGTATTGTTTCGGCACGACGCCGCCGGTGATGGTGTCATCGAATTGGAACCCGGAACCGCGCGGCAACGGCTTGATGTCGATATGAACATCGCCAAACTCGCCGTGGCCGCCCGATTGCTTCTTGTGCCGGGCATGCTGGGTCACGGTTTTCTTGATGGTTTCCTTATAGGGCACCTGTGGCCGCTTCGAAGAAACCGCGAGGTTATAGCGGGTCTTGAGCTTTTCGATGCTAACTAAAAGGTGCTGTTCGCCTTGACCCCAGATCAGGAGTTCGTGGGTATCTGACTCGGGACCATAGGTGATCGAGGGATCATCCTCGGCAATTTTGGCGAGTGCGCCCGACAACTTAACTTCATCGCCACGCTCGTCGGCGTGAATGGCCAGCGAGAACAGTGGGCTCAAAGGCGTCGGCCATTCGGCGCTGACGTCGCCGCTTTCCGACAAGGTCACGCCTGTGTGGATGTCGTCGAGGCGGCCCAGCGAGACAATTTCACCAAGACCGGCTTTGGCGACCTTGTCCATTTTCTGGCCGAGCATCTTGTTCATGCCGCTGACCCTGGACCCGTTCAACGTCATACCGTCGGTGATCTCGCCGGAAAGCACCCGTGCGTAGGTCAATTTGCCGACATGGTCCGCATAGATGCTTTTGAAGACCTGGGCGACATTGCCGCCGCTGGAAATCCCCAATCGCTCCGCTGCGGCCGTGGCTTCCGGGGAATCGTGGCGAAGGGATTTCATTAATCGCTGGATGCCTGAATCGTGCTCGGCAGATCCAAAAAACACCGGAACGATAAGATTTTCCTGCAAATCCTTTGTGAAATTGGCAAAAATCTCTTCGGTCGAGGGCACGACATCTCCAAGCAGGCTTTCAAGCATCGTGTCGTCGAAATCGGCAAGTGATTCCAACATTTCCGTGCGGGCCAGTTCTTCATCGTCTTTTACGGCGTCCGGCAGCTCAATGAGTTTTGAGATATCGCCGGGCTGCCATTGGAAGGCGCGTTCGCTGATCAGATCGACGTGACCGGCAATATCATCGCCATCGCGGATCGGTATTTCGCGCAGCACCAACGGCCGCGTGGAAATGGCCTGCAGGGCCTCGAAGGTGCCCCGCACGCTGCCCGTCGACACGTCCATCTTGTTGATGAACAAGATATGCGGAATGCCCGCCTCATCTAGATGCTTCAGAAATGGCGCCACCATCAGGGCTTTGTTTTCATCGGCCTCGCAGACCACGACGGCGGTATCCGCGACCAGCATCGCGTTCAGCCCGTCTTGCGCCAATTCCACCGATCCGGGGCAGTCCAGGAACGTCCAGCTTTCGTCCAGATATTCAAGGCTGGCGACGTTCAATTCCGTCGACATTTGGCGCGCCTTGGCTTCAGCCGTGGCGTCGCCGACCATGCTGGATTCCTTCACCGTTCCTTTGCGCTGGATGGTGCCGGACAGTTTCAGGATGCTTTCAAGTAACGACGTCTTTCCACTGGAATAGGGTCCGACGAGAGCCGCGACGCGCGGGCCCGATGGGGCTTTGGTGCTCATGAATACCTCCCTGGTTTCTTCATGGCGCTGCGGGGTTTGCCCCGCTTTCGATATGGTCTCAAAAGGTTAATGGACACACCGAGGGATGCAAGAGAAATGCGGCCCCCCCCAGGACGCACGGAATTCCATTCCGTAGCGTTCACGGCGGACACGCAATTGTGCCCGCCCCGCGGGGCGGGTGGGATCGTTGAGTTTACGCGGACGCCAATATTTTAACGAAGCGAGGCGCAGAACCTTTGAATCCGCGTGCAGGCATCTTCCAGAACTTCCGTGCTGGTCGCATAGCTGATGCGGAAATGCGGTGACAATCCGAAGGCCTCACCGTGGACGGCCGCAACACCTTCCGCCTCCAAAAGCCCAACGACGAAGTCTTCGTCACTGGTGATGGTTTTGCCTTCCGGTGTGGTTTTGCCGATGGTCTCGGCGACCGAGGGATAGACGTAGAACGCGCCTTCCGGTGTCGGACATTTCAAGCCGCTGGCCTGGTTCAACATGCTGACCACCAAATCACGGCGCCCCTTGAACACCGCATTGTTCGATTGAATGAAATCAAGCGGGCCGTTCAGGGCCGCAATGGCGGCCGACTGACTGACGGCGGCGGTATGGGTAATCGATTGGCCTTGGACTTTGGTCATAGCCTTGATGATTTCGGCCGGGCCACCGGCGAAACCAACACGCCAGCCGGTCATGCAATAGGCTTTCGACATGCCGTTCATGGTCAAGGTGCGGTCGTAAAGTTCCGGGGCGACCTGGGCCATGGTTTTGAATTCAAAATCGTCATAAACCAGATGCTCATAAATATCATCGGTGAGCACCCAAACGTGCGGGTGCCTGACCAAGACATCGGCAAGTGCCCGCAGATCGGCCTCCGTATAGCCGGCGCCGGTCGGGTTCGACGGAGAATTCATCACCAGCCATTTGGTTTTCGGTGTAATCGCCGCTTCCAATTGCTCGGCGGCCAGTCGGAACCCATTTTCGGGGGGACAATCGATAACCACTGGCGTGCCGCCAAACATCACCACTTGATCGGGATAGCTGACCCAGTAAGGCGCCGGCACGATAACTTCGTCGCCGGGATTAACGGTCGCCATGAAGGCATTGAAGATGACAGGTTTGCCGCCGCAGCTGACGTGAATTTGGCTCGGTGGGTAATCCAGATCATTGTCGCGTTTGTATTTTGCCGAAATTGCTTCCAGCAGCTCGGGAATCCCATTTACCGCCGTGTAACGGGTCATGCCGGCATCCAAGGCCTGTTTCGCGGCCTCGATGATGTGCGCCGGGGTATCGAAATCCGGCTCGCCGGCGGCGAGGCCGATAATATTTTCGCCGGCGGCCGCAAGGTCGCGGGCCTTCTGGCTGATGGCGATGGTCGGTGAAGGTTGGATGGCGTTCAGACGGTCAGCGACGAATCCCATGATCTTGATCCCAATTCTGTGATCTTGATTGATGAATTTACAGGCCGCAATTTACGCTGCCGACAGCCTTGAGACAATGTTGCCCGGTAAAAAAACTAGGGCGATTTCGGCGTTTTAATCCGGCTCAGGAAATTTAACATCATCGGCTTAACTATTGCAGCGTACCAAGCGGCGCCGTCAGCGTTAAAATGGCCGTCGGATAGCCTGAGCTTGCCGCGGCCCGATTGCCAATCGGGACCGCTGGGAATGCGTCGGGGAATATCATCAAAAACCATGCCCGGCGTTTCATTCGCCACCCGTGACAACATGGTCCGGCCTCTGATTAATAATTGAACGGCAGGGCTCGGCGGCGAAGGCGGGAACATTTCTTCCGGCGCCGGTACCCAAATCAACATGATCGGTACGCCTGCGGCCGTCGCGTTTTGAGCTATCCGACGGATGTGCAATTCCGAGATATAAATCATGCGCTCAATCGCCGGCTCGGTTTGGCCGGATGGCGGCAATTTGAGGGCGAATGCCGGCTGGCCCGCCGCCACTGCCGGCGTTTGCGCGGGGATCGGGAGGTCAACCATTTGCGGGCGGACAATGCCGGGTTTCCATTTCAGCGCCACTTTCAGAGCACTTTTGGCAGCGACGAACAGATGGGAATTTCTGTTCAGCCAGGCGTAGGGGGTGTGATTGAGCGCAAACCTTTTCCATGGCGCGAAGGGCTGCACATCAGCCAGTGCCGGCTGTCCGTCGGCGCCGACCCGGAACGCCGTGACCCGGTAGTCGATATCCGTGATCGCGTTGTCGACGAGATCGTTGTTGTTGAAGAAATAGACGATTGCCGCGGGTTTGAGCGCCGGGATATGGCGGTCCATCAGCTTTTTTACGTGCCCCGAGCCGTAACCGCCGACGCCGGCATTGAGCAATTGCAGGCGCGGGTCGGCGGTTTCCGCCGCCTTCTTTAATATCTGAAAATATGTGTCCTTGAGCTCAAGCCCCCAACCAAATGTGAAAGAATCGCCGTACACCAGAACCCGGCGGCGATCTTCGGAAAGACTGACTTCTTCGTCCATGCGAAAGCCGGCACCGTTTGTCCGGACGTCATAGGACTGCTCTTTGGTATAGGTATCTCGATAACGCGCGTTGGGCGCAACGTAGGTGCCGAGGTCCGGATCGGGCACATTGTAGCCGCGCACTAAAATTTGCGGCACCAGCGTGCGGACACCAAGCTCCATAGCCAGAAGACCCGCGACGACGACGATCACTGTGATCAGAATACTTTTTCCGTGCGCCTGCATCATGGCGGTTTATCGCATGCGGGCCGGGGGAGTTCAATCAACGCAGCTGGCGGTTTGTTGAATATTCAATCCGGCGCCATGCCTTTTTCAGCCAATTCCTTGATCGCATTCTCGTTCTTCTTGAGCTCACTCAGGCCCATGCCCCGGAGTACGCCAGGGGTTTTCGAAAATTGGATGTTGGTATAACCGACGATTTCGATCCTGTTGCCCCAAGGATCATAAAAATCCAGAAACCGTCCCGGCAGAATATCGACGCCCATGCCTTCCAGGCTGGCTCTAACGACCTCCTTGTCATCAACCACAAGACCGAAATGCCGGCCGTCATCGGCAGGCTGGGTGCGGCCTTCCTGAAGGGCGATGAATTGGTCGCCCAAATCAATGAAGGCCATGGTGTCTGAGCGGCTGCGTAATTCGAAGTCAACAAATCCACCATAAAACTCAAGCGCTTCGTCTAAATTCCCAACTTCCAACGCGACGTGGTTGAAACCGACGGCGCGGGCTTTTTTCTTAGCTGTCATGATGCTCATTCCTGCTCTTGTTCTCCTGGCAGAGGTAATATGGTCACGGCGCCGCCAAATGCCAAATTGAAGACTCGCCAACACCCCCGCACCCGCCCTATATAATTCCCATGCAGACACCCGATACGATCGATACCAAGGAGCTTTTTGTCCCGGCGAAACGCCCGGCCGTCGATGATGGGCGTGTGTTCAAGTTGCATAGCGAGTTTTCACCGGCCGGTGATCAGCCGCAAGCCATTGCTGAGCTGACCAAGGGCATTCAGGACGGTGAAAACAATCAGGTTCTGTTGGGTGTGACCGGGTCGGGCAAGACCTTTACCATGGCGCATGTGATTCAGAACATACAGCGCCCGGCCCTGGTGCTGGCGCCCAACAAAACGCTGGCGGCGCAGTTATACGGCGAAATGAAAGAGTTCTTTCCGGAAAACGCCGTCGAGTATTTCGTCTCTTATTACGACTACTATCAGCCCGAAGCCTACGTTCCGCGCTCTGACACCTATATCGAAAAAGATGCGTCGGTGAACGAACAGATTGACCGCATGCGGCACGCCGCGACGCGCTCTTTGATGGAGCGCGGCGACGTCATCATTGTGGCTTCCGTGTCGTGCATTTACGGCATTGGCGCCGTTGAGACCTATTCCGAGATGATCGTCCGGTTGAAATCGGGCGGCGTGATTGATGAGCGCGAGCTGAAGCAAAAACTGGTCGCGCTGCAATACCAGCGCAATGACCAAAATTTTTACCGTGGCGCCTTCCGGGTGCGCGGCGATGTGATTGAAATTTTCCCGTCGCACCTGGAAGATCGGGCCTGGCGGGTCTCGCTGTTCGGCGATGAGGTTGAGGCGCTTTGGGAAATTGACCCGTTGACCGGCGAGAAAATCTCAACCCTTGAGGAAATCACCATTTATCCCAATTCCCACTATGTGACGCCGCGCCCGACATTGTTGCAGGCGATCCCGGGCATTCGGGCGGAATTGAAAGAACGCATTCGAGAACTTGACGCCGAAGGCAAGCTGTTGGAAGCCCAGCGCGTGAATGAGCGCACGACCTTTGATTTGGAAATGCTGGAAACCACCGGACACTGCGCCGGGATCGAGAATTATTCGCGCTACTTGACGGGCCGCGAACCCGGCGAGCCGCCGCCGACGTTGTTCGAATACCTGCCGGAAAACGCCATGCTGATGGTTGACGAAAGCCACGTCACCGTGCCGCAGATCGGCGGCATGTTCCGGGGCGATTTCGCTCGCAAAACAACCTTGGCTGAATACGGTTTCCGGCTGCCCAGCTGTGTCGACAACCGGCCCTTGAAATTCGAAGAATGGGACATCATGCGCCCCGATACGGTCTACGTCTCGGCGACCCCCGGCCCCTGGGAGATTGAGCGCACCGGCGGTATTTTCACCGAACAAGTCGTCCGCCCGACGGGCCTCATTGATCCTGAGTGCATCATCCGCCCTGTTGAAACCCAGGTTGATGATTTGCTGGGTGAGGTCCGCGATGTCGCCGCCAAGGGCATGCGCACATTGGTCACGACCTTGACCAAGCGCATGGCCGAAGACCTGACGGAATACCTCCACGAACACGGGGTCCGGGTGCGCTACATGCATTCCGATATTGAGACCCTGGAGCGGATCGAGATTATCCGCGATCTGCGCCTCGGCGCCTTCGACGTGCTGATCGGCATCAACCTGCTGCGCGAGGGCCTGGATATCCCGGAATGCGGCCTGGTCGCCATTTTGGACGCCGACAAGGAGGGGTTTCTGCGTTCAAAGACTTCGCTCGTGCAAACCATCGGCCGCGCCGCGCGCAACATCGACGGCCGGGTCATTCTTTACGCCGACAAGATGACCGCCAGCCTGGAGTACGCCATCTCAGAGACCAACCGGCGGCGCGAAAAGCAAACGGCCTACAACGTCGAGCACGGGATCACGCCGCAGAGCGTCAAGAAGGGCATCACCGACGTCATCGAAAGCGTCTATGAAAGCGACTACGTCACCGTTGATACCGGCGCTTCGGGCGCGACCGAGTTGGTCGGGCATAACCTGAAAGCCGTCCTCGCCGATTTAAACGACCGCATGCAGACCGCCGCCGCCGATCTGGAATTCGAAGAAGCCGCCCGCATGCGCGATGAAATCCGCCGCCTGGAGGCCACCGAGCTCGGCCTCCACCGCCCCGGCGTCTCAAAAAAAGTCAAATGGGAACCAAAGGGAAAAATGAAGAAGAAGAAGCGCAAGGGGTAGGGGACAGAATTGTCCGATCTAGCGCGACCTTGCCGCGCCCTTCTTGGCACCGCCGAGATTCTTCAGATTGGTGTTCGAGTTGGCGCTGGTGATGGATTTTTCCGTGGGATCGTAATTGCCGGTGCCGAACTGTTGTTCGGGTTCTGCGGCGGCGGCGGCGCGTTTTTTGGCTTTTTTCAATGCGTTCGCCTTTGCGCGCTGGCGGGCCTTGGTTTTACTCATGGTGTCGTCGCCTTTCCCGGTCAATTCCGTGCCGTTGTCGATCCTATACCGAGATTAGCCATTTCTAGGCGCCATGGGAATAGCGCTATTGCCGCAATCATTGCCTCAACCGTCAATCGACACCTTGATTGCGGGCCCGCAGGGCGGGTAATCTTGGTGAGGTTCGGCTTTTGGGGGCTCCCATCGATATTCTACGTATTGTCATCGCCATCTTGCTGCCGCCGCTGGCGGCATTCCTAACCGTCGGCATTGCGCTGCACTTTTGGATCAACTTGGTCCTAACGCTGTGTTTCTTCGTACCCGGCATGATTCACGCCCTATGGCTGGTCGTGAAAAAGGGCGCGCCGCCCGCTTAGGCTTGTAGGGCCGCAAATGCGTCTTCGCGGACGAAACCGACCGCTCGGGATTTGCCTAGGCTTTCACGGCTGTGAACAGGTATCGATTGACGCAAAAGAAATAGGCGTCGTCGCGGTCCTTCTGCTCAAAATCGGCAAGCCAGGTTTTTGCTTCGGTGTCGCTGATGACGCCCCGGTCCTTGCACTTGCGGGCCAGGCCGCGGACGAACCCGGATGAGAAATTACCTTTCTCATACGTCGTGTTGATGATCGGAATGCCTTCCACCTCAATATCCGAGAACCCGGCGTCACGCAGCAAAGGGTGAAGCCGGACCGGCAGGTTGGGACTGACGGCCACGTCATCCCAGGTGTCGAACATCCGCCGGGTCAGCGCATTGTTGTCGGTATTCAAGATGCAGCCGCGCCAATCGGTCTCTAAGACCGCAATGCGACCGCCCGGTTTGAGCACGCGCGCCAGTTCATTCAGTGCCGCCGCCAAATCTTCGATGAACAATAAAACCTGGGTGCAGGCGATGGCGTCAAAATGGTTGGCCTCCGTCGGCAAGGCACGCAGGTCGTCATCGCGCAGCGTCACCTGCGGCAAGTCGCCGCAGCGTTCGCGGGCTAAATCAAGCATCGCGGTACTGGTATCGATGCCTGTCGCCTGGCCCGAGAGCCCGATGACCTCGGCCATTTCACGGACCAAAAGCCCGGGTCCACAGCCGACATCGAGGACGTGGTCTCCGGTCTGCAGATCAAGTGCCGCTAACGTGCGGGCGCGCTGATGTGCAATCTCCGGTGTCATATAGCCGCGTTCGACAGAACGCGCGGTCTTGGCGTCGAAAGTGACGCCGGCATTCACTGGGTCGGTTGGCATGGTTAACCGCCGAGCAATTCGGAACGCACAGACCACGCGACGGTCCAGCCGCCGCCGTTCTCACCACGCTCCAAACACGCCACCGTGCCGGGTTGAAAATGAATGACGGTTTTGTCCGGGTCGCCGACGACAAGCCGGCTGGTCAATTTGGCCAGGTGCGGCAGATGGCCGACGATCATCGTGTCCTCGGTCCAGTCGTTGATGGCGTCTGAAACCAGATCGGTTTTATCGTTGGGCGCCAGGCCGTCGACAGCCTGCTCGACAATTCGCCCCGGTCCCAGCGTTTCAGCGAATATCAATGCCGTCTGAGCGGCGCGGAGCTTGCCGGAATGGATGACCCGGCTGATGGCGGGGCGGGTTCGTGCCAAAAACGACGCCATGCGCCCGACATCGGTGCGGCCCCGGTCACTGAGTGGCCGCTCGGAGTTTTCGTCTTTCGGTTGGGCAAGGCCGTGTTGAACCAAATAAAGATGCATGATGCGTGCCTCCAGACCAACAGAGTATAAAAAATCCGGTCGGCAGGCACGAAAAAACCCGGGCTGAGGCCCGGGTTTCTATTCTGCGTGATCGTCCGGCCTTTAGTTTCCGGCACTGGCCCCATTGGCCGCAGCCAGCAGGCCCTCAGCAATGGCGATTTGGCGCTCGGCCTCGGCGGTAGCGCCTTCGTCCGCCCCTTCGAGTACCTGCTTGGCGTCACTGAGCCGTGTTTCGGCGGCGGCGCGGTCAATATCACCAACTGCCGTCGCCTCTTCGGCCAGCACCGTGCAGCGTTCCGGTGACACTTCGGCAAAGCCGCCACCGACAAAGATGCGTTCCTTGACCTTGCCGGCCTCGTGAATGTCGATGACGCCGGGGCGCACCGTGGCAATCAACGGCGAATGGCCCGGCAGCACACCGATATCACCTTCGGCGCCCGGCACGACAACCATCTCAACGGGCTCGGAAACCACCAGTTTCTGCGGTGAAACCAGTTCGAACTCGACGGTGGTAGCGGTGTTTGTTTCGGCCATATTCCAGTTCTCCTAAGCGCGATCCCTATGGGGGCCTTAAGCCGCTTCGGCGGCCATGCGCTTGGCTTTATCCAAGACTTCGTCGATGGTGCCGACCATGTAGAAGGCGGCTTCGGGAATGTGATCGTAATCACCGTCAATAACGCCTTTGAAGCCCTTGATCGTGTCTTCAAGACCAACCAGGACACCCGGTGTGCCGGTGAAGATTTCCGCTACGTGGAACGGCTGCGAGAGGAAGCGTTGAATTTTCCGCGCCCGCGCGACGGTGAGCTTATCTTCTTCCGACAGCTCATCCATGCCCAAAATTGCGATAATGTCTTGCAGGGATTTGTAGGTTTGCAAGATTTGCTGCACGCCGGTGGCAACCGCGTAGTGTTCTTCACCGATGATCCGGGGATCAAGGATACGCGAGGTTGAATCGAGCGGATCAACCGCCGGGTAGATGCCCAATTCGGCGATTTGCCGGTTCAACACCGTGGTCGCGTCCAAGTGCGCGAACGAGGTCGCCGGCGCCGGGTCGGTCAAGTCATCGGCGGGCACGTAAATGGCCTGCACCGAGGTGATCGAACCCTTGGTGGTTGAGGTAATGCGTTCTTGCAGCGTGCCCATGTCGGTGGCCAGCGTCGGCTGGTAACCCACGGCGGACGGAATGCGGCCCAACAGCGCCGAGACTTCCGAGCCGGCCTGGGTGAAGCGGAAAATGTTATCGACGAACAACAGAACGTCCTGGCCTTCCTGGTCGCGAAAATATTCCGCCAAGGTCAGGCCCGACAGGCCGACCCGCGCACGGGCGCCCGGCGGCTCGTTCATTTGGCCGTAAACCAGGGCGGCCTTTGAATTGCCGCCTTCAAGGTCGATAACGCCCGACTCGATCATTTCATGGTAAAGGTCGTTACCTTCACGGGTCCGCTCGCCGACACCGGCGAACACTGAATATCCGCCGTGGCCTTTGGCGATGTTGTTGATCAATTCCATGATCAACACCGTCTTGCCGACGCCGGCGCCGCCGAACAATCCGATCTTGCCGCCCTTCGCGTAGGGGCTGATCAAATCGACGACCTTGATGCCGGTGGTCAGAATTTCGGTTTCCGTGGACTGCTCGACGAATTCCGGTGCGGCCCGGTGGATCGGCAAGGTCAGCTTGGTTTCCAGCGGCCCGCGCTCATCAATCGGCTCACCGATGACGTTCAGGATACGGCCAAGCGTTTCGGGCCCGACGGGCATGGAAATCGGCGCGCCGGTGTCGGAAACCTCGCCGCCACGCTCCAGGCCTTCGGTCGAGTCCATGGCGATGGTGCGCACCGCGTTCTCGCCCAAGTGCTGCGCGACCTCCAAAACCAAGTGCTTACCCTGGTTTTCGGTATGAAGCGCGTTGAGGATATGAGGCAAGTCGCCTGAGAACTGCACGTCGACGACGGCACCCATGACCTGACTGATTTTTCCCACGTTATTTTTAGCCATCTCGGATTCTCCCGTTCTACAACGCTTCCGCGCCGGAGATGATCTCAATGAGTTCTTTGGTGATAAAGGCCTGGCGTGTCCTGTTGTAGGTCAGCGTCAGGTCGTTGATCATATCGCCCGCGTTGCGGGTTGCGCTGTCCATGGCGGTCATTCGCGCGCCATGTTCGGAGGCGGAGCTTTCCAGCAACGCCTGAAATATTTGGACCGCTAAGTTGCGTGGCAGCAATTCGGCGAGAATTTCGTCTTCTTCGGGCTCGAAGATGTAGACCGCTTTCGGTCCTTCATCTGCTGTTTCCTCTTCCGCCTCGTCGGAAACGGCGGGCTCGAAGGGAATCAACTGCAGCGGCGTGACAATCTGGGTCATCGCCGACTGGAAGCGGTTGAAGATAATGGTGCAAATGTCGAAGGCTTCGTCTTCGAACAACTTGGTGATCGATTGGGCGACCCCGGCGGCCTCGTGGTATTCGACGCTACGCCGGCCCAAGCCTTGAATTTCTTCGATGATCTCGTCGGCGAACTCGCGCTTCAGGACATCGTGCCCCTTGCGGCCGACGCAGAAAATTTTCACCGTCTTGCCGGCGGCCTTTAATTCGTTGGCCATGGTCCGGGTCTGGCGGACGATGGAGCCGTTAAAGCCGCCACACAATCCGCGGTCCGCGGTAAATGCGACAAGTAGGTGCGTTTGATCATTGCCGGTGCCGGCCAAAAGTTTCGGCGCGCCTTCCGTGCCGCCCACCGATTGGGCCAGCGAGCCCAGCATGCGTTCCATACGGACCGCATAAGGACGCGCGGCTTCAACGGATTCCTGGGCACGCCGCAACTTGGCGGCGGCGACCATTTTCATGGCCGAGGTGATCTTCTGCGTCGATTTGACGCTGTCGATCCGGATTTTCAGGTCCTTGAGGTTAGCCATATCTCGGCGTTCCGTTCCTTAAAGCTTCTCTGCGTCCCAGCCTTAGGCGAAGGTCTTGACGAAATCGTCGAGGAAGGCTTTGAGTTTGCCTTCGGTTTCCTCGGATAACGCTTTTTCGGTGCG
>JABJBP010000065.1 GCA_018665815.1 Rhodospirillaceae bacterium
AAGGCGTCTCACAGGGAAATGCTCCGCTGGGACGCTGAGAACCAATGGTTTTTGGCAGAAATTGCATGCATCGAGCCCGGCTCACTCTACCATCGTCGAAATAAGGCATTATTCGAGGTGCCCTTATGAATACATCGCCGGTGTTTTACCCGATCACATGGGGCCTCGGGCTGACGGCCGGGTAATTGTCGCGCACCTCGACAACGGGGCCAGCATGTGCGCCATGAAAGAACGGCAAAGCGTTGCCACCAGTATGGGCTTTACCGCCCTTGATGGCTTGATGATGGGCCGCCGGTCCGGCTCGCTTGATGCCGGGGTGGTGCTGCACCTTCTTCAAAACCAGGGCATGACGATCGATGAGGTCCAGCACATGCTGTATCGGGAATCGGGGCTTCTTGGTGTGTCTGGGATCAGCAACAACATGCAGGTGCTGTTGGAAAGTACTGATCCAAATGCTCGCGAAGCCGTCGAATTATTTTGTTACCGCGCCGCTTGCGAACTGGGCGCGCTTATCACGTCGCTCGGCGGCCTCGATGCAATCATATTCACCGCCAGCATCGGCGAGAATGCCGCCGAGGTGCGGGGGGCGATCTGTGCACATCTGTCGTGGCTTGGCGCGGACCTGGACCCGGCCGCAAACAATGGGCATGCAACCGTCGTCAGCGCGGCGCACTCCACGGTTGCCGTGCTGGTACTTCCAACCAACGAAGAAGCCGTCATCGCCGACGCCACCCGCGCACTGACTAATTAACGAGGACACGACCTCGATCCCTCGAGTCGCGTGATGGCTCTAAAACTTTTCAAACATCACGAAATATTAATCTCATCCCTATAGACCGCCAGAGTCCTAAAAGTGCCCTCGAAATGAGTCCCGATTTGTGATGACATCCAAATTTGCATCCACAATTTTCACTTTGGCGGCTTCCCTCTTGTTGGCCCCACCGTCGGACGCTTTGGCGCAGGATAGCAAAAAGAAGGACGGCCAGAAGGAACCCGTCGGCAAAGTCAAAATCACCAAAAAAGATTGCCGACGCCTGATGGTCCGCCATCGGGCGCGGGCCGACGTCGCCTATAAACCCGACACATCCATCAGGGGTCGAAAGATCCTGCCGGCCGATCTCGGCGGATCGTTTCAAATGCCGGTGCCCGACGTCATTGAGTTCAACGTGACCCGGGATTTGAGTTATTACCTGGGCAAGCCAAAAGCCGACGCGGATGCCGCCCAGGCGGCAGCCAACGCCGCCGAACAAGCGCAGACCGCAGCCACGTCGGCGGAGACGGCGGCCACCGCGGCGGAAAGTCTGGCCGAGCAATCGAGCGCCTTGGTGGCTATCGCGGACGCCACGTCGGCGATCACGGCGCTTACGACTGAGCGCGACGCGGCGCTGGCGAAAGCCACAACCAATCCCAATTCGAAGCGCTATTCCGAAGCCTACACCGAAGCCGAGACGGCATTGACGACGGCGCAGACGTCATTGACCAGCGCCGAAACGTCCTACGCGGCGGGTAGTTATTCCAGTGCATCGACATCGGCGACGTCGGCGGTCAGCACGGTGACGGCGGCCGGCGTTAGTGTGTCGGCCAGCAGTTCGACGTCAACGTCCGCCGTCTCGTCCGCAAGCACCGCAGCGGCCAGCGCGCGGACGGCGGCCGACAGCGCCGACGCCTCAGTCAGCACGTCCACTAAGGCAACCGAGACCGCGAGTGCAGCGAGCAATGCCCAGACGGTTGCGGCCGAGGCCGCCGTGGTCACCGCCGATGAAGCCGTGCAAGGCGCGCAAACGATCTATGACGCGGCGGTCACGGCCTACAAGGCCGACCCCACGGACGCCACCAAGCAAGCCGCCGTCAGCACCGCATCGACGGCATTGAGCACGGCGGAAACGGCACTTTCGACAGCAACGACAGCCGCCGCATCGGGCGATGCGTCCTCCGCCATCACCGCGGCGGCCAGCGCGGTCACGGCGGCGACCAGCGTCGGCTACGCGGAAGACGCGGATGTCACCGCGCTCCGGACAACGGCGACGATACTCAACTCCACGGCAACCAGTACAACGACGGAAGCCACCGAGACCACCACGGCGGCCACTGCTACCGAAGCGGCGTTCAAGGACTCCGCCAGCATCCCCAACATGGCGCTGAATTTCGGCACCGTTAAATTCAACCTGAAGACCGGCGCGCTCTATTTCAACGGCAAGCCGCTGAACGATACAGTGAGCTTGGAAATGGCTGAGAAGTGCCGGGCGATCATGAAAAAAGACCGCTGAGCCCCCCGTCCCTTGATGGCCAAGCCCCGCCGATTTGCCAAATCAACACCGCGCCATAATATGTGGCCCTTCGAATAATAAAACCTGAGGGGCGGAACCAAGAATGACGGGCGCGAACAGTTTCAACGCAAAAGATCAACTGAACGTCGGCGGCAAAACCTACACGATATTCAGTCTGCCAAAAGCCGAGGCCGCCGGGCTGGGTGGAATAAACAAGTTGCCCTATAGCCTGCAGATCTTGCTGGAAAACACACTGCGCCACGAAGACGGCGATACGGTAAACCGCGCAGACATCGAGGCTTTCACGGCCTGGACCAGGTCTGCCACGAACGCCGCCGAGGTAAGCTTTTTTCCAACCCGGATCATGATGCACGATGTTTCGGGCATTCCCCTTTTGGCCGATTTGGCGGCCATGCGGGATTCTATGTTAGCAGCTGGTGGCGACCCCGATCTGGTCAACCCGGTGCGGCCCATTGATTTCATCATGGACCATTCGGTGATTGTCGATGTCGCAGGCCAAGCCGACGCGCTGGACCAAAACATGACGGCGGAGTTTGAACAAAACGCCGAGCGTTACCGGGTCGCGAAATGGGCCCAGAAGGCATTTCGCAATCTTCGCGTCCGGCCGCCCGGCCAGGGCATTTGCCATCAGATCAACCTGGAACAGCTGGCCCGCGTTGTCTGGTCGGAGGACCACAAGGACCACGGGCTGGTGGCTTTTCCCGACACATTGGTAGCCGGCGACAGCCACACCCCGATGATCAACGCGCTGTCGGTCCTGGGCTGGGGGGTTGGCGCCATTGAGGCCCTGTCGGCGATGCTGGGTGAGCCGGTCTCGATGATGATGCCGGACGTCGTCGGCGTGCGTCTGGTCGGCCGCCTGCGCGAAGGAGCGACGACGACCGATGTGGTCCTGGCGCTGACCCGCCGGCTTCGTGAGCACGGCGTGGTCCAGAAGTTCGTCGAATTTTTCGGCCCCGGACTTGATCGTCTAAGCCTGCCCGAACGCGCCACATTGGCCAACATGGCGCCCGAGTACGGCGCCAGCGTCGGCTATTTCCCGACCGACGCGGAAACCTTGAATTACCTGCGCCTGACCGGGCGTGGTGATCAGGTGGCCTTGGTTGAGGCCTACGCCAAGGCGCAGGGCCTATGGCGCGACGACGCGGTGGCGCGCATCTATTCCGACACGATTGAATTTGACGTGGGCCGGGTCGAGGCCAGTCTGGCCGGGCCGAAGTTACCGCAAAGCCAGGTGCCGCTGAGCCAAGCTCACAGATCCGCCCTAGACGCGCTGGCTGAAGATGGTGCAGATGACAGCGCCGGAGACGGTAAAATCCGCGACGGCGACGTCGTCATCGCGGCGATTACATCATGCACCAACACCTCCAACCCCAGCGTTATGCTGGCCGCCGGCCTGCTGGCGAAGAAAGCCCGCGACAAAGGGCTCTCGACCAAACCCTGGATCAAAACCTCGCTGTCGCCGGGGTCGCGCGCCGTCGGCGAATATCTGCTGCGTGCCGGGCTAATGGCGCCATTGGAGGAACTGGGATTCCACGTCACCGGCTACGGCTGCATGACGTGCTGCGGCGGCTCGGGCGCGCTGGCGCCCGAAATCGCCGAAGACATTGAGACCCATAACCAAAGCGTCGCCGCGGTGCTGTCGGGTAACCGCAATTTCGAAGGCCGCGTCCACCCGCAGGTCAAGCTCGCCTACCTGGGCGCACCGCCGTTGGTCATCGCCTATGCCTTGTTCGGCACGATCACCGACGACATCACCACCGAGCCCTTGGGCGAAGGTAATGACGGCGTGCCGGTGTATCTGAAAGACATCTGGCCCAGCGCGGCGGAAATTGACGCCGCCGTCCGCACCCACGTCACGTCCGATGTGTTCACCGCCAGCACCGATGACAAATCCGGCGCCAACACGCTGTGGGACGGCATCGATGGCGGCGACGGCGGGGCTTATGGCTGGGACGCGGACAGCACTTACATCATGAAGCCGCCGTTCCTGGACACCGCCGTCAAACAAGCGCCACTGCAAAATATCGAAGATGCGGCGATCCTGGCCGTGCTCGGCGACAACGTGACGACGGATCATATCTCGCCCGGCAGCCGAATCTTGGAAGGCAGCCTGGCCGGAGATTACTTGTCCGAACAAGGCGTCAGCGCCGCCGACTTCAGCGGCTACCTGCAACGCCGGGTCAATCATGAGGTGATGATGCGGGGCACGTTCAACAACGCGCATATTCAAAACGCCATGACACCCGAACGCCGAGGCGGCTGGACCGTCCATCAACCGTCCGGCGAGACCATGACGATCTTCGGTGCCCAAAACCGCTACGCTGCCGAGGGCCGCGCTCTTGTGGTTATTGCAGGTCGGGAATACGGCACCGGCTCGTCGCGCGACTGGGCTGCCAAAGGCCCGCATCTTTTGGGAGTCAGGGCCATCATCGCCGAAAGCTTCGAGCGCATACACCGCAGCAATTTGGTTGGCATGGGCGTGCTGCCGCTGCAGTTCACCGGCGGCGATACACGCCAATCGCTGGGCCTCGATGGTTCGGAACGCGTTGATATCGTGGGACTTGAAGGCGACATCGGTATTGCCGAGGCCGCCACGGCCCGATTCACCAAACCCGGTGGCGCGGTGGTCGATGCCGACGTGCTGTGCCGTCTCGACACGGCCCGCGAAATCGCCTGGTTCGAAGCCGGCGGGGTGATGCCGTTTGTATTGGAGAGTTTCCGCAAAGCCGGATGAGGGCCAGAACCGACCCTGATTTGAAGGCCGATCACGCCCAAATAAAACAGAGGTAATTTCATGGATTTAACAAAATTCCGGCGTGTTCACTTGGCTCAATTGCCGACACCTCTGGAATCGCTGAAGGCGCTGAGCCGCGAGTTGGGTGGGCCGGATATTTATGTGAAGCGCGATGACTGCACGGGGTTGGCCGGCGGCGGCAACAAAACCCGCAAGCTGGAATTCCTGGTCGCCGAGGCCATGGAACAGGGCGCCGACACACTGGTCACCGTCGGTGCCACGCAATCCAACCATGTTCGCCAAAGCATCGCGGCGGCGGCGAAGGCAGGATTGCGGATCGAGGTGTTGCTGGAAGAGCGCATGCGCCGTGACAACGATTACGCCGAGAACGGTAATGTCATGCTGGACCATCTGATGGGCGGTGTCGTTCACCATTGCGGCCCGGTCGCCGACCTCAATATCGCCGGCGAGGAACTGGCCGACAAGGTGCACGCTGCGGGTCGCAAGATTTACTTTTTCCCGGCGGGCGGATCTTCGCCGGTCGGCACACTGGGCTACATTGATTGCGCGGCGGAAATTTTAGCTCAGGCAGATGACATGAACGTCGAAATAGATCACATCGTCGTCGCCTGCGGCAGCCAAGGCACGCAAGCCGGCCTTCTGGTCGGTCTTGCTGATGCCAACGCCGCTGTCCCAGTTTTGGGCATCAGCGTCGGACGTTCGCAGGCTGAACTAGAGCGCAAGGTTCTTTCGCTGGCCCAAGATACCGTCGCCTACACAGGCCTAACCGCGACGATCAATCCGGACAGTGTGGTCTGCGACGACAGCTTCTTCGGTGAAGCCTATGGCCAACCGACCGATGCGATGATTGAAGCGGTGACGCTGTGCGCGCGGCTGGAAGGGCTGTTGCTCGATCCCGTCTACACGGGCAAGGCCATGTCCGGGCTGATCGCAAAAATCCGTGCCGGGGTTTATAAAAAAGGCCAATCGATCGTCTTCTTGCATACCGGTGGCCAAGCCGCGTTGCATGCTTATCGGACAACCTTCGGCGGGCAATAGATTTCGTTCCGAGCGGTGTTTTTTTTATCAAGCGGATAGCCGCGAAACGGGGCCCGTCAACCACCACGCGCCGACAACAAGCGTTCGACACGAGACAGATTATTGCGGATCACTTCGGCCTTCTTGGCGGCGCCCGACGTCTGGTAAATTTCCACCGCACCCTCAAAGCATGACGACGCTTCGCGCAGCAACGCCGCTTCGGCGTTGCGTTTGGCCAGGGAAAAACACGCGGCGCCCAAATTGTTGGCGGTTTGCGCCCAGAGCAGCGGCATTCTTCAGTGCTTCAGTGGCTTCGTCGGTCTTGCCGTCGCCCTGGGCCTTGAGGACCGACGCGTAATGGCTATGCGCCACGGCCCAAATTTCCGGTGCCTGTTCCGAGGAGATTTTCTTCAACGCCTTCTTGTAGGCGGCGCCGGCGTTGCCCAGCTTCTTGTCGCCGCCGCCCAACCGGAAATGGGCGGCAAAAGCATTGCCGATGGTCGTCAGCACGGTCGCGTGCCGGTCTTCGTTGAAACCATCGGGCGGCGCCTGGATAAAAACCTTGGTGCCTTGCAGGGCCGGCGCCAGGAACTCGGCAATACGCCCCCGCGACCCTTTGAAGGTCGGACCGATGGCAGCAAGCACGCCGGCATGGAGCACTGGATCGAAGGTCTCATTGAAGTCAAGCGGCAGGTCGGCGCCTTGCTCTTCCACCCAGCCGCGGCCTTTGTCAGCGGCCATCACCAGTTGCTGAACGATGTTGCCGGCCTTGGACATCTTCAAGACCTGGTTGGCGCGAAAAACCTCAATGCAGCCGCAGCGGCTGAGTGCATTGGTGACATGACCCGTCGCCGCGCCGCCCCGGTCGCCGGCAAGGTCTGCCAGCAAGACACGCGGGCCGGCGCCGGCGGCCGCGTCGGTGGGCTGAAAATTCGCGCCCGCGACCCGCGCGGCACCCTGCACACGCCGCTTGGGTTTCCGGTTACGGCCCGAAAACGCCGGTATGAACAAACTGAAAAAACCGCGAAACATTCGCCTTCCCTCAACGGCTGGGCCCAAATTTTCGACCAAGCCATCTGCCTAAGCGCCGGAATCTAAATGCGTTCCGTTAAACTGACCTTACGGATTCCGCATTTTATGCGGTCCTGTCAATAAGTCTTGGAAAATTTTACAACGATTTAGGGTCAGGGCTCATTAACCGAGATGGAAGATTACAATAGCAGTGATACAGATTGCTGAGAAGAATGTGTGTGCACATCTGTCATATCGTGTTGCAATCCGTCTCCAATCCTTGAGTTTTCCGAACATGTTTTCGACTTTATGGCGCTGCTTGTAGAGAGCTTTGTCGTAGCCGAGTTGTATCTTCCGACTTTTCTTTGGCGGGATGCAGGGCTCAATGCCTTTATCCTTCAAGGCCTCCCTGAACCAATCGGCATCATAGCCGCGATCGGCCAGAAGATGTTTGGCTGGCGGCAGCGCATCGACAACCAACCGGGCGCCCTTGTAATCACTCATTTGCCCTTCCGACAACAGCATGATGACGGGCCGCCCCTGGCCATCGCAAACCGCATGAAGTTTGGAATTCAGGCCGCCTTTCGTCCGGCCGATATGGCGGGGAACATCCCCTTTTTAAGCAGGCTGGCTGCAGTACGATGGGCTTTCAGGTGCGTGGCGTCGATCTGGAGCTGTTCGGGAACGCCTTCGCCGGCGGCAAGGTCTGCAAATATTCGATCAAAGACCCCCATCCGGCTCCATCGCACAAAGCGGTTATACAACGTCTTGTGAGGACCATAGTCAGAAGGTGCGTCGCGCCACTGCAAACCACGCTTGATCACATGGATGATCCCCGAGATCACCCGCAGGTCATCAACGCGCGGAACGCCATGAGACAAAGGGAAGTGCGGTTTAATACGGTTCAGTTGCGCCGGCGTTAGCCAGAATAAATCGCTCATGCGATGCCCCCTTGATGAAGGAAATCATCTTCGGACAAAATACTGAATTAAAAATTAATGGGTCCTGAGCCTAGATAAAGACAGAGAAGAATTATTGCCGAATTCAAAAATCAATACAGCGGCCCTTGCGTTCCCAATCCCCGTAGCGGGTTGGCTCAGGTCCTTTTGGCCCGCCGGTTTCCGCCGTCTCGTTGATAATCTCTTCGGCCTCATCGACAACGGCAACGGAAGGCGTTTTCATATCCGCCGCCACACCGTCGAGCGCGGCCAAACTTCGGTGCATTTTCCGCTCCGGCAACTCTGGGCTTTGATCTTTCTTGTCCGCGCTCATCAGCCTATCTATTCCTAATTTTTCATGATTTAACACATGATCCGAAAGCACCGCTATTGCAACCATCTTGCTCTTCGCGGGTCCGTAGGGCATTACGGGCCTCATGAACAACACCGCGCCCCCGGATCACCGCCGGATTGCCATCGAAGTGATTGATGCCGTGCTTCGTCAGCGCAAAGCGCTGGATACGGTCTTGGCGGATCATCGCCCGATGGCCGCGCTTGGCGATCGGGACCGGGCATTCGCGCGGAACCTGATCGCCACCACGCTGCGCCGATTGGGCCAAATTGATGCCGTCATCGACAGTTGCCTGGAACGCCCCTTGCCCCGGCGCGCCGGTGCCGTGCGCGATATTCTACGCGCCGGCATCTGCCAGCTGTTGTTTACCGGCGTTGCCGATCACGCAGCGGTATCGACCGCCGTTGAATTGACCCGCGCCGCTGGTGAAACCGCGCACGTGAAATTGGTCAACGCCATCCTGCGCCGCGTGCAACGTGATGGGGCAGGCATGATTGCCGGCCAAGACGCCGAGCGTCTGAACACGCCCGATTGGCTATGGGAATCCTGGCAGGCGACATATGGCGATGAAACCTGCCGCCGAATTGCAGCGGCACACATGATCGAGGCCCCACTGGACATTTCCGCCATCGGCAACCCCGCCGACTGGTTGCACGCCCTGCAAGCCGATCTTCTGGCGTCGGGCACACTGCGCCGCCGCACCGGCGGTCAGGTGAGCAACCTCGCCGGGTTCGCCGAAGGCGCATGGTGGATCCAGGATACGGCGGCAAGGACAGTCGCCGGCCTGCTTGGCGATGTCGCCGAAAAATCCGTAATTGACCTCTGCGCGGCACCGGGAGGCAAGACCGCCTACCTAGCCGCCGCCGGTGCCCGGGTCAGCGCCGTTGACCGGTCCGAACCACGGCTTCGCCGCCTCCGCGGCAATCTTGAGCGGTTGCATCTTAAAGCGGAAATTATTGTCGCCGACGGCACAGAGTGGCGGCCGCAAGAACCCGCCGACGCAGTCCTGCTGGACGCACCTTGCAGTGCGACCGGCACAATCCGCCGACATCCTGATTTACCGTGGAACAAAACGCCCGGCGATGTCATCAAACTGGCGGCAGCCCAAATGCGCTTGTTGAATGCGGCGATGAGTATGGTCAAACCCGGCGGGCATGTGGTCTTCGCAACATGTTCCCTGCAGCCGGAAGAAGGGCCGGACCAGCTAGCACAAATTCTGACCGAAACCCCCCATGTCGCCATCGACCCGATATCCGCGGCTGAAGTTCCCGGCGCGACCGAAAGCTTGGCGAATTCAGGGACCTTCAGAAGCCTTCCCTGTTACATGGAATCAGATGGCGGTATGGACGGTTTTTTTGCCTGCCGACTTGTTAGGCAGTAATCGGCTAGTTTTCTTTGCTTTTCGCCGCTAACAGGGTTAAATACGCGACTTATTCAGATCATAATTTGATTTCCGGAAATGACGCGCGAAGACGGATTCCACGAGGACTATCGACAAAGCGAAGAAGTCCGCGCCGGATCGGAACGGGCCTTCGGGATTGTCTTTGCCGTCGTGTTCACAATTATCGGCGCTTGGCCGCTGCTAAATGACGCGCCAGTGCGCCTTTGGGCATTGGGTATAGCCGGTGGTTTTCTAGCCGCCGCATTGATTGCGCCGAAAATTCTGAACCCGTTAAATCAAGTATGGTTTCGCTTCGGTATGTTGCTGCATAAAATCGTTAATCCGCTGGTAATGGGATTGTTGTTTTTTATCACCGTAACCCCCATTGCTGTAATCATGCGCATGATGGGCAAGGATCCGCTAAACAGGAAAATTGACCGTGATGCCACAACGTATTGGATTGAGCGCGACCCTGCCGGGCCAGAACCAGACACCATGAAAAACCAATTTTGAGGCGATGACGTGAGCTTTCTAATAGAACTTTGGACTTTTATGAAAGTCCGTAAAAAATTCTGGTTGTTGCCGATTATCGTCATGATGGTCGTGTTCGGCGGCCTTGTCGTCCTGTCCCAGGGCTCTGCCGTGGCACCATTCATTTATACAATTTTTTAGGCGGAGCGTAATCGTGCGCATTATTGGCGTATCGGCATTTTATCATGACAGTGCCGCGGCGCTGATCGAGGACGGTCGGATTGTCGCTGCCGCCCAAGAAGAACGTTTTACCCGCAAGAAGCACGATGCCAGCTTTCCTGAAAATGCCATTGAGTATTGCCTGACCCAAGCCGGTGTTAGCCTTGGCGACATTGATTATGTCGCCTTCTACGACAAGCCGTTCCTAAAATTCGAACGCCTTTTGGAAACTTATATCGCCTTCGCGCCGCGCGGCTTTACGTCTTTTAAGATGGCGATCCCGGTTTGGCTGAAGGAAAAACTGTTTCAGAAGGATCTTCTGCGCAAACAGTTTGCAGCCTTCGATCCGGATTTTGATTGGCAAAACAAACTGCTGTTTGCCGAACACCATCAAAGTCATGCCGCGTCAGCTTTTTTTCCGTCACCTTTCGACGACGCCGTGGTTTTGACAATGGACGGCGTCGGTGAATGGGCAACGACCTCGGTGGCCATGGGGCATGGCAACTCGCTTCAGATGACTAAGGAAATCCATTTTCCCCATTCCCTGGGCCTGCTGTATTCTGCGTTCACATATTACATCGGGTTTCGAGTGAATTCCGGTGAATACAAAGTGATGGGTTTGGCGCCCTACGGCGAGCCGAAATACAAAGACCGTATTCTCGACAATCTGATGGACCTCAAAGAAGACGGCAGCTTCCGCCTGGACCAGAGTTATTTCGATTACTGCACTGGCCTGAAGATGACCAACGACAAGTTTGATGAATTATTTGGTGGCCCAGCGCGCGGCGCCGAACAATTGCTCGATCAGAATCATATGGATTTGGCAGCTTCCGTACAGGCGGTGACCGAAGAAGTGGTATTGCGTCTGATCCGGTCGTTGGCGAAAGAAACAGGGATGCGCAATCTTTGTCTGGCCGGTGGAGTCGCATTGAATTGTGTCGCCAACGGTAAGATTTTGCGCGACGCCAGTTTCGACAATGTCTGGGTACAACCGGCGGCCGGCGACGCCGGCGGTGCGCTGGGCGCAGCGCTGACCGCCTATCATTCGTTCCAAGGCCAACCGCGCGAGACTGGCCATGGGCTCGACAAGATGCAGGGTTCTTATCTGGGCCCGGCGTTCGAGACGGCCGATACCGAACAGCGGTTGCGCGCCGTCGGCGCGGATTTCAGTGTTTTGGATGACGACGAGATCATCAAGGCAACGGCCGAGGCACTGGCCGCGGAAAAAGCCGTCGGTTGGTTTCAGGGCCGCATGGAATTTGGGCCTCGGGCGCTCGGCGGGCGTTCCATATTGGGTGATCCGCGCTCACCAACCATGCAGAAGACTCTCAATCTGCGC
>JABJBP010000066.1 GCA_018665815.1 Rhodospirillaceae bacterium
CCATTCGTTGCAGGGTAACCAAACCCAAGATCACGTATGCCAAGCTCATATTTATCTCAGGGGATATCAACGATACAGAAGGCAGCGCTGAACCCGGGCCCTAGAGCAGTCATCAGATAACGGCCGCCGGGCGCGTTGGCCAAACTGTCGTCGAGCACGAAAAGCGCCGAGGCGGCGGACATGTTGCCGTAGTCGCGCAAGCAATTGCGGGTACGCTCAAGTCCACCTTCGGCCAGCCCGAATACACTTTCCAGGGCGGATACAACTTTGGCGCCGCCGGGATGGCAGATATAGCCATCGAAATCTTCGATAACCAAGCTGTGGCGATCCAGAAACGCCGACAATGCATAGTTGAACTGATTGGCGACAATCATCGGAATGTCTCGCGAAAACATGACCCCCAAGCCATCATCTTCGACCGACCACCCCATGACGGAGAGAGAATCCGGCCAAGTGTGTTCACCCCAACCACTAAGCATCGGCAACTTGGCTTCGCGGCGATCAGCAGGTACCGACAACAGCACGGCGGCAGCCCCGTCGCCAAATAGCGCTATCGCAACAATATTGCTTTTGGATTGATCACTTGAACGAAAAGTCAGACCGCAAAGTTCAACGACGATGAGCAATACCAGCCGCCCGGGCTCGGCGCGCGCCATGTCCGCGGCTCGTGCTAGGCCCATGACACCACCGGCGCATCCCAGGCCGAACACAGGCAAACGAAGAACGTCTGCGCGCATTCCCAAATCGGTTAGCAGCCGTGCATCCAGACTAGGGGTTGCGATGCCGGATGTTGAGACACTTATCAGGCAATCGATCTCGTCGGCGGTCTTGCCTGCATTCTGCAAGCACTTGGCGGCGGCGTCCGCCGCAAGTGCTGAGGCGTGTTGCAGATACAATCTGTTTTTTTTCGCGCCAGCCGGGCCGCGTGTCGTACCAGTCAAGAGGTACGCAGGAATAGCGGGTTTCGATGCCGGCATTGTCAAATTCTCCCATCAAACGCTCGACATGGGCCGGCGTTTTAGAGGAAGTATTTTCGAATTGCCGGCGCGCCCAAGCTTTGACGTCGGCTTGCTTGAGACAGTGCGTGGGGACCGCCGTGGCGACAGCATGAATATTGGGATGGAACTGCATTGGTAATTTTTAGCAGAAAACGCGCTGTACAGGTGTCACACATCCCTGTGAACGTACGGGAGTTGGCGCGGAGGAGCGCGGGACTAATTAGTGAAGTTGAGCATCGATCGGCCGTTCATCGGCCAGTAAATCTTCGGCGACCTTGGCAATTTCTGGCCCAATAGCGCGTCCGGATGTATCGCCGCGTTCGCGCAAATGATCGGCTCGAATGCTGGCCCCCATCGGCGCCATCTCTCCATATTCATCAATGAGCAAACATGCGGTTCGGACAATTTCAGTGTTGTTCGACATATCGTTTCAACTAACGGTTTCGGTCATTTTGACGATTTCGGTGATGTTCACGCCCAGCCGGTCCTCGATGACGATCACTTCGCCTGTGGCGACAAGGCGGGTATTGGCATGAATATCGATGTCTTCGCCAACGCCGCGATTGAGTTCGACGACGGCGCCACGGCCAAGCTTCAGAATTTGGCTAATTGGCATCATCGACGTGCCGAGAATGGCGGTTATCTCGACCTCGACGTCGAGTACGGCGTCCAACTGGGTGACGATTTCGTCAATGCCCAAGACATCACCAACGGTTTGTGGATCGTTATCGGCCATTGTTCCAACTCATCTCCAACGTCCCATTATCAATCATTGAGCGTTAATCGCCGGTTAAGACGCGATTCGTTTATTTATATCACAAAGTGGGTCATCGGTATCGGAATTCGCGCCGATATCAAATACCGCTGCCTTGATCGATAATGCCGGTTAGCGCGCCAATATGTTCCATTAGGCGGCGCAACTCAGGCTCTTCGTAACCACGATCTTCCAATTGCTGAACCGTGTTGATCAAATAGTCACGATTCAGCCCGGCAATGCCTTCGGCATTCATGATTAATGCGGCTGAACGTTGAAGGACCAAATCACCGGCGTATTGTGGATGGTCCGTGTCTGCGACGAAGGTGTATGTATCGATTGTTTCCCCCGCGATTTCGACTGTCACAACTGCGGGGCGGTAAGCATATCCAATCAGTTCCCGTTCATTTAAGTATGTCACGGCATCAAGCCAATCGACCGCGGCAACCCGGAAGGCCACTCCGTCGCATGACCCACCGCTATCAAGGCCAAGAACGAGGCCTGGCGTATTCGGTCGGCCTCGGTAGTGATGAGAGTATATGCAGAATGCGCGATGATAGCCGATCAGGTGGGCCGGTTTTTGTTCAATAAACGGAAAACCCGGATTCCACATCAACGAGCCGTATCCGAAAACCCATTCGGCGTCGGGTGTTGGGGGTGGGGCCAGGGGGGGAGGTGTCACCGGTTCTTGCGCCAAACCCACGGCATTTCGAATGTGCCACGCCACAAGCCGCGCCGGCCGGCTTTAGCCTTGGCCTCAATCTTACCATATCCGGCCGGGTCATCCGGTGAGGCCACCGCCCAACCCGTATGGACCATGTTCGCGCCAACATCGAAGCCTTCAGCCTTGCAGGTGCCGATCCACGTGCCGTCAGGGCGCATGGATTTCCGCCCGCAGGTCACGGCAACAGGCGCGATCAGGTCTAGCAATCCGGTTGTCGAAATTCGCCCGCAATCGATCGTCTTGTTGGGCCACCGACAGGTTTGTCCGAGTTCCGGCGCGTCGATCCCGAATAATCGAATACGTTGACCATGGACGACAAGTGTGTCGCCTGATAGGACCTGCGCCTTGCCGTGAATTTCATGTGTTTCAGCCCGAACATTGGCGGCGCTGAGCGCGACGGCCAGGACGATCGCCGCCAATGTGGAGATGCAGCTACGTCGTATCATGCACCGGCCAAGGCGCGCTCAACGAAATCCAACCGGTCTTGGCCCCAGAAAACCTGTTCTCCGATGACATAGCTCGGTGCGCCGAACACGCCACAGGCCAACGCATCGTCGGCGTTCTGATCGAACTCAGCCTTTGCTTCGTCGGTATCTCCGGCGACCATCAAGGCGGCACCGTCGTAACCGCGTTCGCCGGCAATCGTCAACAGCGTATCGCGGTCTGCAATATTTCGTTCCTCTGCCCAAACCGCAGTGAGAATACCGTTCACCATGGGGCCGGCGCCCTGGTCATGGCCCTTGGCAGCGATCACCATACCGGCGACCGGCCATTCGTCGGCCGGAAAGAACGCTGGTTCCAAATTCAGAGGGATGCCAACGTGGTCGCGCCAGCGGACCAATTCCTGAAACCGATAGGCTTGGCGGGCCGGCGCGCGCTTCGGCAACGGTAACCCGCCTGTCGTTGGGAAGACTTTTCCCAAACTGGTGGGCTTGTAATCAATCGTGAAACCGTGACGGGCTGTCATCTCAGTGAATCTGGCGTCGCCAAGATAGGTCCAAGGGGAATTCAGACTAAAATAATATGGGATGGATTTGGTCATGTTGGTTCCCGATGTGATGGAAAAAGGATAGAGCGCTAGATTACGAACTCGGCTTCGTTGGTCAAGGATTTGCCTTGTATGCTCCCGAAAACGTGCACAAAGCGCTTTTTGATTGCCCAAGTAAAAAAAATATCCGGAAAAACGAATACTTCGATTGACAGCATAAAATCATTTGTTAACAATTCTCACCTATCAAGAACCCAACCCCTCCACGGTCCAGCAATGACTGGATGATCATTAGGACGGGCAGGCTCTACTAGAGGGGATCCGATGTGACGACGGATAACACGGGATAAGGGTCTGGGAAATGCTTCATAAACCTAGCGATGGCCAACAGGTCTTCGAGGTTTCCATCTACAATCGCGAGGTGAGATCGCTGGTCAAAGAGAATCAAAGCCATTCTCTTTTTGGTGACCATTGGGCGGACAGCCACAAGCACGACGTTTGTGCCTGTGATGAAAGCGAGGCCCGCCGACTGGTCGCCAGTCGTTACCCGCCAGACGACGGCTTCGTTATCGAAGCTGTCACCATCACCGCTCTCTAAAGAAATATAGAATTGCCGGGCAGGGAGGCCGGGAATACCCGGCCTCTGATCGTGCTCTGGCTACGCCAATTTAGTTGCCTTTGAGATAGGCGATCACGGCTTTGCGCTGATCTTCCTTTTTCAGCTTGAAAGCCATCTTTGATCTGACTTTCTCGCCGGCGAGGGCTGAAAGTTTTTTGCTAGGATTCCGGTTTATATTACGCCAGGTTTCGGGTGCTACCGACGCCGAAGACCTGACCCAGGATACGTTTCTCGAAGTTTACCGGAATATTCACCGTTTCCGCGGCGCCTCGAAATTTTCAACCTGGGTCATGGGCATCGCGCTGAACATTTCGCGCAACTACCGCACCCGCGCGCCGGAACGGCGTTATTATTTTCAGTCCGATGAGGTGCTTGAGACTGTTGATGCCGGCACTGCGTCACCGCGCCGGCAGGTTGAGGTACCGCAAGATCTTCTGCTTCCACATGTTGGAGATAGAGACCGGCGTCGACTATTGGTTTGAGACGCTTAGTGCGCAGCCGTTGACATTTTCCCTTCGCGCGCAGCACGAGAATATGAAAGGCCCGGTGAGAACAGGGGCGGTCGTTTTCGCACGGCTGAAAACAGTCCATATGGCGCGGTTACGGCGGAAGTCGCCTGCCGCATGGGAATATTATTTCAAATATACCTACCACCCGGGCCGCCCCGATACGGCGAAACCCGACCCGCACGCGGTTTATGAGTTGCCGTTCGCGGCGGGGCGCTCTTTCCGGGTGACGCAAGGTTTCAAAAGTTCCTACACACACAAGAAACTCGAATCTTATGCCGTTGATTGGGGCTTGCCGGAGGGCACACCGGTTCACGCTGCACGGTCCGGCATCGTCGTCGGCGCCGATGGCAGTTCAACGTCAAGAAAGCGCGGGCGTGGAAACTTCATCTGGATTCGCCACGCCGACGGAACCTACGGCTAGTATTTGCATTTAAAGCCCGGCGGTGTGTTGGTGAAGGCTGGGCAGAAGGTCGATGTGGGAAAACACATCGGATATTCCGGCAATACCGGTAAAAGCACCCGTGCGCATTTGCATTTCCAGGTCTCAATTCCGACGTCAGGGCGCTATGCCTTCACGACTATCCCGATCCGATTGAGGACGGCCGACGGGATTGTTTCAAATATCCAGACTGGCGATGTGCATCGGCGCCCTTAAGTTTCCGCGCCGCCATTCACCTGGATCATTTGGCCGTTGATGAACGCGCCTTTTTCTGATGTCAGCAGACTGACAGTGGCGGCGACCTCATCGGGGGTGCCAATGCGGCCGACTGGCACGCGTGAGGCCATTTCCTCAATATGAGCGGCCATGGCCGCGTCCTTGCGCTCTCCGGCAATGGGGCCGGGCGATATGATGTTTGCAGTAATTCCCTGCGGGCCGAATTCCTTGGCCAAGGCCTTGGTGACGCCCCACGATGCATGCTTCGATGCTGATACGTGGGCCCGGCCGTTGTAGCCATGGATGGCGTTCATGCCGGCAAAATTGATGATCCGCCCCCATCCCTTTTCAACCATCCCCGGCAGGCAGGCGCGGGCGAGCCAGAAAACGGCCTGGAAGTTGGTGTCGATGACCCGGTGCCATTCTTCATCGGACATTTCCAGAAATGGGCTAGATGGTCGAATGGCGGCGTTATTGACCAATACATCGACAGCACCGAAATGTTGGATAGCCTGTTTGGCGACCATGCGTGCGTCGGCCTCAATACCGACATTCCCCATGGCAACCTCGGCGCGGACACCAAGATCCTGTGCTTCGTTGGCAACGGATATGCAGGCGGCTTCATCGGACGATCCGTTGAGCACGACGTTGAAGCCGTCCGCCGCCAAGGCCAAAGCACTGGCGCGTCCGATATTGCGGCCTGATCCGGTGATCAAAGCGGTGCGGCGAGTATTGCTCATAAAATTCTCCTGGTGGGTTTTCTGTTCGGCCAAACGGGCTAGGTTTGAGATCAACAGAAACATATGCCGCCGATACCGCTGGCGGCAAGCTGGTCCTAGAGGGACGAAATGAAATGTCTGACGAAATGACCAAGGAAGATGTCGATGGCGCCGGACGCGAGCTGTTGCACAAGTTCATGGCCGCGCTCAACGCGCACAACGCCGCCGGCATGGACGCGTGCCTGCATTTCCCTCATATGCGGATCGGCAATGGCCGCGTTGACGTATGGGATGAACCAGGCGCTAACCCCATGGATATGTTCGAGCGCTTGAAACGCGAGGACGGTTGGCATTCCAGTACTTGGGACGACATTCAATTGGTTCAGTGGGGGCCCTTGAAGGCACATTTCACCTTAGATTTTACCCGATACCGGGAGGACGGCAGCATCATCGGGGTCTATGAGACATTATGTATTTTGATGCTCAAGGACGGTAAATGGGGGATGCATGCGCGCTCTAGTTACGGCCCTTAAAATACGTGCCGGCGTCAGACCGTTGGCGGGACAATCCGCGACGCGGGAAATTGCGCCGTGACCGTCGTACCGACGCCCGGCGTACTTTCTATTGAAAGGCCCCCGGCGTGCAGTTCGGTCAGACGTTTAGATAGGGACAAACCTAGCCCGGTGCCTTCCTGGGCCAAGGTTGGATTCGTCAATACTTGGCCAAAAGGTTCGAGAACGCGGGAGATATCGGCAGCGGTGATGCCAATGCCCGTGTCCTTCACTGATATGGACATACAACCATCAGTGTCGATGTTCGCATGAATGTCGATGTTTCCGCCGGCCGGCGTGAACTTCACCGAGTTAGCTAGCAAGTTGATCAATATCTGCTTCAGGTAACGGGCATCGGCGACGAGATCAGGGAGGCCATCGGCGACAATCATATTTATGTTGAGCGACTTTGCCTAGGCACGCTCATGGATCATGGCAACGGAGTCCGCCAACATTTCGCCGATATTGAGTTCGCGGTCGACAATGGCCGCTTCACCTGCCTCGATTTTGGAAATATCTAGAACATCACCGATGACCGACAGGAGGTGCTCGCCTGAGTGCATGATATCGGCCGCGTATTCGGTATAGCGTCGATCACCCAAAGGGCCGAATATGCCGGTCGAAAGAATTTGCGCGAAGCCGATGATTGAATTGAGCGGTGTGCGCAATTCGTGGCTCATATTTGCCAGAAAATCTGATTTGGTGCGGTTCGCGAGTTCCGCTTCTTCCTTGGCGATGATCAATGCGGCTTCCATGTCCTTGCGTTCGGAAATATCAATCGCGATCGTCAGGACAAACGTGGTTTCACCGGATTCGTCAATGAGCGGCGTTTTGGAGGTCATCAGCCGCCGTTCCTCATTCTTGACGAAAATTGTTTCTTCAAAAAATGGAATTTGCATTCCCGTCGCGATGACATGCGTGTCAATTGCGGTGATTTCGTCTCTAAATGTGTTCTCCGCCTGAGATTTGAAGATTTCGGAGACGGTTTTTCCAAGAAAATCGCTTGGCGCCAGTCCATGGCGCTCTGCGGAGTATTGATTGCACAGCACGTAGCGCCCGTCGCGGTCCTTGATGGAAATAACTATGGGGGCGGCGTCGATGACCTGCTGTAGAAATGCAGGGTTCGATAGAAAACCGTCGGTCAAAAAACCGTCTGTCACCATAAAATCATCTCCGTTTGAAGGGCATTCGGTTGTTGCGTTCTGCCTAGGACGTTCTGCTTGGGCATCTACGACGAGTCGAATGCCGAGCGCTCGCCCTGGTCGCTCGCCACTGCACTGTCAGAATATCGCAACCTCGCTTTCCATGTCGATGGTGAACACGCTAACATCACTGGGATTGATGCCCACGAATGAGAATACAATGACGCCTGAATCCCAAAAAGACGCGGTTTCGACGGCTGGCCTGAAGGTGCTGGAACGGTTTATGACGGCGCTCAACGCTTATGACGCGGCGGCAATGGATACGTGTATGCATTTCCCCCACGTCCGCATGGCGGAAAGCAACGTTGCCGTTTACAGCGCGCCCGGTAGCAATCCCATGGACCTGTTTGACCGATTGAAGGCTGTAGACAACTGGCATCATAGTGCGTGGGATGTCCAAGAGCTTATTCAATGGAATGAGGCCAAAGCCCATTGGCGCTTAACTTATACGCGCTATCGCGATGACGGCAGTATCATTGGGCGTTACGACTCGCTCTATATATTGACGAGTCAGAGTAATGTCTGGGGTATTCAGGCGCGCTCCAGCTTCGGACCGTAATTCAAGACAGGGACAACGACAATGGCAGCGGCACGATATTCTGGGTCATGGACGGCTATGCGATGGACGTTAGGCTTGGCGTTGGCGCCAATGGCGTTACAACCAGCCAGCGCCGCCGATGTCGGCCGCTATCAAATCGCACCGGGGCCGCCGATGATTTTGCTGGATACGGCAACGGGAAAATCCTGGCGCTACGAGGCCGAGGGGGCGTGGCTGCCCTTGGCAGTCACTCAAGCCGCGGAGCCGGCACCGAAGCCGAAAATCTCGACCCAGGAACGTTGGAGGCGCGATACCGAAGCCCGCCGATTACAACTGCTGAAATCGCGCAAGTCGCCGGCTGGGCCGCCGAAATAGAGGCGCTACTTTCCAGTATCAATATGATTGTGATCCCAGATTGCCTGGATGAAAATTTCGGCATTTTGAACGGCATTTTCTTTATTGCGGCCGAATATTCGTTTTTCCGTATCGAGGACGCCGGCACAACGGACAATACAGAAATAGTCCGCGCCGTTTGACGAATTCTTTGGTTCGAAGATTTCCGCAATAACGGATCGAAATGCACGATCAGTCGACGGCCATTGCCCGCTAAGGGTTTTGATCGCCGATTTGTCCAATAACGGATGTGCATTCGTCGTTGGGTTGCTTTTGGCCACTGTGTCTACCTTATCTGCCGGAACACATGAGGCTATAATAGATTAGTTAACTTACTATTTAAAATAGTAAAATATATAAATTTCCCTCTAATGGATAACGGACGATCAGGGCGGCACATATTGAAATTGAGTTTTCCGATGATGTTAGAATTGCCGCCCGGATGTTAAAGCCTAGCTTTTGGCAATTTCCGCATCGCGCAAGTCCTTGCGTTTAATCTTGCCGGTGGCGGTCATCGGTAGGTCCGAGACGAATTCGATTAAGCGCGGATACTCATGTGGGCTGAGGTGTTTTTTAACAAACGCCTGAATGTCTTTTCCCAACTCGGGGCTACCATTGTGGCCGGCCGCGAGCTTGATGAACACTTTGATGTTTTCCGTTCTGACCGGATCAGGAACACCGATCGCGGCAGCCAGCGTTACCGCCGGATGTTTACACAGGCAATCTTCTATCTCGCCGGGGCCGATCCGGTAGCCGGCCGAGGTAATGACATCGTCAGCGCGCCCGACGAACCAAAAATACCCATCTTCGTCTTTGGTGCCGGCATCGCCCATCCGCCACCAATCGTCGCGGGTTTTCTCGGCCGTTGCCTCGGCGTTGCGCCAGTATTCTAAAAGCAGGACCGGATCGCCGGCGCGGCGGACAGCGATTTCGCCTTCCTCGCCAGGGCCAAGCACATTGCCATCATCATCAACGATCTCAACAATGTGCCCGGGCGCGGCGCGGCCCATGGCACCGGGCTTGGGGGGCATAATTTCTTGGCAATTGGCAACAATCAAATTGCATTCCGTTTGGCCGTAAAATTCGTTGAAGGTGATGCCGAGGTTTTCCTTTCCCCAATGAAACAGTTCGGCGCCCATGGGTTCACCAGCCACGGCGATGGTCCGCATTCTCGTACCAAAACTCGGAATGTCGGAAACTTGACGCATCAAATTCAATGCGGTTGGCGGCATGAAAGAATTTCGAATTTCATAATCAGCCATTAGTCGAAGCGATTCTTCCGGGTCATATTTTTTCGCCCGGTAGGCGACGTTGGTCACACCGTGGTGCCATGAACACATCAGGCAATTCATCAACCCGCCAATCCATGCCCAGTCCGCCGGCGTCCACATGCGGTCGCCATCCTGCGGCAGGAAATCGTGAAACATTTCCATGCCACTGAGATGGCCGAACATGGTCCGGTGCGCATGTAGCGCGCCTTTCGGGTTGCCCGTCGTGCCGGAGGTGTAGCAGATGAACGAGGGGTCTTCGCAAGACGTCTCGACCGGTGTAAAAGAATCCGACGCCTTTTCCATGGCGCCCCAAAAATCGATCAAACTGCCGTCGCCGCTACCCAAATCTACGACCAAAATGGATCGCAAATCGGGTAACTCGTCGCGTATGGCCTCAATCTTCGGCAAGTTTTCGGTGTCGGTGACGAGCATCCGGGCGCCGGCGTTTTGCAGCCGAAATTTCAGCGCATCTTCACCGAACAACGTGAACAACGGGATTGAGACCGCCGCCATTTTCCAAGCCGCGACATGAGATATGGCGGCTTCGACCGACTGGCTCATTAAGATACCAACGCGCTCACCGCGTTCGAGCCCTTTGGCGGTGAACAAATTTGCCAACTTATCGGAAAGGCGTTTCAGATCGGCGAAGGTATAGGTAATGGTCGGACGGCCCGGGTCGACGACGATCAAGCCCGGTTTCGAAGGTGTCGCCAGGGCATGCTTGTCACAAACATCGACCCCCATGTTAAAAATATCGGGGATATCCCAGCCGAAGTTGCCATATAGGTCTTCGTAGGTTTCGACTTTAGTGAGCAAGCGTTTGGTCTCCTTGAATTTTTAACTGCCCCGCTTCTGCCGTCTCATGTCGGGCGCTAGACTCCAGTTCAGGATCGAACGATGCCGGAGGAGCGCCACCATGTTCCAACACGTTCTCTTGAAGGGCAAGGGTATCGTGGGGGGCCGCTGGCGCCGCTATTGATGGTGACCGATGGATGAACCGGGCCGGTTCCATGGGTTATGGCTTTGCAGTGGCGTATGATCAGTGGGATCGTTACCGTCCCAAGAAAGCCTAATTTCTTTTTCGTTGTGGCCGAAACCGATGGATGTCGACTTCCGTGCGTCCGGCCGGGGTGCGGTAGCTCACGTGCCGGCCTTCACCGTGGTCGAAGATGCCGCCGGCGGCGAGGACAACAATTTGTGGATGCCAGTCAGTGACCAGTTCTATCGTTGCTTCATCCGTGTCCAGCTTGGTTGAAATTAAAGACAGCGAGTCTTCAAAACCGACATCCTTGGCCATGCCGGCCAGCCGTGCCCGGGCCGGGCCGCGCAGGCTGGCGACCAAATCTTCTGAAACCAAATTAAGCGCCAGTGCACCGCCGCCGTGCCCGACAGTCCAATTGATGACACCGCCCAACGCGAGTTCTGCGTTATGTTCATTGGCGATTTCAGCCGCGGCTTCCAATGTTTCGCGTGGTCGGCGCTCCAAATCGACGAGCACCAGGACCCGCTCAACTTTCTTTGCTGCTTTTTTAACCGGAACGCGCTTTTTTTCAGGCTCAGGGCGCACGATGGGGGCGGGTATCTTTGCGTCGGGCGCCGGCTTCTCAATCTCACCGCATTCCCAGAAAATGCGCTGCGTGCAGGTTTCGCAGATACTGCGGTCGAGGCGGTCATAAATGGTCGCGAACGCGACGGTCTTTGAGCGAAAATTATTTTCCTCGCCGATTTCATCGATGCAGCCGGTCTTGCGGAGTTGGGCTTCGACGCCTTTCTGCATGCCGGCCAGATAGAGCGTGCCGCCGGTCTTTCGTAAAGCCCGGGCTTCATTGGCCAACGCTTCGGCGCCCGTTACGTCAATGAAGTGGATGCCGGACGCGATGACCACCATATGGTTTTGGTCTGGAAACTTGCTTTCCAGCCTGTGCAAATCTTCGATCACGCTGGCAACCGCACCGAAATACATGGGGCCGTCAATCCGGACGATTTTCAGCTGCGGGCATTCCGGACGGTCATCGTCTTCCATGAATTTGCGTTTGTCGTCATCCCTGCTGGGCGCCAGGACGGCGACTTTCGGGTGAGATGTCCGGTTCAGATAGAAGATCAGGGAGAGGATGACGCCGGCGAAAATCGCCAACTCTAAATCCAAAAACAGGACCGAAAAGAACGTCACCGCCAGCACCGCCGATTCGGACTGGCTGGAGCTTATAATTTGGCGAATGTGTTTGACGTCGATCAGGTTCCAAGCCACCAGGAACAGGATCCCCGCCATGCCGGCTTTCGGCAGATATACGGCAAGCGGTGCGACGACCAAGACAATGCCGATCAGGAAGATACCGGCGGATATTGCGGCGATCGGCGTCTGAGCGCCGGAATCATAATTCAAGCCTGAGCGGTTGAATGAGCCGGTCGCGACGTAGCCTGAAAAGAAACAACCCGCCAAATTGGATAGACCCTGGCCGATAAATTCCTGGTTGCCGTCCACATGTTGGCCGCTACGAACCGCCAGAGCGCGTGAAATAGACATCGCTTCAGTCAGCGCAAATATGGTGACGGCGACCGCCGTCGGTGCCAGATCGCGGATCACGTCGGCGGAAAAGGTCGGCGCCGACAGGGGGGGCAGGCTGGCGGGAATGGCGCCGATGGTGATGACGCCCATCGCGAATACGTCGTTCAGCAATGCCGTCAATAGACACGAACCCACCAAGGCAACAATCATGTATGGGATTCCTGGAAAAAATCGCTTTGATATCAGCCCTAGTAAAATAGCCGACATACCCACCGCGATGGCCACTGGCGAAATATTCGCGGCCTCATTCCATAGATACCCAATGGTGTCATAAAAATGCCGGCCTCGGTCTACCTCGACGCCAAGAAAGTTTTTCATTTGATTGACGGCAATGAGAATAGCCGCGCCGGCGGTAAACCCGATGGCCACCGTATGGGAGATGAAATTGACTAACGCCCCCATGCGCATCAACCCCATCGACAATTCCAAGGCGCCGACCATCAATGTCAGGGTCAGCACCAAAGAGACGTAATTCATTGTGCCGGGCTCGGCGAAGGCGCTGATTGAGGTGAAGATCAAAAGTGACGCGGCGGTCGTCGGCCCTGATACCAAGTGCCATGAAGACCCGAATAGGGCGGCGATGATTGCCGGGATCATGCCGGCGTAAAGCCCGTATTCGGGCGGCATGCCGGCCAGTGTGGCGAACGCCACACCTTGCGGCAGCACCACTAATGCGCCTGTCAGCCCGGCGGATAAATCCGCAGGCAGGGTTTTTCTGGTGACACGCGGAAGCCAATTGGTGAAGGCGAGAAACGGAGATTTTTGGGGCTCGGTCTGGGCGTGTGACGGCGCGAGAGTCATGGCAATGATTTCGAAATAAGGTTGTCGAAGAAGGCGCGGCGGTTAACCGTACGCGGAAAATATTAACGGGTACCGTATTTGGCAAGAAGGCTTATGGTGCAGCGCACAATAAACGCCCTTACGGGGACGAAGTCAAACGAGATTTAATGGATCCATGTAATACTCTAATCTGACGTTTGGAGCGGTCTTGTGATGTTGAGAAAAGCTATGTGGCGTTGGATGTTCGTGGCGATGATGATGGCGGCGGGATCGTCGGTTTCGGCGACGGCCGATGCTGAGATAATCCAATTTAAAAGTGCCGATGTTCCGCCCAGCCCCTTCAAGGCGCGGATGGCGGCGCGCCAAGGGAAGCCGGCGCCGTTGAGTGTTGCGGGCGACGTGATTTCCGCGGACGTCGCGAAGCCAGTCGGTGCCGGGCCGTTTCCTGCCGTTATTCTATTTCCAGCGGCCGGCGGATGGAATGATACGCCGGCGCATTGGCCAGCGTTATTGAACACGTGGGGCTTTATAACCGTCAAGATGCTTAGTATGGAGCCGCGCGGCATTCGATCGCCGAAGCGATGGCATACACGTCAAGCACGTCCCAATGTTTCTGTCCGTGATGCTGTTGGCGCCATTCGGATGCTCCGCACCGTGTCCTACGCGGATGCGTCGCGTGTTGCCATCATGGGGTGGTCATGGGGGGGCGGCGGCGGCATTGAAAAGCGTTGAACGCGAGGGCTGGATGAAGCGCTTTGGTGAGCGCCCACGTGCCGCGGTCGCGTTTTATCCACGGTGTGACGGGGCCGCGGACTACGTGTCTCCGTCGATGATTCTAAAGGGCGCCAAAGACGAAGAGGCGTCCCCGGCACTTTGTGTCGGCCTTATTGAAGGCGCGCCAGTCGGTTCGGAATTGCCGGAACTCATCCTATATCGTGGCGCCCATCATCGGTTTGATGATCCCAACGCGCCAGATGCAGTGGTTGGCGGGATTTATCGAGCTTTCAACCCGAAGGCCGCAGCCAACGCTGTGACACGAATTCGAGCTTTCTTCATGAAGAATTTGTGATCCAATATCCAGACCGCAAAGCGGCAAGATCTATTGGTTTTGTTCTTCTTATTCGCCGTCCGCCCCGCCGCCTTCGTAATATTTATAGGCTTCCAGGCCGTCTAAGAAAACGCCGTCAAATCCCTGGGCGATGATGCCATAAAGATAGGATTTGGTGTCGCCGGATATCAACAGTTTCCATCCCGGGCGCCAAAATTCAACATGATGGCGGTCCGGGTCGCCACGTTGCGGGGCGCTGACCCATGGCGGCGAGCCTTCGCGCCAATTGTCCTTCCAGTAATACATATAATTGGCGGCGGAACCGATATCCATTTTGGCCAACACCAGCCGTTTGGTCCCGACCTTCTTGTATTTCAGCGTTTCCACGGCGCGTTTGCTTAAGGGTTTGCGGCCATGGAAAACGTCGACAATAACCATGTCGTAATTGGTATCGTGCATCTTCAGCGCAAAGACGTCTTCTCGCCCGTAGGGCAGAGAATTGGCGACGACGACAAAATTCTGTACCTGATCCAACGCAATGACACTTGTCGCGTTTTCGCCGAAAGGCCGTTTCGGGTAAATCGGCAGCGCTGCCATGTCGATCAGCGGGCGGTCGGTGACCAGCGATATGAAGCCGCGGCGGTTGGCTTCCCCACGCGCCTTATCGACATGTTCGGGTCCACTACCGTAATCAAGGGTCATAACGCGAATGCCGTTTTTCTTGGCAAATTCGGCGAGGCCGATCATTCGAACTTGGCGTTCGGGCGGCGGTGGTGTGCCGGGCCGGCGTTCCGTGAAAAATAAGCCCTCGGCTACCAATCCATCGAGGGCGCGCATATAGGAACGTGCTGGTGAAGATTTCGTCTCATCGATATCGTCGCGTTTGACCAAAAGGTCTAGTCCGCCCCGCGCGACCACGCGGAAATTCGGTCGATGAGTTCGAGCGTATTTGGCAATTGAAATGACGAACTTCCGCATCTCCTCGCGCATATCGAGAAGGATTTCCGTGGTTGGCGGCGGCGGCGCTTCCGGGCCACGCTGCACGCGACCCTGAATACGCACGAACCCTTGGTCACCAGCGCCGAGGGGAGCGAAGATGCCTA
The DNA here is from genome assembly GCA_018665815.1 of Rhodospirillaceae bacterium. Taxonomy (GTDB): domain Bacteria; phylum Pseudomonadota; class Alphaproteobacteria; order Rhodospirillales; family Casp-alpha2; genus UBA3470. Next base: position 15,419 of record JABJBP010000066.1, read on the forward strand.
GTGGAACAGTGCCGCCGGTATTTTGGGCGCCGGCCGGCGACGGAAATGCCCAACTTAATGCAAAAGCGCAGAGCATTGCCAGTAAAGCATTCTGGTGGCGGGAATTGGATCTCACGTCATCTCTCCAATGCCAATCACGGCAACATAGAAGTTTTCAAGCCTGAAGCTATCAGAGGAGGGTTACCAGTTGCTTAAGCGTGGCTGCGAATTTGGGCATTTTTACGGCGATAGGTAATACACGGATCACCAATCTGTGATCGCGTTTGTGTTGCGGTCGATATGCTCTCGGAGCGACCTTATTGGTAGGAGAAATGCCATGATGAGATCAAAATTTCACCGCCTAAGAGCCGGC
>JABJBP010000009.1 GCA_018665815.1 Rhodospirillaceae bacterium
GGACAGCGACGATCACATCGTACCGGGCCACGACCCTAAGGTGTTGGAGCGCTATCCGGCGGTTTCCGGGGAACTGGAAGGCATTGCCGTGCGTTTGGACGTGGCGCCGAAAGGTTGAGCCGTTACGACCCCAGGCTTGGGTGCATGACCGGCACAAATCCCAATTTCAGGACCTCCACCGTCGATGGCGGCGTCAGCAACAGCGCTTCGCCCTCAGGCCTCAAAATGGGAGTGCCATAGCCGGCGGGGGCATAGGGAACCAATGCATCCGCCCAGACCAGATGCGGTGTCGACGGCGCCAAGTCAGTGAGCACAAAGGCCCCATCGGGCAAGTCTTCCAATTGGGCCACATGACGGCGCTGGCTTCGGCCACCAGGTAGCGCGCGTTCCGCATGCAGGGCTTTATCAAAAGATTTGGCATCGGGCCGGGTGCCGTGGACTTCAGTCCAGCGTCCAAGAAAATCATTGTAGTCCTTGTGGCGACATTCGCCGCAGGGCCGGTGCCCGGCGGCCAGGGCCACGGCCTCATCGAGAAAAAACAATTCCGTGTAGCGTTTCGGCGTCATTAGGTTTCGCCGTCGGCCCTTGAACGTCAGCACGCACATGACCCAGTTCTTGTGCCGCCAGCGGGCGCGGCCGAGGCGCCTGTTCTCATCATGCAGCACGCCCCGGTTACCCATGAACAAACCGCGCGCCGGATCGGCAATGATCTCGCCGGTGGGCGTAACGCGGTTTTGCAGGGTCATATCAAACCGGCAGATTATCGATGAGGCGTGCCTTGCCCAACCAGGCAGCGGCGAGTGCACGGGCCGGGCGCGAAGCATCGGTGGCGGGTTGCAAGGTTTCCGCGTCGACGACAGACACGTAATCCACATCTCTGAACCCAACATCCAATAGGCGTGCCCGGCCAATGGCGCAAAGATCATTTGCGCCGACGCCACCGCGTACGCCGTCGGTGATCTCCTGCAACACGGCAAAGATTGTCGGCGCGGCAGCCCGTTCGTCCTCGGTCAAATACCGGTTTCTGGACGACATGGCCAAGCCGTCGGCCTCGCGGATCGTCGGGGCGCCGAGGATTTCGGTCGGAATATCCAAATCCCGGGCCATGCGTTTGATGACCTGCAATTGCTGGTAATCCTTTTCGCCGAACACCGCGACATCGGCCATCGCCTGAATCAACAGCTTCGCTGCAATCGTTGCGACACCGCCGAAGAAATGCGGCCGGAACGCGCCGTCTAGAACCTCGCTCAAACCCGGCACAGACACTTGGGTCACGTGGCCCGGCGGATACACCTCGGCGATATCCGGCGCAAACAATAGTTCGGCACCGGCATTGGAGAACGCGTCACCGTCGGCGGCCTCATCGCGAGGATAAGCATCGAAATCTTCGTTTGGCGCAAACTGGGCTGGATTGACGAACAGCGTCGCGATGACATGATCGGCGTGTTCACGGGCTAGGCGCACCAGCGACAAGTGCCCTTCGTGCAGGCCGCCCATGGTCGGCACCAGCCCGACACGCCCGCCGCCCTGTCGCCAGGCGCTGGCTTGGGCGCGAAGATCGGCGATGGTGCGGACCGTTTGCATGGCGGGAGGGCTACTTAACTTTCAGGTTTCTCAACGCCGAAACAGTGCTCTAGGCCGGGGAACCGGCCGTTGCGGACGTCGTCGGCATAAGCTTCGGCGGCATCGTTCAGCGCCGCACCCAGATCGACGTAGCGTTTGACGAATTTCGGCGTGAAATCGGCGAACAAGCCGACCATATCCTGGGTCACCAAGATTTGCCCGTCGCAGGCCGGCGAGGCACCAATGCCGATGGTCGGGACGTCCACGTCTTCGGTCATGGCGCGGGCGACCGGCTCGACGGTGCCCTCGATGACCAGCGCAAACGCGCCGGCGTCGGCGATGGCGCGGGCATCAGCCATGACCTGTTTGGCACCTTCGTCATCCTTGCCTTGAATCTTAAAGCCGCCGCGGTGTTCGGCCTTTTGCGGCAGCAATCCAACATGGCCCAGCACCGGCACGCCGGCATTGACGATGGCGGCGACGGTCTCGGCCATCTCAGCGCCGCCTTCCAGCTTTACCGCCTGGGCGCTGGTTTCCTCGATCACCCGGCACGCCGAAGCAACCGCTTTGTAGTGCGAATTTTCATAACTGCCGTGCGGCAAATCAACGACCACGCAAGACCGCTGGGCACCGCGCATCACCGCCTGGCCGTGGGCAATCATAATATCCAAAGTGACGCCGCGGGTCGTCTCCAGGCCGTAAATGACCATGGCCAACGAATCGCCAACCAACAACAGATCACAATGCGCATCCAAGGATTTCGCCATCGGCGTGGTGTAGGCGGTCAGGCAAACCAAGGGCGCGCCGCCCTTGCGCGATCGGATCTCGTCCGTGGAAATACGCGTGACGCCGCTATCTTCGGTCATCCGTCCCTGCCAGCTAGAAATGGGCCAAAAATGATCAAAAAAAATCCTGCGGGCGGAAATCTAGCTATTATTTGTGCACTGCACAATGCAATTCCGGCGGGAACGCGATCCGCCCTAGCGGTCGCGGCCCGCGACGTCTTCGTTTTCGCTCTTATTGGGACGCTGAAAGCGCGCGCGGAACGCCCAATAGAGGATGCCGATGAAGAAAACCAACATCCAGACGACGGCGTTTTCGCGAAATCCGTCAATCCATGACTGCATATCCATACGGCTCTCCATCCCTAGCAGCTAAATTATGCCATAGCGCGCGCTTTGTGTCCTGAAAACGGTCCACATCCCGAATGCCAGCGGTTAACATGCCGGCCATGTTGATGAATTTTTTGCCTGTGGTGACGCGAATGTGTGCCGTATTTGCCGGTGTGGCTCTACTCGGCGCCTGTGAAGCTCGCCTGGAAGGGCCACCGGCGGTTTCCGATTTGAAGCCCGGTTTCGCCCAAAAACACATGATCGCCGCCGCGCACCCATTGGCCGCGAAAGCCGGCCTCACCATGCTGAGGGACGGCGGCAGCGCTGTTGACGCGGCTATCGCCGCGCAAATGGTGCTAACCCTGGTTGAGCCGCAATCGTCGGGCATCGGCGGCGGCGCCTTCATGGTGCATTTCAACGCCACCAATGGCGCCATCGACAGCTATGACGGCCGCGAAACCGCGCCGGCCTCGGCGCATCCCCGGATGTTCCTAGACACGCAAGGCAAACCGAGAGGCTTTTTCGATGCGGCGGTCGGCGGCACGTCGGTGGGCGTACCTGGATTAATCCGGATGCTGGAAATGGTCCACAAGGATCACGGCAAACTGCCCTGGCATACTTTGTTCGCGCCGGCCGTCAAACTGGCCGAGGGCGGATTCCTTCTCTCCAAACGCCTGGCCGGCATTCTGGAACGCGAGCGCTATCTGCGCGAAACGCCCGGGGCACAAGGCTATCTTTATCATCTGAGCGGCGCCACCAAAGCGCCCGGCTCGGTGATCAAAAACCCCGCCCTGGCGGACACCTTCAGACAGATTGCGTCGGGCGGTGCCCGGGCCTTTTACGAAGGCGCTATCGCCAAGGATATTGTCGCGGCTGTTCGCGGGGCGGCGAAAAACCCGGGCGGCATGCGGCTCGACGACTTGGCGCGCTACCGGGCAGTCAAACGCAAGCCCGTCTGCGGACCTTACCGGTCCTGGTTGGTCTGCGGCATGGGGCCGCCGTCGTCGGGTGGCGTCACGATGCTGCAGATTCTCGGCATGGTGCAGGATTTTGATTTGGCATCCATGGCGCCGGCGGCCCCGGCGGCGGTCCATATCGTCAGCGAAGCCAGCGCGCTGGCCTTCGCCGACCGCAACGCCTACATCGGCGACCCGGATTTCATCAAGGTACCGACCACGGGCCTTTTAAACGCCGGTTATCTTCGCGCCCGGGCCAAGCACATTAGTCTGCAAAAATCCGGTGGTCGGCGACAACCCGGCGCACCCGGCGCGCGCACCGCGTTCACCGGCGCGGCCCAGCAAACGGACAAAGGTCATTCGACGACGCACCTCAGCGTCATTGACGGTGACGGCAATGCACTGGCGATGACATCCAGTATCGAGACGATTTTCGGGTCCAGGCTCATGGCGCGGGGATTTCTGCTCAACAATCAACTGACAGATTTCTCGTTTCGCCCAGACCATCGCGGCCAACCAGTGGCCAATCATGCGGCGCCGGGCAAACGGCCGCGCAGTTCCATGTCACCGACCTTGGTTTTCGATGACAAGGGCGACGTTGTCCTCGCTATCGGCTCGCCGGGCGGCTCGCGCATTATCGGCTATGTTACCAAGGCCGTCATCGGCGCGCTGGATTGGAAATTGTCCATGCAAGATGCCGTCGATCTGCCGAACTTCCTGAGCCGCAACCGGGGCACCGAGATTGAACGCGGCACGGCCTTGGAAAAACATCGACCATCCCTTGAGGCCTTGGGTCACCAGGTCAAACTGATTTCACGCCATAGCGGCCTTCAAGGCATATTGAAAACATCCAAGGGCCTCCAAGGCGGTGCCGACGGGCGCCGCGAAGGCGTGGCCTACGGCGATTAGAACGAGGAAATGACATGAAATCAGCCAAAACCAATCTTGATTTTCACGCCATTGATACCGTTGGCGGCTTTGAGCCGCGCCCAGGCGGCGTCGACGGCATTACGCAAAAGATTTTCGGCGATGACATGGACCCGGCGGCGCGGCGCGGGTCACGGACGCGATTGCTGCGCATGGACCCCGGATGCGAGACCCCGGAAGCCCACGCCCACGACTATTTCGAGGAACTTTATATCCTGGAAGGTGATCTGATCATCATTGATGGGCCGGACGACGAGCGCCGTTTCGAAGCGCCGTCTTATGCACGCCGTGCGCCCGGCGCCATGCACGGGCCGGTGCGCACCGAGACCGGCTGCTTGATGCTTGAGTTCGCCAGGTACGACGACGCGGATACGGGCGGTACCTAGACCGTCGCGACGATGAACAGCCGCCGGAAAGGATAAAGCGTCTTGCCGTCGGCGCGCCGTGGATAGAGCGCCTGAGTGCGGGCTGAATACTCCGAGAAAAACGCCGCCTCCTGCTCATCGTCCAAGACATCCAACAACGGCTTCAACGCCGTCCCCTTGGTCCATTCGGCAACCGCGTTGTCGCCGTCCAGAACCTGAAGATACTCGGTTTCCCATATGTCGATCTTCTCAACATGCGGCCGTAGGATGTCGTAGTAGACATCAGGCGGTGACACCGGATCGTGTTGCAATTGCGGGCGCAGTTGTTCGGCCCATGGACTGTCGGCGACCACGTCGTGCATGACAGCGTGCGACGGCGCATTCCAGTTTCGGGGCATCTGCAACGCCAGCACGCCGCCGGGTTTCAAAAACCCTGCCAAGCGCGGGAACAATGCTTCGTGGTTCCCCAACCATTGATAGACAGCATTGGAATATAAGACATCCGGCGCACTTTCAGGCGTCCAGGTCGCGAGGTCAGCTTGCTGCCACACCATGTCCGGATGTTTTTCGCGGGCCTCAGCCAGCATTTCCGCCGATGAATCGACACCCGTGAGCACGGCATCCGGCCAGCGAGCCTGAATAAATCCAGTCAAGTTCCCCGGCCCGCACCCCAGATCATAGATCACATCCGCGGTCTCAACCGGGATTTGCGCAAGCAGATCCAGTGCTGGACGAATGCGGGGGCCGTGAAACTTCAAATACTGATCGGGATCCCAGATTTGCGCCAATGCTCAAACTCCACGTTGTTTCATACCCCCGCATCTTAACGGCGGCACGGACAATGCACCACAAGGGGGAGCAGATGAAGCTAATTGATGCCCATGACGTCAGGCTGCCTGGGCGCGGCGGCGCGGCATAACGATACGAAAAGTCACACCGGTAGGTTCACCGTCATCAAGAAGTTCGATGTCGCCGCCATGCGCCTTCAAGATATCGCGAACAATCACCAGACCAAGCCCGGTCCCGCCATCTTTCGATGAGCCGGCAAACGGCTGGAACAAACGCTCGCGGGCGCGCATCGTAAACCCAGGCCCATCATCGACAATTTCAATGATAGTGTGTTTGCTTTCCCATGACGCAGTGATGGTAATGGTCTCGGCACCTGCTTCCTGGGCATTGCGAAAAAGATTGGAAAAGACCCGGAACAACTGCGTGCGGTCGGCGGTCATCTCGATCAGAAAATCAACCTTGTTGAGGACCGTCAACATGCGCCCTTCGTCATCCGGCTCGCGAAACGCGGCGGCGGCTTCGGCGATCACTTCTTGAAGATGGAACCGATCGGGTTTCAAGGCCGGCATGGCGTCGCTGGCATAATTCAAGGTCTGGCTGCAGAGGTTCACGGCTTTATCAATGGCATTATAGAGACGCGGCAAGACACGTTTGACTTCCGGGTCATCGACACTGGCCAATTTATCGAAGGCCAAAACCGCCGTCGCCAGGGAATTCCGAAGATCGTGATTGATCTTGGCAATGGCGGCGCCGAGGGTCGCCAATCGGGTTTGTTGGCGCAGGGCATGGCGCAGCTCACCTTGCATTTTCGCCAGCTCGCGCTCGGTTACGCCGATCTCATCGGTTCGATTTCCTGGCCTGAGATCGCGGGTCGCGTCTTCCGGCGCCTGGCGGAAATCCTGGATGGAACGGGTAATTTTCTGCATGGGCCGAACCATCAGCCAGCGCAAGGTCACATAGACCAATCCGGCCGTAAACAATGATATAACAATCGACAAGTTCAGGATGCGCCTGGAAAACTCATACATGGCTTCGCGCATGGGCATCTCGTCCATCACCACTTCGACGGTGATGTTCGGGCTTTTCGGCGACATGCCAATAACCCGCAATATTCGATTATCTTCTTGAACCAGCGTATCGAAGGCCTGCCGTATCCACATCAGAAACGAACCCTTGCGCAAATCCACGACCGTCGAGACTTTCGGCGGCATGTCGCTCGACGCCATCAGCGCGCGGCGCTCCGGCCCTTTCAGAACGATGCCGTAGGCCTCGGCATGATCGAGCAAGGTTTCCTCAAGTTTACGATCAATGGCTTCCTTGGGAATGGCCTCGAACGCCAGGGTCGACAGGTGGGCGCGGACAACGTGCTCTTCCAGATACGCTTTGCGGAACCGTGAAACAGACGGCGCCCAGATCAAGAATTCCGCGACCATGACAAAAAATATCGTCAGCACCAGCAATCGGGCCGAAAGGCTGGTCAACGGTGCCGGTAGTTTGGTTTCGTTGTCGGCCATGATTTTCTGCTATTATAATATCGCAACCCAGGGACAGCGATCTTAGCCGAATTTTGCCAAAAACTTGACGATCTTTCGCGTCCGCTCGCTAAAAAGCGACGGCGTATAAAAACTGCCGGCGGCCCGTTTTGAAACCTCACCCAAGGTCGGATAAGGCGCGATCATTTGGGCCACCGCGCCGACTTTGATTTTCTGGCTCATCGCCAACACCCAGGTTTGGATCAATTCACCGGCCTGAGCGCCAACAATCCCGCATCCCAGAATATGCCCCTTCGGCGTGACAATGGCCTTCACCATGCCATCCGTTTTACCCTCCGCTTGGGCCCGGTCGTTTTCATGGTAAGGCCATCTGAGCAGGAGAAACCCGATGCCTTGCTTGGATGCCTCGGCTTCGGTCAAACCGACCTGCGCTAGTTCCGGTGTCGTGTAGGTGACCCAAGGCACGCTCCTCAAATCGGCTTTCGCCGGCAACCTGAACAGCGCGTTTTTGATCACCACGCCGGCGTGGTAGCCGGCAACGTGCGTAAACTGCACCCCCCCGGCAACGTCGCCGATGGCGAAGACCTTGCGGTTTGTAGTCCGCAATCGCGCGTCGACTTCAATTCCTTTGTCGGAATAAGCAATCCCGGCGGCTTCCAAATTCAACCCGTTGACATTGGGCCGTCGGCCCGTCGCAACCAATAGATGGCTAGCATCGACGCGTTCTTCACCACTTTCGGTTTCTAAAACCACGCGAACGCCGTCGCCAACCTTCTCAATCCGCAAAATCTTGGCCCCTTCGCGGAGATCAATGCCGTCGGCGATGATTTGGCTGCGCACCACATCAACCAATTCGGCATCGTCCTTGGGCATAATCGAAAACATTTCGAGGACCGTGACATCAGCACCCAGATGACGATGCGCCTGAGCCAATTCGATGCCGATGGGACCGCCACCGATCACGATCAAGCTTTCCGGGATATCCTTTTGCTCGAAAACCGTCTCATTGGTCATGAAAGGGACATCTTTGAGGCCCGGAATGGGTGGCACGAAGGCCGCCGAGCCCGTAGCGACGACAAACCGCCGGGCACGAATTCTCGTGTCACCGGCTTCGACTTCCTTGGGGCCGGTGAAACGCCCTTCGGTCTGCAACACATTGACGCCAAGCCCTTCGAAGCGCTCAACGGAATCCAACGGTTCGATGGCGCTGATCACCTTGTGGACGTGGCCGAACACATCGGCGCCGCGAAAGCCTGGTGACGCCGTTTCGATACCAAATGCACCGGCACCACGCACCGCTTCGGCTGCATGGCCCGCCGCCAACAGCGCCTTCGACGGCACACAGCCGTAATTTAAGCAATCACCGCCCATCTTATGTTTTTCAATGAGTACGGTCTCAGCGCCCATCTGCGAGGCACCTGCAGCGACTGACAAGCCGCCGGAACCGGCGCCGATGACACAAATGTCGACGTTCAATGTCTTCGTCATTTTAAGATACCGTCAGCCCTTCGATGTCTTTACACGTTTGTATACGATAGGAACCAACGAAAGGAGTGCAAGCCCGACGATGGGCCCCAGGATTTCCGGTTGGAAGATAATGCCGAGATCGGGTGTGTCACCGGCGTCAAACACCGCGCCGAGCCCATTGCCAACACTGCAAAACACCGCGCTGCCCGGAATGATCCCAACGAAAGTACCAATAATATAAGTCCGCACCGGCACGCCTAGAAACGCCGGCACAAGATTAACCAGCCAGAACGGGAACACCGGCACCAAGCGCAGGAACAACAAATAACTCAGCGCATTTTCACGGAACCCCGCCTCCATGCGTTCCCCAGCACCGGCCATTTTCGAGCGGAAAAAATCCGCGAGCGCATGCCGGGCAATCAAAAAAATCCCCACCGCGCCCAAGGTTGCCGCGCCGACCACATAAAGCGTCCCAAACACGGTACCGAATACAAATCCGCCCCCGAGCGTCATCCAGGCCGCGCCCGGCAACGAAAAGGTAACCACCAAGGCGTATCCGGCAACAAACGCTGAAATCGCCAAAAACTGGTTCTCTTCCGTCCACTGCAACAGGACCTGACGGTTTTCGCTGAGCGCCTCAAACGTCAAATATTTGTTCCAACCCATGCCGAAAAACAGGGCAACACCGGCACCGATGATCAACAACGGCAAAATTTTACCAAAGGATAACCCACCACTACTGGCGTCGTTTCCTATTGCGGGCGTATCTTCCATGTCCGACCTTTCCGATGTCTTATTCGTCATATGAATTTAGCCCCCCAAAGGCGAAACTCGCTAATAATCCCGTCGCCAAGGACTGTATCTTCTTCCAGCATGTTCTAATACACACAGCGAATAACGTTCCTGTGAGCCCGACCCGGGGTTTTAACCCGTGAATTGTTTTAACGATATACCACAGGCAGCGTTGACTTACCTCACTCAAGCCCTTATACACCGGGCAAATTTCGTCGGAGCAGAGCCGTGAAAAGAACGTACCAACCAAGCAGATTGATTCGTAAGCGTCGCCATGGCTTCCGTAGCCGCATGGCCACTGTCGGTGGCCGGCGGGTTCTCGCCCATCGGCGCCGGAAAGGGCGCAAGCGGCTCTCCGCTTGAGCTCTTTGCTGCCGAGTGTCGCGGTGTCTCCAGTGACCTCTCTTGCTCGTCAAACCGTTTTGCCGTTGCCCCGCTTGAAGCGGCGGCCGGAATTTTTGCGCGTTGCCCGTGAGGGACGGAAATGGGCGGCGCCGGGCTTGGTGCTGCAAGCGTGCGAACGCCGGGTGCGATCAGGTGCCAAAACCGACCGGCGGGCACGCATCGGTTTTACGGTGACGAAAAAGGTCGGCAATGCGGTCATCCGAAATCGGGTTCGCCGTCGCCTCAAGGCCGCCGCGGAAACAGTTTTCGCCGCACACGGCGCCGCAGACATGGATTTTGTTGTCATTGGCCGGGCCGCAACGATAAAACGGCCTTTCAAGCTGCTTGTCAGTGATTTAGAGAAGGCCTTAAGAAAGTTGGACGCCGAGCCTAAATAATCTGCTCAGGCGATCACGGACAGGGAAAACGCCCTCCCCGCGCAGGGTGCCGGGCCAAGGATGAGAGACCATGTGGCAACGCGCTGAAGCGGTTTTGGTGACACTCCTGAAAGGTGCCGTGAGGGCCTATCAGTTGTTGTTGTCGCCGGTTTTGCCGGGCGGTTGCCGCTTTTATCCCAGTTGTTCGCATTACGCCATGGATGCACTGAACGCGCATGGCCTGCTGATTGGCACCTGGATGGCCACCAAACGCGTGCTGCGTTGTAATCCGTGGCATCCGGGCGGGGTTGATCCCGTGCCCGAAGCAGCAGACCGCCACGCTCATGCGGCATGCCAACACACACCTAAACTCGCCTCGGGAGGCTCCGCCGGACGATGATCGACAATAAAAACCTAATTCTGGCCATCGTGCTTTCCGTGACGATTTTGCTGGGCTTCGAGTACTACTTCAAACTGACCAATCCGGCGCCGCCGCCGGAAGCGCTGGCGACGACGCAACATAAGGCCGGGAATATCCCAGCCCCCAGCCAGCCTAGTGCGACGCCGCAACCCGGCGCCGTTCCCTCGGCGCCCGGCGCACCGCCATTGCCGGGCGCGCTCAGCTCCCTCGCCCCTAATCCCCACGAAAACCGCGCCGGCGTGTTGGCACAGGGAAAACGAATTCCCATTGAAACGCCACGTTTGCACGGCTCGATTTCATTGAAAGGCGGCCTAATCGATGACCTGACGATGGCCGACTACCGTGAAACCTTGGATCCGGAAAGCCGCGAGATCGTCCTACTGACACCGAAAGGCGTACACGACGCCTACTACGCGCAATTTGGCTGGGTGGCCAAGGACACGAACCTGAAAGTGCCCGGCACCGACACAGTATGGACGGCGCGAGGCAAGAAACTCTCGCCCGACGCACCGCTGCTTTTGATCTGGGACAATGGTCAGGGATTTCAATTCAGACGCACCATCGCCGTCGACGGCAATTATATGTTCACCATCACCCAGGAAGTGGTGAACAAATCCACCGCCCCCCATACCTTGTTTTCATTCGGTCTGGTGTCACGGCGGAGCACGCCGGAAACAACGGGTTTTTACATTCTGCATGAAGGCTTGTTGGGCGTTTTTGAAGACACCTTAGCGGAAGTCGATTACGAAGACTTGCAATCCGACAAGCAAATCAAGCACACATCGACCGGCGGCTGGATCGGAATCACCGACAAATATTGGCTGGCCGCCTTGGTCCCTGATCAGAAAACACAATTTTCGTCGCGCTTCCTCTATTCCAAGCCCGACGGCGCTGACACCTACCAAGTTGACTACGTCGGCCCGGCATTGACCGTTCAACCGGGCGGCTCGGTGAAGGCTGAAAACCGCCTGTTCGCCGGCGCCAAGGAAGTCCGGCTGTTGGACGGCTATGAGGAACAATTCGGTGTCGCGCGATTTGATCTGGCCATTGATTTTGGCTGGTTCTATTTCCTGACCAAGCCGATTTTCTATGCGCTGTTGTGGTTGAACGATCACATTCTCAACTTAGGCCTCGCTATCTTGGTTCTCACCGTCGGCATCAAACTGATGTTCTTCCCGCTTGCGAACAAATCCTACACATCGATGAGCAAGATGAAGAAACTGCAGCCGAAGATGACCAAAATCCGCGAACGCTTTAGCGAAGATAAAATGCAGATGAACCAGGCGATGATGGACCTCTACAAGAAAGAAAAGGTCAATCCGGCGTCGGGTTGCCTGCCGATCTTGGTCCAAATTCCGGTGTTCTTCGCGCTCTACAAGGTCTTGTTCGTCACCATTGAGATGCGCCATGCGCCGTTCTTCGGTTGGATTCAAGATTTGAGCGCGCCTGATCCAACAACTATGTTCAATCTGTTCGGGTTGATCCCGTTCACGCCGCCGGATTTCCTAATGATTGGCGTCTGGCCGTTGCTCATGGGGATCACCATGTTTTTGCAACAAAAGCTCAATCCGCAGCCCGCCGATCCGATCCAGGCCAAGATCTTCCTGTTCCTGCCATTGTTCTTCACCTTCCTGCTGGCCCGTTTCCCGGCCGGACTGGTGATTTACTGGGCCTGGAACAACTTGCTGTCGATCCTCCAGCAATGGGTGATCATGCGGCGCATGGGGATTACCGGTAAAGAGGCCCTGCAATAGCCCGTACAGGCCGTTGCCAGCGCTCCAAAGATAATGAAGGTGCGCCCCGTGTCTGACGACCTATTGATACCCGAGCCGCCTGACGCCAGAGCCATTGAGGCCGGGCGGATTTTGTTTGCGGGCGAATGCACTTTTGTCATCGGCTGCGCACGCCTTGATCAAGTCCCGGAATCCGATATCCCGGAAATCGCCTTTGCCGGGCGCTCCAATGTCGGCAAATCCAGCCTGATCAATGCGCTGGTCGGCAGGAAGGCGCTGGCCCGGACCTCAAACACGCCGGGCCGCACGCAACAAATCAATTTCTTCGATCTGGGCAATCAATTGATGCTGGCTGATTTGCCGGGCTACGGATACGCCCGTGCGCCGAAAGCCGAGGTCAAACGATGGACGGGGTTGATTGAGGCCTACTTGACCGGCCGCGCCGAATTGCGCCGCATCCTGGTCCTGGTCGATGCTCGTCACGGCATGAAAGCCAACGACAAAAGCGTGATGATGGTTCTCGACAAAGCCGCCCAGCCCTATCAGGTGGTGCTGACCAAATGCGACAAAATCAAACCCGCAGCCCTTGAGGCGTTGATTGCCAATACGGCTCTTGAATTGGCGAAACACCCGGCCGCACACCCGGTGATCGTCCCGACCAGTTCGCAAAAGGGCACCGGCATGGATGTTTTGCGGGCCGAGTTGGCGGCATTCATCTAGCATTTCGCCCAACCGAATTGTGGTGATGGCGATATTCGAGTTGATGATCGGCCTTACGGATATGGCGGCCGACGAAGATCCCAAATTCAGTGAGGCGCGTTAATGATTCACCAAGAACCTTCGGTTAGAGTTCAAAAACTTAGATAGGGCAATTGGGCAGCTGATGACGGGTATGTACGATAAGAATTTGGCGCTGTTTCGCGAATTGAGTCCAGATTTGCATCGCGTGTTGGCGTCGCGGGGCAAAAGCCAAAAGAATCTCATTCAAGTCGGCGATGACGACTGGGATGTCGAAATTGACGGCAAGCGCTTTTACGGTATGGGCGCGCGCGACCACGCCAACCGGCAAGTCAAAGAGTTTTGGGAAAAACAGGTTAATCGCCTGACTTTGACGCCGCCGCAATTTCAAGACTTCGAACCGCGGACACGAATTTTTTTTAAGTCGATGCTTAAACGGGCCGTCGACAACGACATCACCTTATATGAGAACAGATGCGATCTCAGGGGCCGCCATTTGATTGTCATGGGTGTCGGCTTAGCCGAGCACCTGCCGCTGATAGTCAATTTAATGGAATGCTCGCACGTCATCCTCCTCGAAACAGATCTCCGACTCATCCAGGCGTCGCTTCATACGTTTGATTGGATATCCTTCATCGACGAATACATCGACAAGAGGAAATGCGAATTTAGTTTGGTTTTTGGCGAAAACGGCCGCCAAGCTTACGACGTAATAAAAACCAGTATCCGGCAACACCGTGAAGCGTCGTTCATTGACGGGTTTTGCCTGTTTGAGCACTTCCACACGGAAACATTTGGATATGTAGGGCAGAAGTTTTTTTCTCAGAAGGATTTCCTCGTTCGGATCGGCGGATGGACGTTCGATGAAATGAACATGATTCACAATGCCTTCTTTAATCTTCGCGACCATCGCCCAAATATTCTCAGATGCTCCAGCCGACCACTCAAAACACCGGTGTTTGTGGTCGGCGCCGGACCGTCGCTGGATGCGGATATCCCGGTCATTCGTGAAAATGCGGATCGGGCCATCATCATTTCCGGCGGCTCATCGATTGCGCCATTGATGGACGCCGGCATCGTCCCCGATTTCCATACGGAAGGCGAGAATGTCATTGAAAACTATGAGATGCTTTACGCCTTGTCGAAACGCCACGACATATCAAAAATTCCCTTAGTTGGATCAACAACGATCCATCCCAATACGTTGGATTTGTTCGAAACCTCGATCGTCTTTTTCAGAGAGGGCTTGGCATCTTATCCACTTTTCTCGACCGGCACCGATTCCAGCCTCAGCATGTGCACGCCGACGGCGGCAAATCTAATTGTCGATTTCTGCGCCGGCGTTGGCGCGTCTGAAATTTATATGTTCGGCGTCGACATGGGATCCCACGATGTGAACAAGCATCACGCCGCCGACACGGCCTACAATCGCGGGGAAATGGGCTTCGAGTGGCATTTCGACCTCAATGTCGAGGTCCCCGCCAATTTTGGCGGCACCTCTCTCACGCACAAAAGCTACCTGGAAGCCAAGGCCATCATTGAAGTCCTCATTCATTATTCGAACGAAGGCACCAAGTGGTACAATTGTTCGGACGGAGCGTTGATTGACGGTGCCCAGCCCATGAGGTCCAAGACGATAAATTTGACCAGCACCGCGGAAGCTAAATCGAATACCATGACCCGGATGCTGAATTCTTTCCCGCGCTTCACCGACGAGAATTTCCAATCCGCATGGAATGGCGAGACGCGCCTGTCAGCCAATAAGCAGCTTCGTGACGCCATGGTCCAGGAAATCACCGATGCCGGTGACGGCTACAACGAGGTATTGAACGGCATTTTCGGCGTCGTGGCGCTTTTGTTGCCACACGGTCAAGTCGCCCCAGAGCATGTGCAGGTCGCACGGCCGGAAATGCATTTGTACAGAGGTTCAATTCTCCAGGCGTTGGTTGCCGCCTATTTTTTCCTTTGCCGTGTCGGCAATGACGCAGATCGTGGGAAGTTCTCGGCTATTGTTAAGGATGAAATCATCACCCTCATCGATGAATTCCACGCCTACATTGAAGAGTTCTATACAGGCCTAGCGGATCCTGATACGGCCGTCGAGATGACGGTCTTTGACGAACGCTAAACGGTACTGACTTGGTCCTTCAGCCGTATTAACCGGTAAAGCGCCCCAAGGATCTTCAAATTAGCCCGTAGGGCACCGCCGTAGCGGGGTTTTCCTTGCCGCGATTTTCCAACCACATCGACCTCGCGAAACTCACAACCACGCAGGATGGAGGCCACCGCCAATTCGGTACCGACCGAGCGCCAATGATCAAAACCTGAATTCTCAACATACAAGCGCATGTGGTAGCCTTTCATCCCGCAGAGGACGTCGCGAATGGCGAATTGACGGCGGCAGTAGTGCCCCATCACCCATTCAGCAAACCGCTGGGGTCGACAGCGTCGGCCAATTACCAACGCGACATCCTCATCAATCAGGTGCTTTCGAAACTCAGCCAGAATAATCGGATCATGCTCGCCGTCCGCATCCAGCGTCACTGCGGCATAGAGGCCTCGTTTTTCGGCTTCTTGAAAACCGGCTTCAATGGCCGGCTCATAACCTGTCGAATGCTGATTGGAAACCACCACTGCGCCGGCGGATTGGGCTTGCTCGGCTGTATCGTCGGTAGAGCCGTCATTGACGACGATGACGACGCCGTACCGGCCTGCCGCCGCCACAATGGCGGCGATCGTCGTTCCCTCATTGAGGGCTGGAATGATTACACCGAGTTGATGTCCGGCCAAGTTAAATGCTCGTGGGCGTTTTTAGCGCACCGCAACGGCTTTCCTAGAACATCACTCAGTTGCCTGGGCGAAATCGCATCACTTGGGCAAGGGCGTAGAATCTCCAGATGATCGCGATCCAGAACCGTCCCCGCCGGCAAATCTTCTTTCAATCTTATGGCGCGGCGTTGAATGACCAGGGTGTCGGTTTCATTGCCTTCAACTCTTTTAATGCCGTCACCGAATGTGGCCTCCAATTCTCGAGTGCGATCTATCATTTCGCGCCACGTCTTGGGATTCATGGCGAAATGGTGGTCGGGGCCGGTCCGGCTGTTATCGTCGGTAAAGTGTTTTTCGACGACCCGCGCGCCCATGGTCACGGCACCCAGAACCGAAGCATGGCCAAACGAATGGTCGGAAAGCCCCAATATCAGGTCGGGCCATTTTTCCGCAAAAGCCCGCAAGACCCGCAAATTAATGTATTTGAAATTTTCAATATCGCCGGTGTAATTGGTGTTGCACTGCATCAAAACGAGTTTCGGATTGCAGGCCAAAATCGTTGCGACAGCGTCTTCCACCTCGGCCATGTCGGATGCCCCACAGGCCAAAAACACTGGGATATCTTTTGACGCTATTTTCTCAATAAATTCCAACCAGGTGATGTCTCCAGAACCAATTTTGAAGGCCGGCACGATGTTGGCAAACATGTCCACGGCTTCTGCGTCATAGGGCGTGGTCATGAAATGAATGGACGCATCAGCGCAAGTTTTTCGGAGTTCTTCCGTCCAATCGCGCGGGCAATGATATTGCTCATACACCTCGAAAACCGATTTCTCCCACGTTGATTGATGGCTTTGCTGTCCGCCCATGGTCTTAAAGCCATGGTCGCTGACAATTTCACCCGCCAAAAAATGTTGGAACTTCGCGGCTTCCGCACCGGCTTCTTTGGCCAACCAAATAAGGTCCTTCGCGCGGCCCAGATCACCATCATGATTGGCGGCAATATCAGCGATAAAATATGTTGGTGATTGGGCAGAGACTAACCGGTCACCTATGAGGATTTCGGACTCGCAATGCATTGTCTTCTCGCATGATCATCGAACAAATTGTCAACGACCTGGCCTAAACCAGGCAATCTCCAGCCCAGGATACTCTCTGCCTTGCCAACATCCAACCCAAGGCTCTCGGCGCGGGGTATATCAAGTTCCGAAACACTGCCCGCCCTCGCCTCAATCAGTGGAAATCCGAACTTCGCGGCAAACTTCTCAATAAACGTCTTTTTCGAGAATACGTCCCGGCTGGAAAGATTGACCAGGCCATTCCCCCCCCGATCCAACAAATCGAACATGGCAGCCGCGAACTGGAGTGTGCCAATTGAGGAGACATAAAAATCATCAAATAGAGAAATCGGATCGCCCGCGGTCAACGTATCCGTCAACCATTCCAAAAATGTCGGCTGCCCCTTCCAACCGCGAAACCCAACGATATTCGTGCGAATGACGACATTGCTAGGGGCAACCAGCGCCAATTCCTCGCCGGCATATTTGCTGGCTGCGTACTCGTTAATTAGCGAGACAGGCGCTGTCTCATCATGCCTGGCGGCGCCGTCGCCAACGAAATAATGATCCGTCGATACGTGAAGAAGTTTCGTCCGGCTTCGGTTGCACAGATTTGCCAGCACGCCGACGGCGCGCGCGTTGACCCGCCAAGCCTCATCAGGGAACCGCGTGCATCGATCCAGGTCCGTCAACGCGGCTGCATTGATGACCATGGATGGATTGACGGCTCGCAGAACACTCGCAATTGAATCATCATCAACAAGATCGACGGATATTTCAGCGTTCCGCCGCGCGGCACCAACTGTCTTGAACCCACGCCGCTGCGCCTCGACCACAATAGCTTGGCCAAGCATGCCGGTTGATCCCACAATCAGTATCGTCATGTAGTTACCTAGTCCGAGTTACACACGACCATAGACGTTAACGGCATCCCGCCTCACTGCAGAATTTCCGCTGACATCGGACGGCAAATCAAGGCGAAAGCTCTTGAAGAGAGAATATTCCATTTTTCAGTTGATTGTCACCTGTTAGGGAGAAGAATTGCCGGCAGGCCGGCGGACGGCAGTCAGAGATTCCAGAGATCACCGAAGTGATTAATTTTTCAAACACGCATTTTCAATTCATCTGATCGACACGGCTTTATCTGCCCTCTGGCCCATTCCGTTCGACTAATATAGGGTTGCCGCCATGAACGATGAAATTGACCACGAAGCCTATAAGGATACTTGGCTTGCGCAGGCGGAAATCCTGTCCGAGGCGCTACCTTATATGCGCCGGTTTTCCGGTAAGACGGTGGTCATCAAGTATGGCGGACATGCCATGGGCGACCCGGCGCTGGCCCAACGCTTTTCGCGCGATATCGTCTTGTTGCGCCAAGTTGGCCTCAACCCCATCGTGGTGCACGGTGGTGGCCCGCAGATCGGCGCGATGCTGGAAAAACTGCAAATTAAATCGGAATTCATTGATGGCCTTCGGGTAACCGACAAGACGACTGTCGATGTTGTCGAAATGGTGCTGGCCGGATCCATCAACAAACAAATCGTCGCCGGTATCAGTAGCGCCGGCGGTTATGCCGTCGGCATTTGTGGCAAAGACGGCAATCTCATCCAAGCTGAACGCCTGAAACGGACGAAGCGCGATCCCGATTCGAATATCGAGCGGGTTCTTGATCTTGGTCTTGTGGGTGATCCAAAAGAGGTCAATCCCTACATCCTGGATGCCTTCAATGATGGCGATATTACCCCGGTCATTTCGCCCATCGGCCTTGGACCCGACGGTGAGACCTTAAACATCAACGCGGACACCGCCGCGGGTGCCATCGCTGCCGCAGTTGGTGCCACCAGATTGTATATGCTCACCGACGTCGCCGGCGTATTGGACCGGGACGGCAAGGTTATTCAGGAAATGACCATGGCCGAAGCGGCGGTGTTGACCGACGACGGCACGATCCAAGGTGGCATGATCCCGAAAATCGAAACCTGCATTGATGTTGTAAAAAGCGGCGTCGGTGCCGCAACCATCATCGATGGCCGGGTGCCACACGCCATTTTAATTGAATTGTTCACGAAGGGCGGCGTCGGCACCCAAATCATACGCGAATAATTTCACCGCCGGTCGATGTTGTTAATCGCGACGACCGCCCCTAAGCCATATCGATGACAAATTCGAACTGCCATTCCATATCGGAATCGCTCATCGCGTATTTGCCACTTTCGGCCTTCATGATTTCGCTGTCGCCAATTTCAACGACAACAGATTGAATTTGCTCAGCGGTTTTGGCGCTCAATTCAGCTTTCCAACATATTGAAACAACGCCTTTAATATTCTTCGCATTGATGGCTTTTTGAACGGCGACGGCAGGCACCTCATTCATGATAGCCAGTGCAGCGATGACTTCTTCCTTTTTTCCGCCGCTCACCATCTTGCGAACCCTAGCTTCGTTCAAATCGCCCTTGTCCTTGAGTTTTTGAACTTTCCCCATAGCCACTTCGAGAGGTGTCTCGGTATCTTCCAATTGAATTGCGTCTTTGAGGTCAGATTCGCCGCCCTCGATGCGATTGGTGACCGCTTTCTTGACCTCTTCGAGGACATCGGGCTCCAAATCTGAGCGGATTGATAACACCCGGATAAGATTGGCGGCAACGAACCCGGCAAGACGCTTCGCCGCGTATCCGGAAATTTGCGGCCGGGACACCAACGGCGCATGCCAGCTGATGACATCCTTCGCCTCATCGACAACGCGGTCCAAGGTCGTCTCGCGAATCTGCGCGCTCGGATTAGCCAGCAAAAGAGCCACAGCATACTCGTCAGCGGTGGCCACAATGGCCTCGGATACTCCTTCGGTGACGTCCTTCCGTTTGGAAATAAAACTCAACCGTCCGGTCGTCGATCCGCGCTCGATAATTTCCATCAGGTCTTCGTCAGTAAGAACCGGCGAATTTTCCAAGATTGGGCCGGCAACGACCAATTCCGTGTCGAAAGCGAGTTTGCGAATAACTGGCGCCGGCGCACCGGCAACATCTTGCAGTGCCTCTGCCAAAATTTGGCGGGCCCGTGTCAATTCATCCTTGGCCAAGGTTTCGAGCGTGTCGTAGGCCATCTTCTTGACCTTATCTTTATCATCGGGGCTGAGTTCCGGTGCCAGCCGGGAAATTTTATCGGCCAGCCTTTCGCGAACATTCGCATCTTTGTCCTTCGCCAAAATGATATCGGCGTGATGTGGTGTCCGCTGGTTTTCAGCAATTGCCGTTCGGACTTTCGATGACGCATCATCGGCTAGAAAATACAAAATTTCCGGTTTTACATCCGGTCGCGCCGCCAACTCAAGGCGCACATTTTCATCGTCATGGCCTGCCAATTCCTTGGCTTTGTCATACGAAATCTCCCCTCAATGATCTCAACAAGATCGCTTTCCGACAACACGGGCGAATGCTCCAGGATCGGTCCCGAAACCTCGATTTCCATGTCGCGCGCTAGAGTCTTGACGATACCCTCAGGCGCTTCGGCAATATCCTTCATCGCATCGGCAAGAACCTGACGAACGACCTTGATCTGATCACGCGCCAACATCTCCAATGCGCCGTGGGTGGAACGGCGAACCTTGTCACGCTCCTCTGCAGACAGGTTTGGCGCCACCGTGGCGATCTTGACGGCTAAGTTCGAGCGCACATCCATATCGCTGTCCCTAGCCAACAATATATCGGTATGTCCCGGGGCCGCAGTATTTTCAGCAACCGCACGGCGCACCTCGGCTTCTGCGTCTTCGGCAAGGAAATAGAGAATTTCGGGACGCAAATCATCCCGTTTCGCCAACGCAACCCGCACCGAAGGATCAGCGTTGCGCGCTAATTCCTTGGACTGTTCATAAGTGATACGGCGCTATTGACGTCGGCGTTCACGACGGTGGGCCTCAGGTTTTCGCGTGTTGAACAATAATTTAACTACCTTCGCTAGAACCCTCAACAGCGGGCGGAGCCATATGAAAACCGCCCTTTCCAGCGTTCTTAATGGCATACATGGCCGCGTCCGCACGGGCAAGTAAATCATCAATACTTTCATGGGTATCGGGCTCATAGACCGCAATCCCAACCGAGATACCTAGCGGATGATCATCATCACCTGAAAATTGCAACATCGGTTGACTTTGTTTGATCAGTGATGTGGCACGAACTTCGGCAACTTCTGAAGAAATGCCATCCAACCACATGGCGAACTCGTCACCACCAAGCCGCGCAATGACGTCACCAGGCCGCGAAAAATCGATGAGCATGTCGCGCAAAAACATAATCGCGTCGTCGCCGGTTTGATGGCCGTGGGTATCATTGACCAGCTTGAAGTTGTCCATGTCCACGTAAAACAGGGCCGCCGATTCGCGACTACGTTCCAATCGTGACGCACGTCGGGGTAATTCCTCTTCGAAGAAGGCGCGGCGATTCAACAGGCCGGTCATGCTGTCAGTACGGGAAAGCGCGACAATCCGCTCATGGTTGGTCACCTGTTCATTGGCGATTCCCAGTTGGTCGGCAATATCGGCAATTAAAATCAGATGATCGTCTTCCCAGGGATCACCCTTGGCGCTCCGCCAAATGGTGATCGCGCCGTTCATTTCCTGTCGGTAATGCGTCGCTACGGCAAGCGTGCTCCAAGGGCCGATTTCGACGGGCTTAACCTCACTTTGAAGTCCGAGATCACGGATCGATTCGTCCAGTTCTTCTAATTCCTCCGTGTTTCCGTACTCCGCAGCAATCAAAACCTTGTCCGGTTCGGTCTGCCGGTAAATCCGGCATCCGGCAACGCCCAGCGCCCGGGCCGTTGTCGTCGCGGCGGCCGTCAGCATATTCTGCGGATCAAGTTCGTCGCGGACTGAGCTGACGATATAGCCCAATAACTGCTCACGGTGACGGGCACGCGAAAGTGCCGCTTCGCTACGTCGCTCCTCCGTGACATCACGGCAAACACCGCGGGTGCCGCTCCATTCACGACCGTTTTCGTCTTCACGAAACAAGGGCACGCAGGACACCAACATGCACGCGGTTTCCTCATCCTTCCCCATGAACCACATTTCAACGTCTTCAAGGGGGCGTTCGGAAACAAACGGCAAAGGCGAGAAGGCTTCCGGGTCAACGACAAACTCGGAACCGTCACGATCAATCAAATCTTCGCTGGCATGCCCCAGGCCGCCGCGCGGTGAAACGAATACAAATTTTCCTTGGGGGTCGGTTTCCCAATAAAAATCACTGGAAACCTCGACAAGATCTTTGTATCGCTGGCGCGATTCAACCAGAGCGCTTCGCAAATTACGCTCCATGGTCAAATCCCTGGCCAACACAATGAGGCTGTCCGCGCCATCTTCCGGAAGCACGGTCACTTCCAAAAGGATATCGCCGTTATCGGTCGGTACGGACACGGTCCCCGCCGCGATTGTCGAAGAATTGGCCGCTTCTTTGACCAGTTCCGCGACCTCAAGCAGGCTGCCACTGGCCAGCAACAACACAACGCCCTCAGCACGGGCATTCGCCACCAGCACATCGCCGGTCGCGCTCATGCTGAGTGCCGCGCCGGGATAACTATCCAGACGTGGAAGCGTCTCTATTGCCACGCTGACCTCATGCTGATTCCGCCTCCCCCATGTCAGTCCATAGGACCGTTTTCTTGATTATTCATCGCCATCTTCCTCCGTCCGCTCCAGTTCCGTCACTGGAACCGAAAACGAACCCTATTCGAGGTTTCCTCAGTTTAGTAAATCCGCACCGATGCCGCCAGAGCCTATTCAGTCTTGCAATAACGTCTTGGTGACCGGTCTAATGCAGACATGGACACCGCAATCCCATCTTCTAGTTCCCCCAGGCTTTCTGACCTCGAAGAGGCAGAAGCTTGGTTGTTCGACCTTGATAACACGCTATATCCCGCTTCATGCCGCCTGTTCGATCAGGTTGACCGAAATATTACTCAATTCATCATGCAGTATCTGTCACTCGACTGGCAGGAAGCTTACAAGGTGCAGAAAACTTATTTCCGCGAGCACGGCACATCAATGCGGGGCATGATGGATAACCACGGCACCGACCCAGCGGAATACCTTGATTTTGTTCATAAAATCGACCTCACGCCGATCGATGCCAATCCTGCCATGGACGCCGCATTGGCACGCTTGCCGGGTCGCAAAATCATTTTCACCAATGGTTCGGTGATGCACGCCGAAGGGATCATGGAAAAGCTCGGCATCCGCGACCATTTCGAAGCCATATACGATATTGTTGCCTCTGATTATCGCCCGAAACCCAATCCTGCTGTCTACGATGATCTGGTTCAAACCCACAATCTGACACCCGATCGCTGCGTCATGATCGAAGACATGGCGCGCAATCTCGAGCCCGCCGCCGCCATGGGCATGACCTGCGTGTGGGTCAGTTCCGAAAACGATTGGGGCCGTGAAGGCGCTGAAAATGATTATGTCCATCATGTGGTTGATGATCTGACGGATTGGTTGGCCCAAATCACTACGAATTAGCCGGATTGCGCCACCGGTTGCGGCCGTATTGACAGCCCCCGCCCCAAGGCCCATCTTCGGGGCCGTTTTTTGGCCATTTCAGCCCCTTGAGCAGGTGAACCCATATGAGTGTCAGTCAATTAGAAGCCCTTATCGACGCCGCCTGGGAGGCGCGCGATGAGATATCCACGGAAACCACCGATGAGACCCGCGAGGCCGTTGAAGAGGCCCTGAATTTGTTGGATTCAGGCGGCGCCCGGGTGGCTGAAAAATCCGGCGATGAATGGCAGGTCAATCAATGGCTCAAAAAAGCCGTGCTTTTGTCATTCCGCCTCAATGACATGGCAACGATTTCCGGCGGCCCCGGTGGCGCACCGTGGTGGGATAAAGTCGATTCAAAATTCAAAGGCTGGGACGATGCAAAATTCCGCGACGCCGGTTTTCGCGCGGTTCCGCATTGCATCGTCCGCCACTCTGCGTTTATCGCACCCGGCGTGGTGTTGATGCCGAGCTTTGTCAATCTGGGCGCCTATGTCGATAGCGGCACCATGGTCGATACCTGGGCAACGGTCGGGTCCTGCGCGCAAGTCGGGAAGAACTGTCATATCTCCGGCGGCGCCGGATTGGGTGGCGTGTTGGAGCCCTTGCAAGCCGGTCCGGTTATCATTGAGGATAATTGCTTTGTCGGCGCACGCTCAGAAGTCGTCGAAGGCGTTGTCGTCGAAGAAGGTTCGGTGATTTCCATGGGTGTTTTCATCGGCGCGTCGACCAAGATTGTCGAGCGCGACACCGGCACGGTCCATTACGGTCGGGTACCAGCGTATTCCGTTGTCGTCCCCGGAAGCTTGCCCGGACCAGTGGTTGATGGCAAACCGACGCCATCGCTCTATTGCGCGGTGATCATCAAGCAGGTCGATGCGAAGACCCGATCAAAGACATCAATCAACGAATTGTTGCGGGATTGAGCGGCATCGGCGACACCGACGAACCGGTTCAGCTCAGCAAACAGCTGATTCGCTGCCCGTCGGTCACGCCCGTTGACGAAGGCGCGCTGGATGCCCTGAGCGAATATTTGAAGCCGTTCGGGTTTCAATGCCAACGTCTGGCATTCAGCGACGCCGCGACCCCCGACGTCGACAATCTTTACGCCCGCTTCGGCGACACCGCGCCGAATTTCTGCTTTGCCGGGCACACCGACGTGGTGCCGCCGGGGAATGCGGCGGACTGGGCCAGCGATCCGTTTGCTCCGACGGTCCGCGATGGACGCCTGTACGGGCGGGGGGCCGCGGATATGAAATGCGCGGTCGCCGCGTTTGCCGTGGCGGCGGCGCGTGTCGTTAAGGCAAAGGCCCAAACCTTGCCCGGCTCGATCAGTCTATTGATCACCGGCGACGAGGAAGGCCCCGCGGTGAACGGCACGCTCAAGGTCCTGGACTGGATGCGCAAAAATGACGAGGTCATGGATGCGTGCCTGGTCGGCGAACCCACCAATCCCGACCAACTGGGCGATATGATCAAGATCGGCCGACGCGGCAGCTTGGGCGGCCGGATCACGGTCAGCGGCACCCAAGGCCATGTGGCCTACCCCCAATTAGCCGACAATCCGGTCCCTCAGTTGTTGGCATTTTTGAAAACAATCGATGATCATGTGTTCGATGAGGGCACCGCGCATTTCCCGCCGACCAATCTGGAAATTACCACCATCGACGTCGGCAATGAAACGACCAACCTGATTCCCGCCACGGCCACGGCGCGGTTCAATATTCGGTTTAACGACATTCATACGGGCGATAGCCTAGCCGCACACCTGCAAGGCATTGCATCAAAAATTGCCGGCGCGGAATTGCAAATTTCAGTTTCCGGCGAAGCCTTCCTGACACCGCCTGGGCCATTGAGCAGACTGGTTAGCGACGCGGTTATTCAGGAAACCGGCCGCACACCGGTACTCAGCACCACCGGCGGCACATCGGATGCGCGCTTTATCAAAGATCATTGCCCGGTTGTCGAATTCGGCTTGATCAATGAAACCGCCCATAAGGTTGACGAGAATGCCTTGGTCTCGGATATCGAAGCCCTGACCCAAATCTACGAGCGCATACTGATTTCATATTTTGAGATCGTCTGATGCTGCCAGTGGCGGATATCTCCGTCGGCATTGCCGGCGCGGCGGGTCTCGCCCGGTTCGATCTTGAGGGGTTCGAGTACTTCGACAACTCAATCCATGGGTTTTGGCAATCCTTTTACGCCGCGGTCGTCATTGCGCCGTTGTTCCTAATCTTGATCCTCATACAATATCTGACCACCGAAGGCGGCGGACCTTTTCTCCATTATCTGATTATCGAAGGGCTCGCCTACGTCATCGCCTGGACGGCATTTCCGGTGATCATGCTGTCGTTCTCGTATCACCTGGGCCGCGAGATGAACTACATCCGCTATTTCGTCGCCTACAACTGGATTGCCGTTATCCAAAGCATCGTCTACATGCCGATCGCTGTTTTCGGTATTACCGGCGCATTTCCACCTGATGTCGCCAATCTCCTGGCCGTCATGGCGCTGTTATGGATTTTGGCCCTGACGTTTTTTGTGACGCGCCATGCCTTGGAAATTCCGCCCGGCACAGCGGTGGCGGTGGTCGCCATGGATTTTCTACTGGGGCTTTTAATCGAAACGATTTCCAGCCGCTTCGCCTGAAGATCAACCGGTGTTCAGACTTCCAGGCCGCCGCCAATACCAATCAATTTAAGAATATCCAGGAACGGCTTTATATATTCGTTCGAATCAAACGTCGCATAAAAGGCGCTCAACCCGACGATCAACCAGAGTTTCGGCGACGTCAGGAAACCGGCCACGGCCAACATTAACCCGATGACCCCCCAGATCGCTTGGCCCGTTAACAAGGCTATCAACGAACATATCAATCCAAGCGGCACAAACACAAAGCCGATGGTGAATATGCCCAAAAACCCAAACCCGACGGCAAACCACCCCATGACCGGGCTTTTTTGCGGCGCTTGGGGCCCGGCCTCATGCGGCCCCGGATCGCCTGATCCTGTGCCGCCCGGTCCAATGCCGTTGGAATCCGCAGAATTCTCATTCAAGCTTAAGGGTATTTGTGCCATGTCTACTCCGAATATAAGCGGCGTCGATTGGCCGCACAACGCCGCTTCAATTTATTCATTGTCATCGCCATAGCCAACGGAAACCAGAAACAAGCCGTCGGCCGGTGCCGTCGGCCCGCCGGCGCGGCGGTCCTTGGCTGCAAGGGCCCGGCGCATATCATCGGACGTCCATTTCCCTTCGCCAACCCATGCCAATGAGCCAACCATATTGCGCACCTGATGGTGTAGGAATGAACGTGCCCGGGCGATGATCTCAATATCCTCGCCGCATCGCCGTACCGTCAATTCATCAAGCGTTTTTTCCGGCGAGTTGGCCTGACACTCAGACGCCCGGAAGGTGGTGAAATCATGATGCCCGATGAGAACGCCCGCGGCCTTCGCCATGGCGTCGGAGTCCAATGGTGACGGCACCCACCACGCATGGCCTTGGGCAATGCACAAAGGAGCACGGCGGTTGACGATGCAATATCGATAAGCGCGCCGGATTGCGGAAAACCGAGCATGGAAGTCCGGCACCGCCACGCGTGCCGTCAGTACACTGACCGCATGGGTCTTCATGTGTGCGTTCATGGCATCACGAACTGTATCGGCGGGCCATTCCTTGGCCAGATCCAAATGCGCAACTTGCCCCAATGCGTGAACCCCGGCATCGGTTCGCCCCGCGCCTTGCACAACGACCGCCTCCCCGCTGAACGCGCTCACCGCGTCCTCTAACACTTGCTGGACGCCAAGGCCGTTATCCTGGCGCTGCCATCCGACAAAACCATGTCCGTCGTATTCAATGAGAAGTTGGTATCTGGTCATCGGCGTAAACTATACGGTCCGGTTGATGTTTCCCAAACAAGAAGACACAACGTATTACCTCTTTTAGAAGAGCCCTGAATACCGCTATTCTCAACCCCTGGTACACGGCGCGGCGAAATAATTCGAGATTTGTCGCGCATCTGGGGCAAGACAACATGAATGGCGAAGACGATCAACAGCGCGCCGTCGATCGCGATTCCCTTCATATCCTGCCGCTTGGCGACCTGCCCATGGAAACGCCCGGCCTCGCATCCGCGCGATTGATCAAGAATTCCCGCCTTCAAGGCGTTATTGAGGTTTTTTCCGATACATATGCCGGCAGTGGACAACTGAATGTTGAGAGCTTGCCCGCCGAGTTTGGCTGGAACCCAGATAATCCACCGAAAGAATATGCCATGCTGCGCCGCCTTTGGAGGCTTCCCAGTTACGATGTCTACAGTCTGAGGGTGTCGCTTCGTGAACAAGGCGTCGAGGTCAACACGGTCGATGCCTTGAAACTTTCGGAGAATTAAGAACGCAGAGCTGACCGAATACATGAAATCCTTCACCCGCCCGTTGATAAGTCAGATTTACGGTAGCGATCAGGTGGAAATTCAAGATTTCGGTGATGTGGTCAAATTGTTCCGCGATCCCGATATCTCGAAGGCGCTGGAGAAACTTCGGATCATGGCCGACAAGCTCGAGATCAAGCCCGAGGAAATCCCAAAGTTCATGGAGGACTAGGGCGATATCTTCCTGTCGCTGTCCTACTACCGCCAATGCCTGGACCCCCTCGTGCCGATCATCGCCGGTTTCCTGTTTGCCGTTGACGATATCAAGGGCAACGTCCAGATGAAGAGCGATATCCGCTTGATGGAGACTTGCGAAATGCTGGAATCGATCATCAGCGAACGCTTGTCCGGGATTACCGGCCGCGTTGAGAACTTCGAACGCAGCACTGCACATATGTGGGACGAAATCTCCGCCGCACGCTTCCGCCAGATTGAGCGGGTGATCTCCAGCTACCACACAAACATCGGCGGCGTGCTCTGTGCGCTTTCGGTGAAGTTGGACGCCTGGCACAAAATGTTTCCCGACCCCACCCTCGGCGGGCCGGCGCGCAAGGCCGAGTTCATCATTACCGAGATGCGCCAAGGGATTACAAGCATCGAGCAGGTAGATCACGAAGGTTCATTGCTGAGCTTTGATAGCTAGAATTAGTCCAGGCGTCGCCCGGGCGCGATGGGAAATCCGCGGAGGAACGGCTCGGCTTCCATTGGTCCCTTACCGGGTCGCTGCAACCGTTCCACGCGAAATGCATCCGCCGCGCAGGCGATAACCAATGGCTCGGCAACCACCGTCCCGGGGCTTCCAGCCGGCGCATCAGCAACCACGTTTCCGTCCAACACCTTGATTCTCGCCGGTCCATCAGTGCCTGAATATTCAAACCAAACACCGGGCCATGGGTTAAGGGCACGGACCGCTCGCTCTATCTGCGCCGCCGGTGCCCGCCAATCGATGCGGCTTTCATCACGGCTCAGTTTATTGGCATAAATCACGCCTTCAACCGATTGCGGTCGGGCTTCTAAGGTGCCCGCGTCAATGTCGGCAAGGACCGTCGGCATCATCTTGGCGCCCAGTGCCGACAATTCATCGTGCAATGTGGTGGCTGTTGTCTCGGCGCCAATCAAAACGTCTTCAACCGCATAGACGGCGCCGGTATCCAGCCCCTCGTCCATGGCCATAATGGATACACCGGTCTTCTCATCATCGGCCAAAATCGCACGCTGGATCGGTGCCGCGCCGCGCCACCGCGGCAACAACGAGGCATGGACGTTGATGCATCCTAAACGCGGTGCGCTCAAAAGCGCCGGGGGCAGGATCAACCCATAAGCGACGACCACCGCCGCATCCAATTCCAAATCTACAAAGGCTTGGATATCGTCAAGGTTTTTGAAATTCGCCGGCGTTCGGACATCAATGCCGATTTCAGCCGCATAGGCATGAACCGGTGCTGGACGTTCCTTGTGACCACGGCCCGCCGGCCTGGGCGGTTGGGCATACACGCAGGCAATTTCATGCCCGGCGTCAATCAACGACGCCAACACCGGCGTCGCGAAATCCGGACTGCCCATGAAGGCGAGTTTGAGCGCGGTCATCCCCGCCGCCGTTTCAGACGCCTGCCGGGGCGGCTTGTTTTTTTGATTTCTTGAGCTTCCTAAGAATCATATTGCGCTTTAGCGCTGAAACATGATCAACGAACAAAATACCATCCAAGTGATCCATTTCATGCTGAATGCATACGGCCAAAATGCCGTCGGCTTCAATTTCACGAAGCTCGCTATTCTCATCCAGATAACGAACCCGAATGCTGTCCGGCCGGACCACCTCGGCAAAATGCTCGGGCAACGAAAGGCATCCTTCTTCATGGGCAAAATCTTTCGGAGAAACTTCGAGGATTTCAGGATTGGCCATCATGATCGGTTGCGGGTCCGCTTCCTTGCCGGCGCAATCGACGACGATGACGCTGCGTTTATCGCCGATCTGCGGCGCCGCCAAGCCGATGCCATCGGCCGCGTACATGGTTTCCAACATGTCATCCATCAATTGACGCGCCGACGCATCGACCTTGTCGACAGGCTTGGTCTTGATCTTCAAGCGCGGGTCCGGCGCGATGATGATAGGCAACAGGGCCATTGTTTCAGTTCCTGGATGGTATCGGCCATTTCGATTGCCTGGACATAAGCGCTGACTTCCGGGCCGTCAAGATGAACGGCATATGGCCGGAATATGAACAGGGCGGCAAACGGGCCGGCAAATTTGCCGAAACTCGGTGCGACCCTGTAGTCTTGCGCCCTATCAATCGACCCGGATATTGGAACTCATGCAAAGCCTGCTCGGTATCACCGCCCTCACTGTCCTCGCCATTGCCTTCAGCGAACGCCGGGCGGCGTTGCGCGGACGTGCCTTGTGGCACCTTGTCGGCGCGGGATTGGGATTACAGTTCGCTATCGCCCTTTTGCTATTGAAGGTGCCGGTGGCGAAGGCGCTGTTTTTGGGCCTCAACGACGTCGTGCTTGCCTTGCAACAGGCAACCCGTGCGGGCACCAGATTTGTTTTTGGCTATATTGGCGGCGGCACGCTACCGTTCACGGAAAGCTATCCAGGCGCCGCCTTCGTTCTGGGGTTCCAAGCCCTGCCTTTGATCCTGGTCGTCAGCGCCTTATCGGCGCTGTTGTATCATTGGCGGATTTTACCTGCTGTGGTCCGCGCGTTCGCCTGGCTGTTAGGAAGAATATTCAGGTTGGGCGGCGCTGCCGGTGTTGGTGTTGCAGCCAATGTTTTTGTTGGCATGGTCGAAGCCCCGTTGCTGATCCGGCCTTATCTTCAGCGTCTCGGGCGCAGCGACCTGTTCGTCGTCATGACCGCCGGCATGGCCACCATTGCCGGCA
The DNA here is from genome assembly GCA_018665815.1 of Rhodospirillaceae bacterium. GTDB lineage: Bacteria > Pseudomonadota > Alphaproteobacteria > Rhodospirillales > Casp-alpha2 > UBA3470. The sequence goes on from JABJBP010000009.1 coordinate 30,789, forward strand.
CTATGATGGTGATCTACGCGACTATTCTGGAACCTGTCATTCCCGGCGCCTTGGGCCACATCCTGACGGCCAGCCTGATCAATGCCCCGGCGGCCATCGTGATCGCGCGGCTCATGGTGCCGCCGGAACCGACAGATGATGCGCCAATCAATGACACGGTCGAACTGCCCCGCACCGCCGGTGGCGCCATGGATACCATCACTCAAGGGACTGTTGATGGCGTCAAACTACTGATCAATGTCATCGCCATGCTGATCGTCATGATCGCGCTGGTCAGTCTCGTCAATATTGTCCTTGGCTTGGCGCCCGATGTCGCCGGTCAAGCATTGACGTTGCAACGATTGCTCGGCTGGGCGTTGGCGCCGCTCGCCTGGTTATTGGGGATACCTTGGGAACAGGCGGCGACCGCCGGCGGGCTTTTGGGCGCTAAGATTATCCTGAACGAGTTTATCGCCTACGCCGAAATGGCAAAGCTACCGGCGGAAATGTTAAACGATCGCGCCCGCTTGATCATGACGTATGCCCTTTGCGGGTTCGCTAACTTCGGTTCGCTGGGCATTATGATCGGTGGCTTGACGACCATGGCACCGGAACGCCGCGCCGATATCGTCTCGCTGGGGATGAAATCGATTGCCGCGGGGGTCATGGCAACGTGCATGACCGCTGCGGTCGTGGCAGTTTTGATTTAACGGAGTGCGTAGTCACTCGCCACAACACTCGTTCCGCTGATTTTCATTTGGTTTCGCGCGGGTGGGCAAACGTACTTGGCTGGGAACGGCCTGAATTGCAGGGAAAGACCGTCCAACATGTCCAATTCCAATCGCCAGATCATTTTGAAACTACGGCCATTCGGCCGACCAACAGCCAAGGATTTTGGCATGCGCACCGTGCCGGTTGCGGAACTTGGTGAAGGTGACGTGTTGGTGCGCGCGCTCTACATGTCGCTTGACCCTTATATGCGCGGCCGCATGGATGACGCGAAATCCTATGCCGCGTGCTTTTCTTTGAATGAACCCATGCAGGCGCGCGTGGTTGGTCAGGTCGTGCGTTCTGAAAACGGCGCCTTCGCGGCCGGCCAATTGGTCATCGGCATGCTGGACTGGGCCGATTTCAGCGTCGTTGCCGGGGCCAAGGGCCTGCGTGTCATTGATGATCAAACGGTGCCATTGCCCTATTACCTGGGGGCGCTCGGCATGCCGGGGATGACCGCCTGGATTGGCATGGAAATCGGTGCCTCTAAACCCGGTGAGACGGTTTTCGTCTCCGCCGCATCCGGTGCCGTCGGGCAGATTGCCGGCCAAATCGGGCGCCTCAAGGGGTGCCATGTGGTGGGCAGCGCGGGGAGCGATGACAAAGTCAATTTCATCACCTCAGCACTGGGATTTGACGCTGGCATAAATCATCGCACGCAATCGGATCTTCTGGCGGCATTGCGGGAAACGGCACCGAACGGCCTTGATGTTTATTTCGATAACGTCGGGGGCCGAACGCTGGAAGCGGCGCTGGATCATGCCAATATCGGTGCCCGGATCGTCGTCTGTGGGATGATCAGTCAGTACAATCTGACCCGTGAAGAAACGCCGGGTGTTCGCAACCTTACCCATATCAATCGCAAGCGCATGCGTATGGAAGGATTTATTGTTAGCGACCACGTCCACCGGTTCGACGAATTTGCGGCTGAAATGGCGGGATGGCTGAAATCCGGGGCGGTCAAATACCGGGTCGACGTCACCGATGGCCTTGAAAATGCGCCGGCCGCCTTTCTATCGATGTTGGAAGGCGGGAATTTCGGCAAACAAGTCGTCCAGATTGGCTCGAAAGTCTAATAAATGATGTATTTAACTGTGTATCAAATGCTCGCATCACCCAGAAACGTTCGGTTATAATCCGGTATGCTTGATTTATCCGATAAAGCAGCAGGGATGCGCCTACTGTGTCTGGATACGGACCGGGAATGGTTGAATATTCTGAGCCGGGAACTGGGGTCCATCGGCTTTGCCAATGTCAACACGGTCATCGATCCAAAAAACGCGCTCAGCTATCTGCAGATGGGCGAAGTTGATTTAGTGATCACGCATCACGATCTGAAATTCGTTAAATTTCTGCGTCATGCCGAAGCCAGTCCGGATCGAAAAATTCCGGTCATCATGGTCACCAGCCAAGTCGGCCCCGACGAAATCTTTGCCATACGCGATGCGGGGGTCAATGAAATCGCCATCAAACCTTGCTCAATCAAGCAACTGGTACAGCGTATCGAGGCTGTAGCGACGAACCCGCGCCGGTTTGTCTGGTCGCCGCATTTCACCGGCCCCGACCGGCGCCGCAAGGAGGTCCTATTGTCAGGCCCTGAACGGCGAGAGCCCGACGACGCATAAACCGTGATTTAGTGGTACGCCGGCGTTTCCGGCTGAAGCGGCAACACGGGCTTGAGGCCGGGCACATGAATGCCGCCCCGCCGCGTGCCCAATTCAATATTCACATAGCGCTGGCGATATTGATCGGGTAAGGGGCGGCCATCCGGCATGGACAGCCACAGGCGCACCAAATGGCGTTTCTTCGCGGCCTCCAGCCAATCTTCATACACCGTACGGCCATGCATGATCAGATGATTGTGCAGAAATTGAATGTCGCCTTTTTCGAATGGCAGATGCAGACAGATGTCTTCGTCGCGAGCCACCGCATCCAATAAATCAAGTGCTTCGAGCTGAAGGTCCGTCAGATTGGGTACCGCATCAAAACGCTGGGCCGAGTCAATATAAGGCCGGAGCGGTCCGAACGTGCTGAGCAATCCTTCGTGCCAGTTGAACACCGGCAGTTGGAACCACGGATCCATGCCTTCCGGAATCTCGCCACGTCGGTCGATGTGGATGGGCTGATAAAGAACCTCAAGCAGATCAGGGCGCCGCTTGAGAATTTCGTCATGTACACTGACGGCGCTGACAATACTCGATTCACCCCCCGAGCGCGCCGAATTCCGACACATCAGCGCGACCACATCGACGGAATCGGAATGAAACGGCAATTCCACCGGCGTCTGCGTGATCCTTTGTTTGGGATCGTCGGGCGATGTGCCGATGTCGATGACATGGGCAACCATATGACCGTTACGATTTTGTGCCACCGGATCGCCGATATGAACACCGATGCCAAAGTACAAACGCGCCAACATCGCCATATCATAGCGCTCAACGGGCAGACCGCGGACATAGGCGAAACCGCGCCCATGCAATAAATCTTGGCGTAAACTGGCGAGACGGGCACCGAACGCCGGCAACGGAAAATCTGCCTTGGTGATCGACAGGGTGTCGAGGCCCGCCGCCTCACACGTCGATGCCGCGGATTCCAACTCCGAGATCTCCGCGTCACTGAGACGGTAGATCCAATCATCGGATGCGGCCATCTCGGGGCCCCGCCACGCCGCCGGCCCGCCGACCGGGCCGGGCGCCATAGGAAAGGTTGGATTGTCGTGCTTCAGATTATCGCCAACCATCAACTTACCTCCTGGCCTAACTGGACAAACGTCGGCAGCGCTGCCAAATCTTTACCGCGCCGTCGGTTGTCCGGACATTCAAAGTGTAGTCGTCGATCAAATCCATGTCGACCCGCGTCCCGGCGCCGGCCCCACCAGCCGGCACCGTATAGGCGAAACCATGACGATCATAATCGCCATCCAAGCGCTTTTCGCCGGGAGTGACAAACTTCGGTCCATCAATGGAAAATGAACGCCCGTCCTTTGAACACCATTGGCCATCAATGGTGTCGGCACGGACAACGCTAGGCTGAACAGAACCCAACGCCATCACACCCAGTAGCAACCCCAATCTTCCGACAATCGGCATTTCAGCCTCCTGCTGTACGACTAGAAACTATTCGAGATGGAATTAAAGGTATTACCGATCTCAGTCCCGATAGTCATCACCGCAACGATTAGGACCAAGGCAACCAGCGCGACAATCAGCCCATATTCAATGGCCGTCGCGCCGGAACGGTCGGATAGGAATTTTAAAGCCGTCTTCATTCTACCTTTTTAACACGACCCCAAGTTCATCTCCAAGACCGACATCGCGATGTTTTCAAATTGTTGCCGCGGTTGGCGCGGACGGCGTTAATTACGTACCGCGACGCGGTAGGTAAATCCGGCTTTCCCCTTGGCCGGCACCGTGATCCGCCAAACGGCTTGATTATTCTCGCGGGTATGGGGTTGATCGGAGTCCATCAGGCGCCAATCACCCGGAACGGCTTCGACGATTTTTACCGTTTCCACCTTGGTGCCACCGTTAACCAGCACAATTTCATAGGCCGCTTCAAATTTATTGCGGTCCTGGCGGCGGAAATCCGATTGGTGGCGGAACACGCGCACATCAAAAGCCTTGCCCGCATTCAATTTGACATCATCGCCGATGGGAATGTCACCAACGCGATCCTCGCCTAGGAATTGCTGCGCGCCACTGCTATCGGGCCCATATAACCGCACCGTCCCCGCCGGCAAGGGTTGGGCGGTGTCGCTCTTCGGGTTTTCGAAACTCAGCCGGATGGCCGGATGGCCGGATGGCTCGGTTGCTTGGCGCCGCCGCGAACGCGACTAAACACCGCCGGGTGGCTTTCCGAAACCAGTTCACGCCGCACGTTGACGGCAAACGGCGTCATCAGCGCCGCCTGGGCCTCTTCGCCGGGCCTTAAGGTTAGGGTTTGCGGCAACTCATACAAATGATACCCGGCAAGCGCCTCGCGCACCGCGACGGCCCCGCTCGAATCTTCCATCTCGGCTTGCAATTTCATCCTCAGGGCACGGTCCGGCATCGCGCGGCGGGGCGACGACACCCGCCGCACCTGACCGGCGACAAGACTGACGCGGGCCGCATCGAAATGCATTGCCGTGCTGTTTTGAAGGGCCGCCCAGGCGGCTAATTTCAAGGTTCCGGCGCGCCGGTCCCAGTTCGCGGTATACGCGGCACGCCAAGAAAGCCCGCCGCTTAAGTAACGGATATCAATGTCGTGCTGTCCGGCGGCGGCACTTTCCAAACCCACCACCAATGCCGCCTTGGCCCGAAGATGATCAGGGATGGCCGGGAACGCCCATCGCCCGGCTGGATTGGTGACCAATTTGGTGCCGATTCGCGCAATCACGCCGTTTGCCACGGAAATTGGCGTCGCGGCGATACTCATTTCAACGCCTGTTTCCGGGTGTGTCCTGATCAATTCAACCGTCTTGCCAATATGCGCTTCGAGCAAGCTTCTGGGGTTCAAATTTGCCGGCCGCAAGGTCCTAGACAACAGTCGGACAGGTTTTGAAAACCCAAGCTCCAGGCTGTCGGCAATCATCTGCGGGCTGACGCCGCTCAAGGACAACTCATTAATCCCTATAGGTAATTCCGCCCGCCGCCGATCCTTCACCAAAGCCAAGCCGTTGCCATAAATGGTCAATGCCAATGCTGTGCGGTCCGCCACTGTGACGTTCTGTTGTGCCTGCGCGTATGAAGATGCGGTTGCCGCCAGTGCGCCGCCGATTATCAATACCATCAATCGTCGCATGAGCCGTCCTTTCGATTACCTTAGCCGAGTTTGCGTTCGCAATCGGCGTCGGGCAAGGTGATAAAAGATCATTATGGTGGTTCCGTGGCATGAATGTGGTGACTTTTCTGCAAGGTGAACACGGGTTGACGGTGTTCAGTATATGCCTGCTGGCTGCGGTCGTGGCAGTGACCATGCTGGTCGTACAACACGCACGCAATAAGCAATCATCTGATCAATTTGACAAAGCGCACGCTCAGGCGAAATCCGAACTGGATATTGCGCTTGAGGAAAATCGCCATCTGATCAGCGAGAAAACCGAAGCACAGACTCGCTATTCGGAGGTACTAAAAACCCTTGAACGATTGAATTTGGCGCTCAATGAAGCCAATGCCGAACGCGAAATTGCATTGCGCGAGAAAAACCAAGCACTGACCGACGCTGCGGTTCGCCTGAAAGAAGTCCAATCCATGCAAGAGCGGCTGGTGGATTGGGAAACGGCGAAAAAGCAGAGCGTTGATGCGGCCAAGGCCGCAACGTCGGAAATCGCCGCACAAGTGTCAACCAAGCTACTTGAGGACCACAAGCAGGAAACGAAAGCCGCCAAAGAAGAAGCCGAAAAGCGGGTTTTAGAAACCACCGAAAAGGTCACCAACAAATTTACTCAAGTGGTGAATACGTTGGCTGCGTTGGATAAGGATGTGAGCGAAAACCGCCATACGATGGAGACGGTTTGGCGTGCCTTATCCAGCCCCGGCGGCGCCGGACAATTTGCGGAAATTGGATTGGAGAACGCTCTAAAATCATTCGGTTTGGAAAAAGGCCGCGATTTTGTCGTTCAGCAGCAAATCGAAGGGAAACGATTGCGACCGGACGTTATGGTTTTTTTGCCTGGAGATTGCGTGCTTGTTATCGACAGTAAGGCATCAAAATTTTTACTCGAACTTGCCGAGGCTGAAGATCAAGATACCGAAACAAATGCCCTATCCAATTTGTCTAAAACCATGAATAATCACCTTAAGGATCTGGCCGATAGAAACTATGCGGCGGCCGTGCGCGAAAGCTATCAATCGGCCGGGCGCGATGCAAAAATTCGCCGGATCAATACCATCATGCATCTGCCCAACGATGCCGCTTTAGAAAAATTATCTATCGCTGATCCCAAATTCTTGGGAAAGGCGGCGAAGTTGGGGATAACGGTCGCGAGCCCAGCGGCATTGGCGGGCTTAATTGGATTTGCTCGAGTCGAAATAGATTTTCAGAAGCAAGCCGAAAATCAGGAAAAAATTATCCTGACCACCCGGCAATTAATCGACAGCATCGGTGTCATGCTTGAAGAAACCAATAAGGTTGGCAAAGGATTGAAATCGGCAATCGATCACTTCGACAAGGTTGCCGGAAGCGTAAATTCTCGCTTATTGCCGCGAATTCGGACGTTGATTAGATACGGTATCCGACCAGATCGTCACAAGGGCGTGCCGGCGCATATCCCACGCTATCAGATCACTAAGTTGGATGTTGGGGACGTCATTGACGGTGAAGCAGAAGAGATCAGCGATACTTTAAGGCTCGAAACGGAAGAAGGCGCGGTCGAAGAGTAACCTTTATCGGCGGCCTTCAGCCAAAACTTCCGGCTTCAATTCGTCACCGTGCGCGGCAAGAAACATATTGCGGCGATTTGAATCGTTGGCGCCGAGTTTGCGTATCCAATCGCCGATCATATCTTGAACGCATTGCTCTTTGTCAGCGGCCAGCGTGCGCACCCATTCCAGTACGGGGGCCGGATCAAAACCTTTTTCGGTCCATTGGGTGGTGAAGCAAAGTGCTGAGTAGCGCATCCATTTGTTGGAGCTGGCCGGCCATTTGGCAAGGTCATCCAAACGTGCCGGGTCATCGCGCAGGCATCGGCGTCCGACCAACGCCAAACAATCGGCCAGTGCCGGGCCGTCGACCTGCGGGCCGCAATCGATGACGAACCGCCACAATTCACCGTTCACCGAAACATGCTCCAGATTCATCATGCTCAATGCGGCGATCTTGAATTCCCAGACCGGTTCGTTCCAAAGCCGCTGCGCGAACGGCATCAAAACATCGATATCCGCCTGACCGACAACCGCCTTCACGGCCTTGGCCATGTCTTCGCGGGGGACGCCTAAATGTTCCCATGACGATTCCTCGCGGGCCTTGACCTCAGCCGCCCGGTCCCTTGATCCGAGGGTTCGCAATTTGAACGTCAGGGCGACATAGAATGCGTTGGTCATGTGTTTTCCACGAGGTTGTCCGCCGGGCTGTCCACTGGGCTTTCGTTGTCAATCGTCCGCCGCGCCTTCAATGCAGCGCTCAAAGTACCATCATCAAGATAGTCGAGTTCGCCGCCTACGGGAATACCATGTGCCAATCCTGATATTTTAACTTTCGAACCGGCCAACTTATCAGCGATGTAATGCGCCGTTGTTTGCCCATCGACGGTGGCGCTCAAGGCCAGGATAATCTCGGTCGCCGAAGCATTCGCGACGCGCCCCACCAGCGCTGGTAGCCGCAGGTCATCCGGCCCGATCCCATCAAGTGCCGACAGCGTGCCGCCGAGCACATGATAGCGCCCCTTAAATGCATGGGTACGCTCCAAGGCCCAAAGGTCGGCGACATCTTCGACCACGCAAATCACGCTGGCGTCGCGCCGCACGTCGGCACAGATTGCACACGGGTCGCGGCCATCAATGTTGCCGCAGTTCGTGCAGGTGCGGACCGCTTCCGCCGCTTCGCCCATTGCCTTTGCCAACGGCGCAAGCAGTGTCTCACGGCGGCGAATGAGCGCGAGAACCGCACGCCGTGCAGAACGCGGGCCGAGCCCCGGCAGTTTTGCCAAGAGATTGATCAGCCGTTCGATTTCCGGCGCCATCATGCGGCAGTTCCTTCCTTCGAGGCCGGCGTCTCATGTGCTGCAAAGGTGCGCGCCATCATGCGTCGTAGGCCGCGTCCGAATTTTACGATGGTTCGGATATACAAAATTTCGAGGCCACTCAGCCCCAATTTGGCGGGCTGGACAAATAGAACATCCCCATGGTGTCGCCGCGTAAATACGATGGTTGCGAAGCCCAGCGCTTCCAATCGGCGGCGGATTCGAAAAACATCGGGCGTCTGGGCCGGATCCATGAAATCGTGAAACTCCACGGTGATTTGTGCACATTTAGCCAACGTTGCATCGGTGGGGCTGTCGAACAAATTGATTTCTGCCCCTTCGATATCAATTTTCAACAAGTCAATTTTATCGAGATCAAGTTCGTCGAATAATCCATCCAACGTCAGCCCTGGCACTTCAATTTTTTCCGCCACCTCGAAACCGGCAGGCACGTCGATACTGCCCCAATGAAACTCGTCGTTCGGAATGTGCAATGTGACCGGACCAGTTTGCCCGCCCATGGCGTAAAAGTACTTGTTGAGTCGTTCCAATTCCTCAATCGCATCAAAGTTCTTGGGCGTCGCCTCGACGCAATGGCTGAAAGCGCCTGATTTTTCAATGACACCAGCCGAGAAGGCTGCCGTTGAGGCCACAAGATCAACAACCACAGAGCCTTCACCGAGAGTAGGTAGATAGAACGTATGACCGCAAATTTCTGGAAGCGTTTGCAAATTGACGCCTATCAAAATGGCAATTGGAAACCCGGTGGCAATGGCAAACCGCCGGTCAATTCCTGCATCTGTTCGCGCATCTTTTCATCCGCCTTCGCTTTGGCATCATTGATGGCGGTGAGAATAAGGTCTTCCAGGACTTCCGCGTCATCGGGTGTCACCAAGGCCGGATCGATCTTGATATTGCGCGCCTCGCCCTTGCCGTTCAGCGTCACCTGACACATACCGCCCCCGGACGTGCCGGTGACTTCAAGTTCCGCCAATTGATCCTGCATTTCCTGCATCTTCGACTGCATTTGCTGCGCTTGCTTCAGCATCTGGCCAAGATTGGTCATCAGACTTTCCTTCGTTGATCGAACTCCCAGGGCCCGCATACCGTGCATGCGAACCCTTGGGTCGTGTATAACACTGGCGGAGGCCCTTTGACCATGCAGCACCGCACACTCTTCGTCTTTGATATCGAGACGGTTCCCGATACCGATGCCGTGCCGAATCTAACCGGCTTTACCGACCCGGACACTAAGGCCCGCCGCGCCGAGCTTGAACGCTATCACCTGGACATTACCGACGGCAAAAACGCCTTTCCCCGTCAGCCGTTTCACCGTGTCGTCGCGATCAGTTTTCTGGAAGCCGATATCGAATATGGCGGCTGCGGCGAATCTTACTATCTGAAAGAGCTTCGATCAGGCGGCGAAGCGGGGTTTGATGAAAAACAGCTACTGCAAGGGTTCTTTCAATATTTCGAGCACTTGAAACCCCGCTTGGTCAGCTTCAATGGCCGGACCTTTGATTTGCCCGTGCTCAAATACAGGGCCATGGCGCACGGGATAGCCGCACCCCGGCTCTACGGTGCCGGCGATAAATGGAACAGCTATCAAAGCCGCTATTCCATGGATTGGCATTGCGACCTTTTGGACGTTTTGTGCGATTACGGCGCATCGGCGCCGGTCAAATTGGCGGAAGTTTGTGCCGCCATGGGATTTCCGGGCAAATTCGGCGTCGATGGCTCGCAGGTGGCCGACATGATTGATGCCGGTGACGTGCGGGCGGTTCGTGATTATTGCGAGACCGATGTACTAAACACGTACCTTGTTTACCTCAGGACAATGCAGCACCGCGGCACCCTGGACCACGATGCCTACAACCGTGCCGCGGCTGATGTGATCACGATGATCGAACAGCAAGGCGGCGACCGACCGCACCTGCGCGCCTTCATGGATGCCTGGGGCGAGGCATCCGAGAACACCTTCCTGCTTGAATAATTTGATCGAATACACGCGAATGGGTTTCGCAAAGTTTGAATTTGCGCTATACTAGCTTGGGGCTGTGGTTGGCACGGCGGGGACAATATAAAGGGGATCGACAGGTGCGGAATGGCGAAAGCCAAACTTCAATCCTACGATCTGACCCAACTAAATATCCTGGTGCTGGAAAAGCATGTGCTGATCCGTCAGCTGCTGACGGACGTTTTCCGCATCTTTGGGGTTGCCACCGTTCAAAGCACGTCCGACCCTGACAAAGCGTTCAAGATGTTTCAGGCCTTCCCTTCCGACGTGGTTCTGACGGATTGGACCTATGACTTGGATGGCCTTGATTTCGTCGAACGCATTCGCAAAGACCCCGACACGCCGAACCCTTATGTCCCGATCATCGTGACAACAGCCAACACGCGCATCGAACACGTGAAGGTCGCCCGTGACATCGGCATGACCGAATTTCTGACCAAACCGATTAGCGCCAAATTACTGTATTCAAGGATAGCCGCGGTCGTCGAAGACCAGCGGCACTATATTCGCGTCGGCGATTTTTTCGGACCGGACCGCCGACGCCGCAACGGCGATGAACACATTGGTATCGAACGCCGCCGCGCCAGTCTTTTTTAAAACGCGATCACGATGCCCGGCGCAGCGTGCCGGAATGGACCCGAACCAGTGCGAATTGCGAAGTCGGGTAATTGTTGCCAAATCAAAATTCACGACATCATTCCTTCGGCGATGCGGCGTCTTTTTTCAACGGCGTTTTCCCCGACCGCAAGGCCCGCAGATTGTTCCTTCAAGCGGTTTCATTGTATTGCGCGAGGGGCCAAACTGACGGGTAACACCAACACCGCTTTTCATATGGGACCTGACCATGAGCGCATTCACCATCTACGGCGCCGCCGCGTTAGCCGAAATTGGCGGTTGTTTTGCTTTCTGGGCATGGCTTCGGTTGGGTCAGTCGCCACTTTGGCTGATCCCAGGTCTTGTATTGTTGGTCATATTCGCCTGTCTTCTGACCCGGATCAGCGCTGATTTCGCAGGCCGCGCCTTCGCCGCTTATGGTGGGGTTTACATCTTGATATCGCTGATCTGGATGTGGGTCGTTGAAGGCGGCCGGCCGGATCGCTGGGATATGGTCGGTGCCGTGACCTGCCTAGCAGGTGCGGCGATGATTTTGCTGGGACCGCGCGGCGCTTAACGGCGCCCGATCGGCTAGTTAATCGTCTTTTGACGCGGCGCGCCGAACATCCTCGACGGTGGCATCGGGGAAAGTTTCCAACACCGCCTTGACCAACGGGTGACCCGTCGCCTCGGCCTCCAATGCGGCTTGTTCGGCGGCACGGTCCTGGGTCATTGTCGGCGCCCCCTCCTCACCGGAAACCGTCACGACCCAACGAATGTTTGTTTGGTCATTGAGAAAGCTGGTCAACCGGCCGGCTAAATCCGACGGCGCCGTTTCCGTTGGCCGGAACTCAATTTTTCCGGTTTCGAAATCGACAATGTGGACGTCATTCTCAAGATGCGCCTTGAGGACCACCTCTCGGCGCTCACCGGCCAAGGCGACAATGTCCGCAAAGCTCTGAAGCCCAGGTTCAGGCGCCGGTTCGGCGACTTCTTCCTGAACCGGTAGCGCGTCTTCCAATGGCGGTTCCGGCCGGCCATTGGGCATGACTTCGGCACTGGCGGAGGGGCCGGCATCATCGGTCCCAGTACGCTGTTGGATTGGCGGCGGCACGGGCGCCGAGGCCTCGGATGTTGGAGGAGAATGATCCGCGACGGAATCAGGTGGGGCCCCGGATGTCGAAGAAGGCGAAACAGGCGATGACGCGGCTGGCTCGATTGCTGATGAGGCTGGACCCGGCACCGCCGTGTCGCCGCCAGCGGGCAACGATTGCAGGGCGGCTTCGGGCGTCGGTAGGGTCGCTGAATACGCAAGGCGAACCAACACCATCTCGGTGGCCTGACGGGCGGATGGGGCAACGCGAACTTCCTGCAACCCCTTCAGCATCATCTGCCAGGCCCGCGCCAAGGCCGGCATTTTCAACCGAGCCTCCAAATCCTTGCCGCGCACGCGTTCCATTTCCGGCACGCCCGCCTCGTCGGCAACAGCCGGTACGATCTTGATCCGGGTCAGCCAATGCACGACATCAAGCATATCTTCCAAAATTGCCGCTGGGTCAGCGCCGGCGATGTACTGCTGATCAAATAGATTGAGGGCTTGCGGTACGTCGCCGCCGAGGATCGCTTCGAGCAACATGAATGTTTGTGAGCGATCCGCGAGGCCCAGCATGGCGCGAACTTGCTCATCGCCGATCTCAACGCCAAGGCCAGCCTCGACCTGGGAAATCGCCTGATCGAGTAAACTTAACCCATCGCGCACAGAGCCGTCGGCGGCGCGCACGATGAGGTTCAGCGCGGTTTCGGTGAAGGCGGCGCCTTCTTTTTTCGCGATACCGGCAAAATGAGCACTAAGCGTCTCCGCATCGACACGGGACAAATCAAACCGCTGGCAGCGGCTCAACACCGTAACCGGGACCTTGCGGATTTCCGTCGTGGCGAAAACGAATTTTACGTGTTCCGGCGGCTCTTCCAGCGTTTTCAAAAGCGCATTGAAGGCATTCCTGGAAAGCATGTGGACTTCATCGATGATGTAGACTTTGTAGCGCGCCTGGGTCGGCCGATAGCGGACCCCATCAATAAGTTCGCGGATGTCATCAACGCCGGTGCGGCTGGCGGCATCCATCTCAAGAATATCAACGTGGCGGTCTTCGGCGATGGCACGACAATGTTCACAGACCCCGCAAGGCGACGTGGTCGGGTCGCCGGTGCCGTCCGGACCGATGCAATTGAGCGCGCGGGCGATGATCCTGGCGGTCGTCGTTTTACCGATGCCGCGCACCCCGGTCAGGATGAACGCATGCGCCAACCTGCCCATGTTGAAGGCATTGGTGAGAGTGCGCACCAAGACGTCCTGGCCGATCAATTCGTCAAAGGTCGTCGGCCGGTACTTGCGGGCAAGGACACGGTACGGGCCCACGTCCGGCGCAGACTCCGAGTCTGTTGGTGGGATCAGGCTGTCCGGGGTCTCCGGTGGGGGTTCAGAACCGCTCATGCGAGGGTGGTTTTATTTATTTTCCCTGGTCGAGGTGGGAGGCTGGACATCAACCCGAACCGAAACTCGTTACGGCTGCTTCCTTCCGGACCTGACCGGGTTGGCGAGGAGTTCGTCCAACGCCAACCTCCCGCGCGTAATATAACAGCCACCGAGGCGAACGCCAACGCAAACGGTAATGGCCACAGTCGGAAAATCGCATTTAAATAAATACTTAGATCACCTGGCGCGCGCCTACTGATAGCGGGTCGCAAACCGTTCTTCGACAATGATGACGCCGCTAGCACCTTCCGACAAGAACAGCCCCTTGATGGGTAATGGTATATCCTCGAACTCAAACCGCCCGTCGACGGCCGCAACCAATCGCATTTCAGCGGTTTTTTTTACGGGTATAGTGATTTTCGGGACACAGGTTTTGCCCTGGCGTTTGCCGTCGATGGTGATGCGGATCATCGCCATGTTGGTGAAAAACTCCCGTGACGTGAAGGTCCGGGGTTTGTCGTCGCGGTTGCGAATTCGGAAGACATAAGGCCAGCCCTGCTTCATCTGAATGATCATCGGCTCAAATTCGCCGGATCGAACCCGCATGTTGATCTCGGGCACCCGGGTCCAATTGACCCGCGTGACGTCCTTGTCATCGACCTTGGCGCAAGACTGTTCATCAAACAGATGGAAATTCGGTAGCGCCTTGAGGCCTGGCAGCCCCGGCAATTGTGACATCAGTTGCGTCAGCGAGGGTACCGATTCGCATGCGCCCAGGCCAAATGCCATGAGAGCAACAAGGATGCTCAGTATTCTGCGGTTTTTCACCATCGCACGACCTCGGCAACTTTCAGCGTCTACGAATCAACGGCTGCGAATCGCTAATCTAGCACGAAATGGGGGGTGACAAGCACCTCGACCATCACCGCCCGCCACCGGGTTGCCCCATCACCGGGCCTGTGTCAGGTTGCCGGCCATGGGAACTGGATTAATTTATACGGCCAGCGGTCTCGACCGTGCCGCCAACCAACGCAGCGATGCCGATTGGGTTGCAGCGCGTCTGGCCGAGCCCGACATGCGGCTGGTACCTGTATGGCGCAACCAAAATTTGGTCAACGGCGACGCGCACGCGCCCGTGCCGGCCATGCCGCGAGGCGACCAAGCTCGGCACCTCATTTCGCAAGGCGGAAGCCTTGTATTTTTGGGATTGGCCGAAGGCACGCCGTTGTTTTCCGCTGACTTCTCATCGATGGCGGAGAATGAAGCGCTGAGCCTTGCCGTTAGGATGGTTGATGGCGATGCCAGTTTTGTCGATCTCAGAGCGACCGGCTGGCTGTTGCCACGCGACCAGGCTGCGGTTCTGGCCTACGCGCGCGGCCTTTCCTATTGGCACCGATCACACGCGTTCTGCGGGCGCTGCGGCCAACCAACCGCCATCCATCAAGGCGGCCATATGCGCAAATGCACGGACGATGCATGCGCGCGTGAAACCTACCCCCGCACGGACCCGGCCGTGATTATGCTGGTCACCGATGACGGCATCGGCGGCCACGGGCCCAGATGCCTGTTGGGGCGGCACCACCGCTGGAATTTCGCCATGTATTCGACCCTGGCCGGATTCGTCGAGCCCGGCGAAAGTCTGGAAGAAGCCGTGGCCCGCGAGGTCTTCGAAGAAGCCGGTGTCCCCGTTACCGATGTGACCTACATGGCTTCTCAACCCTGGCCCTTCCCGGCCTCGCTGATGCTCGGCTACTGGGCAAAGGCGACATCCGTGGACATCAATATCGACGACGACGAGCTTCAAGATGCGCGCTGGTTCACCGTCGATGACGTCGCCGCCTTCGGCGAATGGGGTGCCGATATACCCGACGATATGCCACGCCTGCCGCGCAAGGACTCGATCGCACGCTGGCTGATTGAGACCTGGCGCGATGAACACACCTAAGGCGCGCTCTTTATTTTAGCCCCTCAAACGCCGGGCGGTTGCTCCGTTCGCTTGGCTTACGGGCCATAGGGCCCGGCGCGCGTTGCGCTTGCCTCCGGGCTAGCGCCCGTCGGTAACATTGTCCTCCAACCGATGGAGAACCGGCAATTGCACCATTGTTAATCGTTTATGGAACCGACGAGCTTTGCTCGGAGGCAAGCGCGACCGCGCGTCGCGCGCCAGCGCGTGAGCCAAGGTTGCGGAGCAACCGCCCGGCGCCTGAGGGGCCATAATAAAGAGCGGCAACACATACTTCTAAAAAACACACCTCACTCCAAACCACTAAACAAATCCGGCGGATCGGCCTCGATGGCCGAGCACAAATCAGCGACACCGATCCCGATCAGCCGGAAATAGCGGCCATCGGCCTCCGCTTCAATGAGTGCTTCCGCATGATAGCGGATCACGTCGGCTTTCTGTGTCGGGTTCGGCAATTGCCGGTTGCGGGTCAGAATTTGAAAATCGCCAGTCTTCAACTTCAACACGACCGTGCCCCCGGCGATGCCTTTGTCCGCAAGCCGCTTGCCGACCCGTTCACACAGTGGGCCGACGGCTTCCTTGAGGGCATCAGCGCCGTTCATGTTTTGGCGGAAGGTCGTCTCGGCGGAAACACTTTTCGACGTTCCATCCGTATTCACCTTGCGGCCGTCCTCGCCTTGGACGTAGCCGGCGAGCCGGCGCCCGAATTTGCCATAGCGCGCGACCAGTTCCATTTCCGGCATATCTTGCAACTGGCCGATGGTTTCGATCCCCTGCTCGGCCATTTTGGCCGCCGTGACCTTGCCGACACCATTGATTTTGCTGACCGGCAAGGTCGCCACAAATTCTTTGGCCTCGGCTTCACCAATCACCGAAAAGCCGCGCGGCTTATCCAAATCAGACGCCAACTTGGCGAGGAATTTATTATAAGACAGGCCAATGGAAACCGTGATCCCAACCTCATCCTCTATGCGTCGCTGGGCTTCGGCCAACGCCATTGCCGGTAAGGGGTCGCTGACACCGCGCGCCTCGTCGGACATATCCAAATACGCTTCATCCAAAGACACCGGCTGGATTACCGGCGTCGCGTCCAGGAAGATCGCCTTAATCTGCTGAGACACTTGGCGGTACTTGGCCATGTCGGTCGGCACGACGACCGCCCCCGGACACATTTCCATAGCCTTGAACATGGGCATGGCCGAGCGCGGCCCGAATTGCCGGGCGATGTAACACGCCGTGGTGACAACGCCGCGGCCACCGGCGTGGCCGACGATGACCGGTTTGTCGCGGAGACTGGGGTCGTCGCGTTTTTCAACCGCCGCATAGAACGCATCGCAGTCGATATGGGCAATATCCAGGCCCGCCAATTCGGCGTGGCAGATCACCCGGATTGAGCCGCATGCGGGACAATCCAAAGGGCCGTCGGGGAAATAACTGAGACAATCGCGACACAAAGTCGGGCCGGCGCCCGTCCGAAGGGTTTCGGGCGGTTTCAATGCCGCTTGCGAGGCCGGTTCCAACGGTACCGCCGCCGTGTCTTCAAGGCCGTTTTGAGCCAACTCGAAACCCTACTTGATTTCAATTGTTCATATTTTGTTCACGTTAAAAATGCAGCTATCCGCTGGCGCTGTCAAGGCGCAGGCGCGCCAATGAAGGCTTATTTGGTGCCGTTGCGGCGCTGGCGGAACGGGTGCGCCGGGTAGGTGCCCAGCACGTGAACTTCATCGGTAAAGAAATCAAGTTCTTCCAGGGCCAATTTCAATGATGTCTGGTCCGGACGGCCTTCCACATCGGCATAGAATTGCGCGGCGACGAAATCCTCGTCGACGTAGCTTTCCAGCTTGGTCATGTTGACGCCGTTGGTGGCGAACCCGCCCATGACTTTATAGAGCGACCCCGGCACGTTGCGGACCCGGAAGGTGAACGTCGTGATCAGGTTCGGGGTTTCGGACGGCGGCGGGGCGGCTTCACGGGCCATGACAACAAACCGCGTGGTGTTGTGAGTGGCGTCCTCGACATCCCCGCGAAGCGAGGCCAAGCCATACATTTCCCCCGCCAACTCGGAGCTGATCGCCGCCTGGGTCTTGTCACCGGCCTCGGCAATGTCGTGGGCTGCACCGGCCGTATCGGCATGGACGACGGGTTGAACACCCAATTCGCGGATCAGATTTCGGCACTGGTTCAGCGCATGGACGTGAGAATGCACGTGGGTGATCTCGTCAATATCGGTGCCCGGCACCGCCAGCAATTGGTGGTTCACGCGGAGGAAATGCTCGGCGATGATATAAAGACCCGAGCCCGGCAACAGATGATGGATATCGGCGACCCGCCCGGCGACCGAATTATCGATGGGGATCATGGCATAGCGCGCGCGGCCGCTGGTCACGGCCTCAAACGCGTCCTCGAACGCGGCGGACGGCAGGGGCTCCATATCCGGATACACTTCCCTGCAAGCCATATTCGAATAGGCCCCAAGGACGCCCTGGAAGGAGATGGTATTGTCAGGATCGGCCATGTCAGTCACCGGTTTCGGGCATTCAGGCGCCCAAAGTTTTGCGGGCGCGGTCCAATTCGGCGGGAGTATCGACACCGAGGGGGACCGTGTCAACGAGTGCCACGTCGATGCGCATGCCGTTCTCCAGGGCGCGCAATTGTTCCAATCGCTCGCGCTGTTCCAAGACGCCGGGCGCCAAGGTGACGAACCGTTCCAATGCCAATCGCCGGTACGCGTAAATGCCGATGTGATGGTAGAGCGGACCGTCGACCCCATCGCCGACGTCGTGCGGCACGGTCGCACGACTGAAATAAAGCGCGCGGCCCACGGTTTCGCCGGCGCCCAGCCCAACCACCGCCTTGACGACGTTCGGGTTATCACGTTCGTCAGGCTCGGTGATTTCGGCAATCAATGTAGCAATATCGCAATCCGCACCTGACAAAGGCGCTAAGACGGCGCGCACGGTCTCGGGCTCAATCGTCGGCAGATCGCCCTGCAGATTGACGACCGCGTTAAACCGTCCTTCGCCGTCTGATTTTGATAACGCTTCATATATTCGGTCAGACCCCGAGGGATGGTCAGGATCGGTCAACACCGCTTCGCCGCCGGCGTCGCGAACCGCTTCGAATATGGCTTGCTCGGCGCACGCAACGATAACCGGCCCAACATCGGCCTCCATGGCGCGGCGCCAGACCTGGACAATCATCGGCTGGCCGGCGATATCGGCAAGCGGTTTGTCGGGCAGGCGGGTTGAGGCCAGCCTAGCCGGGATCAGGACAATGGGATTTAAAGGCTCTGTCATAGGGCGAGCATAACCATCTGATTCGAACCGCGAAAGGGCCGAACTATTGCTTGCGCAAAGTTAGCATCGGATGATTGAACTGCCCGAGGGAAGCGGTTAAAGTTCGGCCAAGATCGTCAGAGGGGAAGCTCGATGAAATTCTCGTGGTTTGAAAAAATAAGTTTCGGACTTTTGATTGCGGCCTGGGCTATCTACGGCAGCCACATGCTGGGCGACACACTCGTTCATGCTGAGGAATTGAAAAAACCGGCTTACGCCGTCGCCATGGCCGATGCGGCTCCCGCCAAGGGCGGCGCTGCCGCGGTCATGGAAAACGCCATGACCATGCTGGCTTCCGCAACTCCCGACAAGGGCGCCAAGTTGTTCAAGAAATGCAAATCGTGCCACACGGTGGCCAAGGGCGGCAAAAACACAGTCGGCCCGAACCTTTGGGATGTTGTCGGCCGGGCCAAGGCCAGCGCGGCGGGTTTCAAATATTCCGGCGCTTTGACCGACAAGGGCGGCGATTGGAGCTACGCCGATCTGGATGCCTTCATCACCAGCCCGAAAGCTTTCGCCAAGGGCACAAAGATGAGCTTCGCTGGTCTGAAGAAAGCCGGCGATCGGGCGGCGATGCTGGTGTATCTGCGCTCGCTCAGCGATTCGCCGAAGCCGCTGCCGTAATTTGACCACGGATCTCAACGCCCTCGCCACGTTCGCCGAAGAACTGGCCGACGCGGCCCGCACGGTTTCGCTCAAATATTTCCGCACCGCCGTTGACGCCGACGCGAAAGCCGACGCCAGCCCGGTGACCATTGCCGACCGAGAGACCGAAACGCTGCTCCGCGACATGATCGAGGCGCAGTTTCCCAATCACGGTATATTCGGCGAAGAACATGGCAGCGTGCGCACCGACGCCGAGTTTGTTTGGGTGCTCGACCCCATCGACGGGACGAAGACGTTCATTACGGGCCGACCGATGTTCGGCACCCTGATCGGCCTCCTTCGCGACAGCCGCGCCGTCATGGGCGTCATGGACATGCCTGCCATCAATGAACGCTGGGTCGGCATCGACGGAACGACAACATTATTCAACGGCCAGCCGGTTTCCACCCGCCCTTGTCAGTCCATCAACACGTCGTGGCTTTACGCCACATCGCCGACAATGTTCACCGAAGATCATTTCCCGGCCTTCGACCGCCTCCGCGACGCCAGCCGTTACGGCAACTGGGGCGCCGAATGCATGGCCTACGGGTTGCTGGCCAACGGCTGGGTCGACATTGTTTGCGAGGACACCATGGGGCCCTATGACTACGTCGCGCTGGTCCCCATTGTTGAAGGCGCCGGTGGCGTCATGACCACGTGGGCCGGCCAGCCGCTCAATCTGGATAGCGACGGCACTGTACTGGCTGTCGGCGACCCGACGTTGCATATCAAGGCGATGGAAATCCTCGCCGGATGAAATTCGGTCACAATGGCGCCATAAAGGTCGGCCATATCTTGATCCCGCGACCGCCAGACCCCAATATTCGGATACCATGATGAAACGAATGACACGCGCCATGGCCGGGTTCGCGACCGGCCTAATTATCGCCCTCCCCGCAGCCCTCCCCGTGGCCTTTCCGGCAACCGCCGGCACGCTTGACGGTGTCGAGGGCAAGCCGGGCATCGCCATGCACGGGGATTTGAAATACAAGCCCGGGTTCACACATTTTGATTACGTCAATCCCACCGCACCAAAGGGCGGGACGGTCCGGCTGCATACCATCGGCACCTTCGATAATTTCAATACCTTCATCATCAAGGGTAACGGCGCGGCGGGCACGGGGTTTACCTACAACACCCTGATGTCCGGATCCGCCGATGAAGCGTTCAGCCAATATGGCGAGCTGGCAGAAGAAGTCTTTATGCCCGAGGACCGATCCTGGGTCGCCTTCAAGCTCAGGAAGGAAGCCAAATGGCACGACGGCAAACCGGTCACCGTTGCCGACGTGATCTGGTCTTTCAACACGCTCATAGAAAAAGGCTCGCCCTTTTACAGGTTCTATTATGGTTCCGTAGCCAAGGTGCGCGAGGTCGCGGAACGCACCGTGCGTTTTGATTTCAAACCCGGCGAAAACCGCGAGCTGCCGTTGATCTTGGGCCAGTTGACGGTCCTGCCGAAGCATTATTGGGCGAGCCGCGACTTCACCAAGACCACACTGGAACCGCCGCTCGGGTCCGGCCCCTACAAGGTCAAATCCTTTGAGGCCGGACGCTTCGTCACCATTGAGCGGGTCAAGGATTACTGGGGCAAAGATCTGCCCGTCCACCGTGGCAATTACAATTTCAATACCATTCGATTTGATTATTACCGCGACAGCACCATCGCCTTGGAAGCCTTCAAGGCCGGTGAATATGATTATCGGTCTGAAAATTCATCAAAAGCCTGGGCCACTGCCTACAAGTTCAAGGCCGTCGAAAAGGGGCTGATCAAGAAGGAAGAGATCAGCCATAACCGCTCATCGGGCATGCAGGGCTTTGTCTACAATACGCGCCGCGAGATGTTCAAGGACCCGAAACTCCGGGCCGCGCTGGCCTATGGCTTTGACTTCGAATGGTCGAACAAAAATCTGTTCTACGGGCAATATGCCCGGTCGCGCAGTTACTTCGACAATTCCGAACTGGCCGCCACCGGCCTGCCGGGGCCTGATGAGTTGAAACTGCTGGAGCCATTCAAAGGCAAAATTCCAGATAAAGTCTTCACCAAATCCTATAGCCCGCCGACAGGCGGCGGCCCGAAGCCGTTGCGCAAGAACCTGCGCATTGCCGGCAAGCTGTTGAAGGAAGCCGGATGGGTGATCAAGGACGGCAAGCGGGTGAATGCGGAGACAGGCAAGGCGCTTGAATTCGAGGTGTTGCTGGTCAGCCCCCTGTTTGAGCGCGTCGTCCTGCCATTCGCCAAGAACCTGGAAAAGCTGGGCGTTAAAATCAGCGTGCGTACGGTTGATTCGTCGCAATATCGCCGACGCCTTCAGACCTATGATTTCGATATGATCGTCAGCGGGTTCGGGCAATCCCTGTCGCCCGGCAATGAGCAACGCAACTACTGGGGCTCTACAGCCGCCGATTTGGAAGGCGGGCGCAATTCCATCGGCATTAAGGACCCGGTGATCGATCAGTTGATTGAGAAGGTCATCGCCGCGCCCAGCCGCCAGGGCCTGATCGCCGCTGTCCGCAGCCTGGACCGGGTTCTGCAGTGGGGCCACTGGGTCATCCCGCACTGGCACGCCACATATGACCGCGTTGCCTATTGGGACAAATTCGGCCGGCCGAAGATTACGCCCATCCAAGGCAACCAGTTCACCGCCTGGTGGGTCGACCCAGCCCGCGACAAAGCGCTGGCCGGCAAACTTCAGTCGGCCAAGGAATAGCTGCCGGAACCCTTAAAAAGGCGTTAGATTAGCCATATGTACGCCTATATCATCCGCCGCCTGTTGCTGATCATTCCGACACTGTTCGGGATCATGGTCATTAATTTCGTCGTCGTGCAGTTCGTGCCCGGCGGCCCCGTCGAACAGATGATCGCGCAGATCACCGGTGATTCCGTTGACGCCACCGCCCGGGTCGGCGGCCAGGCGGGCCAGGAAACCGCCAGTTCAACACAGTCAAAAACCACCGCTGGCAAATCCGGCGACGGCGGCGCCAGCCGCTACCGCGGCGCGCAAGGTCTGCCGCCGGAATTGATCAAACAAATCGAGAAACAGTTCGGCCTCGACAAGCCCATCCACGAGCGGTTCGTGCTGATGATCGGGAATTACCTGCGCTTCGATTTCGGCAACAGTTATTTCCAGGACCGCAACGTCACGCAACTGGTCATCGACAAGATGCCGGTGTCCATATCATTGGGTATCTGGACGACATTATTGGTCTATCTGATTTCCATTCCCTTGGGCGTTGCGAAGGCTGTCCGGGACGGGTCGAAATTCGATGTCTGGACATCGGGCGCGGTGATTTTCGGTAATGCCATCCCGGGATTCCTGTTCGCTATCTTACTCATCGTGTTGTTCGCCGGCGGACGCTATTTCGACTGGTTCCCGCTGCGCGGTCTGACCTCGCCGAATTTCGAAAGCCTCTCAACGCTCGGCCAAATCGGTGATTACTTCTGGCACATGGCGTTGCCTGTCCTCTCCATGGTCATCGGCGGGTTTGCCGGGCTCACCATGTTGACCAAAAATTCGTTTATCGAAGAAATCAATAAGCAGTACGTGACCACGGCACGCTCAAAAGGCTTGAAACAAAAAGAGGTGCTTTACGGGCACATCTTCCGCAACGCCATGCTGATTGTCATCGCCGGATTCCCAAGCGCCTTTATCGGCATTTTGTTCACCGGCGCGCTGTTGACCGAAGTGATCTTTTCCCTCGATGGACTTGGCCTATTGGGTTTCGAAGCGGTGGTGAAACGCGATTATCCGCTGATGTTCGGCACGTTATATTTCTTCACGCTGTTAGGCCTGTTGATGGGGATCATCGGCGACATCATGTACCACATCATCGATCCCCGGATCGATTTCGAGGCGCGCGATGTTTGACGCCCCCGATCACCCTTCGACCGCCCAGGCGGCGCTCAAAACAGAGCACTTTTTGGGTTTCCGTGTCACCCCGATCACGCGCCGCCGCATTGAGAACTTCAAGCGCAACCGCCGCGGTTACGTGTCGTTTTGGATATTTCTAGTAATCTTCTTCGTCACGCTGTTCGCCGAGGTCATCGCCAATGACAAACCCCTGTTGGTGTCCTTCGATGGCAGCCTTTATGTGCCGGCGGTTATTGAGTATCCGG
Source organism: Rhodospirillaceae bacterium (assembly GCA_018665815.1). Taxonomy (GTDB): domain Bacteria; phylum Pseudomonadota; class Alphaproteobacteria; order Rhodospirillales; family Casp-alpha2; genus UBA3470. The sequence continues at coordinate 54,340 of JABJBP010000009.1, forward strand.
AAACCGCGTTTGGCGGCGAGTTCCAAACCGAGGCCGATTACCGCGACGAGTTCGTGGCCGAACTGATCAATGAAAAGGGCTGGATGCTTTGGCCGCCGGTGCGGTTTAGTTATGACACCGTCAATTATGAGCTTCCCGTCCCCGCCCCGGCACCGCCCAGCGCCGTCAACTGGCTGGGGACCGACGACCAGGGACGTGATGTGGTCGCGCGCCTCATATATGGCTTTCGCATCTCAGTGCTGTTCGGCTTCGTTCTCACCATCATCAGTGCCGCCGTCGGCGTCTCGGTCGGCGCGTTCCAAGGGTTCTACGGCGGCGTGATCGACTTGATCGGGCAACGGTTTATTGAAATATGGGCCGGCATGCCGGTGCTTTATCTGTTAATTATTTTGGCCTCCATCATTACGCCCAATTTCTGGTGGCTGTTGGGCTTGTTGTTGTTGTTCAGCTGGATGGGTTTCGTCGGCGTCGTGCGCGCCGAATTCCTGCGCGCCCGCAACTTGGATTTTGTCCGCGCCGCCAGGGCCTTGGGCGCCTCCGATTTAGTGCTGATATACAAACACGTCCTGCCCAACGCCATGGTCGCGACCATCACCTTCATGCCGTTTACGTTGGCAGGCTCGATCACCACATTGACGGGATTGGATTTCCTGGGCTTTGGCCTACCGGCGGGCTCGCCGTCGCTGGGCGAATTATTGAACCAAGGCAAGGCCAACCTGACGGCCCCGTGGCTGGGCATATCCGGATTTTTCGTGATCGCCTTGATGCTGTCGCTTCTGGTATTCATAGGCGAAGCGGTGCGCGACGCATTTGATCCGAGAAAGGTCTACAAATGAGCCGGCTTTTGGAAATCACCGATCTCGCAACATCGTTTGGCCATGGCCCGGGCGAAGTCAAAGCCGTGCGTGGCATATCGCTGCATATCGAGCGCGGCGAGACGGTGGCGCTGGTCGGCGAATCGGGATCGGGGAAATCCGTCAGCGCACTTTCGGTCATGCGTCTGCTGCCTTATCCGCTGGCGCACCATCCGGGCGGCTCCATCAAGTTTCACGGCGAAGAACTGATGGGCACGCCCGACACCCGCATGCGGGCTTTGCGCGGCAACGACATCGCGATGATTTTCCAAGAACCGCTGTCGAGCCTCAACCCGCTGCATTCCATTGAGAAACAAATTGCCGAAGTGCTGTTGTTGCATAAATCGATGACACCCGTGCAAGCCCGCGCGCGGGTCATTAAACTTCTGACCCTGGTCGGGCTGGCCAGTGCCACGGAACGCTTGAGCGCTTTGCCGCACGAGTTTTCCGGCGGCCAGCAGCAGCGCGTGATGATCGCCATGGCCCTGGCCAATGATCCCGAATTGCTGATCGCCGATGAACCGACGACGGCCTTGGACGTCACCGTCCAGGCGCAAGTGCTGAAGCTGATGAAGGAAATTCAAACCAAGCTCGGCATGGCGATGATGTTCATTACCCACGATCTGGGCATCGTGCGATCCATCGCCGATCGGGTGTGCGTCATGAACGACGGGGTGATTGTTGAACAAGGTGACGTTGAGCAGGTCTTCGAGCGCCCGGCTCATGATTATACCAAACATCTTTTGGCGGCTGAGCCCAAGGGCACGCCGGACCCGGCACCTGCTGATGCGCCCGATGTCATGCGTGGCGAGGACATCAAGGTCTGGTTCCCCATTAAAAAAGGCGTCCTCAGGCGCACCATCGGGTACGTAAAGGCCGTCGACGGCATTTCCGTTGCCGTCCGCCAGGGCCATACGCTCGGCGTCGTCGGCGAATCAGGGTCAGGCAAATCGACATTGGGCCGCGCGCTGTTGCGCCTGGAGCGCTCGGAAGGCGGCATCAATTTTCATGGCACCGATATCCAGGGCCTGCAGTTCAAGGAACTGCGTCCGCTTCGGCGCGAGATGCAGATCGTCTTCCAAGACCCTTATGGGTCACTCAGCCCGCGCCTGTCGGTCGGGCAAATCGTCGAGGAAGGATTGCTGGTCCATGGTCTTGGCGGCACCTACGATGAGCGCCGCCACTTGATCGGCGAGGCGCTCACCGAGGTTGATCTCGACCCGGCCATGCAGGACCGTTATCCGCATGAATTTTCCGGCGGCCAGCGCCAGCGTATCGCCATCGCCCGGGCACTCGTCTTAAAGCCCAAGTTTATCGTTTTGGATGAGCCGACCTCGGCGCTCGACATGTCCGTGCAGGCCCAAATCGTTGAACTGTTACGCGGCCTTCAAACCAAGCACGACCTCGCCTATATGTTCATATCGCACGACCTGAAAGTTGTTCGCGCCGTCAGCCACGACATCATCGTTATGAAAGACGGCAAAATCGTCGAGGCCGGCCCGGCCTCTCAAATCATCGACAATCCCCAGCAACCCTATACCCAAGCCCTCATGGCCGCCGCCTTCAAGATGGAAGCCGACGAGAGCGGGGTAGTGAGCACCTAAATCATGAAACTCGTGTTCATCTCAAAATCCGACAAGAAAGCGGCTTGGCGAGACTCGCTTCAAGCTCAATTGCCCGATCTGGAATTCCTGATCTGGCCTGACGAGATCAGCGATGCGGACAAGGCGTCCATTGATTACGCCCTGGTTTGGCGTCCGCCGACCGGCGTGTTGAAGACATTTCCAAACCTGAAGGCAATCTTGAGCCTAGGCGCCGGGGTCGATGGCGTGTTGGTCGACCCGGAATTACCGACCCATATCCCCGTTTGCCGACTGGTTGACCGCTGCCTGACGCAGGGCATGACCGAGTACGTGCTTTACCACGTGATCCGCCAGCACCGGCGCTTCGGCGATTATGAGAAAATGACGGCGGCCGGCGAATGGGACGTGTTCACCCAGGAAGACGCGCGCCGGCGTGGCGTGGGGATCCTGGGCCTGGGCGAATTGGGCCGGGACGCGGCGGAAAAGCTTGTCGCGTTGGATTACGATGTCGCCAGTTGGTCCCGCTCACCGAAAGACGTCGCCGGCGTGACTAGCTTTCACGGCGCCGACGGGTTGGACGGTTTCCTGGCCCGGACGCAAATTCTGATCTGTCTGTTGCCATTGACCGATGAAACACAAGGCATCATCAACGCTGAGCACCTCGCGAAACTGCCGAAGGGCGCCTATGTGATCAACTGCGCGCGCGGCGCGCACGTCGTCGATGACGACCTGTTGGCGGCGCTCGATAGCGGCCATATCGCCGGCGCCACGTTGGACGTGTTCAACGAAGAACCCCTGCCCAAGGATCACGCCTATTGGACCCACCCCAAGGTCATCATGACACCCCATGCCGCCAGCCTGACAGTGCCGCACTCGGCGGCGGAATACGTTGCAGAAAATATCCGCCTGATTGAGGCCGGCGAGACGCCGATGAACATCGTCGATCTGACAACCGGGTACTAGGCGTGACCGCCTGGCGACTGGATGAGGCCGAATGCGCTGAACTGGTTGAGCTGTTGGTGGGCTTGGTCGCCAGCCCCAGTCCCGACCCGCCCGGCAATGAGGCCGCCGTCGCCGGATTTCTGATCGGTTGGCTGGAAGAACGTGGCTTTGACGTCACCCGCGATGAGTTTGCGCCGGACCGGATCAATGTCCTGGCGCGGCTAAAAGGCGACGGCTCAAAACCCGCCCTGATTTTCTCGGCCCATATGGACACCCTGCCAATCGGCGACGGCGATTGGGGTCATCCTGCGTTCGGCGCCGAGATCGAAGACGGCAAACTTTACGGGCGCGGCGCCACGGACATGAAATCCGGCCTGGCCGCCATGGCGGCGGCGGCGCTGAAACTGCGCCGCGCCGATGTCGCCCTCGCCGGCGACCTGATCCTCGCGTTCTCGGCGGGCGAAAGCTCAAACCTTTTGGGGGCCGAACGCATGGTTGAAGCCGGCAACTTGAAAGGCGCCGGGGCGCTTTTAGTCAGCGAGCCGACGTCCTTGGGCCTAGTGACCGCCGAGGCTGGTGCCTTGTGGCTACGGGTAGTTGCCTCCGGTCGCCCAGGCCACGCGTCGGCGGGCACCGCCGATAACGCAATCCTCAAACTGATGGATTTCCTGGCCGACGTTCGCACCAACCCGTTCGCCGACAAACCAATCCGTTACTCGGCACAGCCACCCTGGCCATCAACACCATTTCAGGCGGCACGGCGGTCAATCTGACCGCCGACCGCGCCGAAGCCACACTGGATATCCGAACCATACCCGGCCTGACGACTGCCGATGTCTTGGCCCGGCTTCGCGCCATCGCCGGCGAGGCGATCGTTATCGACGTCATGGACGAAAAACCACCGGTGGTCACCGATCCCACCGATCCCTTTGCCGAGACCTGTCTGGATGCCGTCCAAGCTGTCCGAGGCGTGCGCCCGAAACCCGGTGGTGTCAGTTATTTTTCCGATTCCGCCGCCTTCGTACCGGCCCTCAATATACCCCGGGTCATCATCGGCCCCGGCCAAATCGGCACAAGCGGCCAGCGCGATGAGTGGGTGGCGTTGGATGATTTGGCGACCGCCGCCGAAATTTTTGCGGAAATTGCGGTGCGTATGCTTGGCGCTGATTGAACGAGCCGATCACGCGATTATTGTGTCGGTCCTCACAGAAAGTGAGAAATTTATCATCGACCGTGAGAATCGCCCGGACTTGATCGCAATCCGGACCACTATTTCGGATTATAATCTCGGCAATTTTTGAGCCATCGTGGACTTCAGCCATCGTTTGCGAAGCTTAGGGATTGGATTGGGCAGTTTTGACTACAGCAAAGTATAAACAAGCGCCCATAACCAACCACGCCAACATAGCTGGCAATTCGCCCCAGGCTTGGTAAGCGTAATAACCTAGTCCTCCGAACGATACGCCAAATAATATCAGCCGTGTCCGATTTCCCATCATCCACGCGACGGCGAGGGCAATCAAAATTCCCGCGATTATGGCTACTGGGCTAATCATGGCGATATTCTACGTCAAATTTTGATTAAAGTTCTCACATTTAAACAAACGATTACAACTTACGTGTCCGGAAATGGCTATTCCCGGAATCTAACTTACAGCCCAAATTGTGACCGCTATCAGGCGTGAACCGGACATCACCCCCCACCGTCATGCCCGGGCTTGACCCGGGTATCCACGTCTTATGTCAGCCGGTCACTGAGATCGTCCCAGTTTGGGTTCGTTCTGTGGATCAGTTTCACTTTCCAGGTGCGCGACCAATGTTTGATGTTTTTCTCGCGCTGGATGGCCGATTGAATGTCGTCATGGGCTTCAGCAAAGACCAACCGTTTCAATCCATGTTTCCGAGTAAAACCGTCGGTCACGCCTTCTTGATGCTCCCGTACCCGTCGCGCGAGGTTATTTGTTACGCCGACGTAAAGCGTCCCATCCGGACGGTTCGTCATAATGTATACCCAAGCGCCTGACATACCCCCATAGTAGATTAACGCGTTCTCGCTCGCCACAAAGACGTGGATACCCGGGTCAAGCCCGGGCATGACGAGTGGGGTTGAGCAATCCAGTATTGGCTGATCTCTGCTGAAAACCCACAATTCGTCGGCTGATCTAGCCGATCACGCCGTAGGAAATCGCCAGTAGCACGCCGCCCAGCAGCACCCGGTAAATGCCGAAAATCGTAAACGTCGCGCGGCGTAACCAGGCCATCATCAGCGCGATGGCGACAAGTGCGGTGGCCATGGCAAGGCCGGCGGCGACAAAGGCATCGGACGTGAGTTGCGCGTTGCCCGATTGCCAAAGCTCATAGCCCTTGAGCACACCGGCGCCGGCAATCGCCGGAATACCCAGCAACATGGCAAAGCGCGCCGCGTCCTGGCGTTCCATGCCCATCATCCGGCCCGCCGTCATGCAAATCCCGGATCGGCTGGTACCTGGAATGAGCGCCAGCGCTTGGACGATCCCGATGATCAAGGCATCGCCGATGCGTAAATGTTCGATACGCCGGAGCGTCATGCCGATTTGGTCGGCGATCATCAACAAAATTCCAAAGCCCAGCGTCGTCCAGCCGATGACCGTCAGTCCACGAAAACCACCAGGCATGTAATGATTGAGGGCAAAGCCCGCCGCGATCACCGGGATGGTGCCGATCACCAACAGGCCCGCCAATCGCGCACCCGGGTCACTTCGGCCGCGCATCATGTGACCGAGCCCCGTACACATGTTGAAAACATCGCGCCATAGATAGAGCAGCACCGCGCCCAGCGTGCCGACATGCACGGCCACATCCATTAATTGCCCCTGATCGGGCATATCCATGAACAGCGGCACCAACACCAAATGCCCCGACGAACTGATCGGCAGGAATTCAGTAACGCCCTGGACAACCGCCAGAACCGCTAGATGTAGGATATCCAATTTATCGACTCCCCTATATCTTGCGATCTTTATAACAATGGTTGGAGGCAATCCCAAGTCACAAGTCGATGACATGAGCGAATTGGGATCATTATCTTAAGAATATGGGATCATTATCTTAAGAATAGTTGGTAGCGAAATGCATTTGATTCTGGAAAATTAGGCTAAGTCTTGATATTTAGGCGGGCTGCATTGATGGAAGGAATGCCACAAATGCGTCAAAACGATTGGCCATCACCGGTCGGTTTGCCCGAAAAACAGGGCCTCTACGACCCCGAGAACGAGCACGACAACTGCGGGATCGGCTTCATTGCCAATTTCAAGAACCGCAAAAGTCATGACATCGTCTGTCAGGGTCTGCAGATTTTGCTCAACCTCGACCACCGTGGTGCCATCGGCGCCGACCCGTTGGCCGGAGACGGTTCGGGCATTCTCATTCAGTTGCCGCACCGATTGTTCAGCGAAGAATGCGAGAAGCTTGGCTTTACCCTGCCCGAACCCGGCGACTACGCCGTCGGCATGGTTTTCCTGCCGCAAGGCGCTGACCACGTAAAAGTTTGCATCGAGGCCATCGAGCGCACCGTTCGTACTTTCGGCCAGACAGTTCTGGGTTGGCGCGAGGTGCCCGTCGATAACAACTGGCTTGGCGAAAGCGTCAAACCGATCGAGCCGGTGATCCGCCAGATCTTTGTCGGCCGTGGTGAGAACTGCGCCGATACAGACGCGTTTGAGCGCAAGCTTTTCGTCATTCGCAAACAGGCCCACCATGTGGTTTGGGATGCCGACATCGAAGACATCGGGCATTTCTACATGCCGTCATTCTCGGCCCGCACTATCACCTACAAAGGCATGATGCTGGCGCCGAACCTGGACAAATATTTTCTGGACCTGGGCGACGACCGCACCGAATCCGCACTCGCATTGGTTCACCAGCGGTTTTCTACCAACACCTTCCCGTCATGGCCGTTGGCGCAGCCCTTCCGCTATCTCTGCCACAACGGCGAGATCAACACCGTGCGCGGCAACATCAACTGGATGATGGCCAGGCGCCATTCGATGAAATCGGATCTTTTGGGCGATGACCTGGACAAGCTTTGGCCGTTGATCGGTGACGGGGCGTCGGATACGGCAACCTTCGATAATGCCTTGGAACTGTTGCTGGCCGGCGGCTATTCGCTGGCTCATGCGGTGATGATGATGATCCCCGAAGCCTGGGACGGTCACCCGTTGATGGATGACAAGCGCCGGGCTTTTTATGAATATCATGCCGCCGTCATGGAGCCCTGGGACGGCCCCGCCGCCATTGCCTTTACCGACGGCAAGCAGATTGGTGCGACGCTCGACCGGAACGGCTTGCGCCCGGCGCGCTACATCGTGACCGACGATGATCTGGTTATTTTAGGCTCCGAGGTCGGCGTGCTGCCGATCCCGGAAGAAAAGATCATCAAGAAATGGCGCCTGCAGCCGGGCAAGATGCTGCTGTTGGATCTGGAAGAAGGCCGCATCGTCGACGACGAGGAACTGAAAGATACTCTGGCTCAGGCGAAGCCCTATCAGGATTGGCTGGACGCCACACAAATCCAGATCGAAAATCTGCCCGATGAAGTGGCCGCCATGCCACCGAACCGCCAGACCCTGCTCGACCGCCAACAGGCGTTCGGCTACACCCAAGAAGACATCAAATTCTTCCTGCTGCCGATGGCCACCGATAGCCAAGAACCCATCGGCTCCATGGGCCGAGATATCCCGCCGGCGGTGATGTCGGATAAGCCGAAAATGCTGTTCGATTATTTCCATCAAAACTTCGCCCAGGTCACCAATCCACCGATTGATCCGATCCGCGAAGAATCGGTGATGTCCCTGGTGTCATTAATTGGGCCGAGACCTAATTTATTAGACTTGGAGACCGGCGGTGATCACAAGCGCTTGGAGGTTCGCCAGCCGATCCTTTCGAACGTAGATCTGGAAAAGATCAGACGCATCGAAAATCTGATCGATTCGACTTTCCGCACCTACAATCTGGATATTTGCTATGCGGCCAAGAACGGCGCCGAAGGCATGGAACCGGCGCTGAGCAATCTTTGTGTGCGGGCCAGTCGGGCCGTTGAGCAAGGCCACAATATTCTGGTGCTCTCAGACCGCGCCGTGAATGCCGACCGGGTGGGCATTCCGTCACTGTTGGCGACAGCCGCCGTCCATCATCATCTGATCCGCGAAGGTCTCCGCACCGAGGTTGGCCTTGTGGTCGAGACCGGCGATGCCAGGAAAGTTCATGATTTCTGTCTGCTGGCGGGTTATGGCGCGGAAGCCATCAACCCTTATCTGGCGTTTGATACGCTCTCGGCGCTGCGCCCAGGACTAGACAAGGGACTGGCTGAGGATCTGAGCGAAGCGGAAATCCACAAGCGCTACGTCAAGGCCATCGGCAAGGGCATGATGAAGGTCATGTCGAAGATGGGTATCTCAACGTATCAATCGTACTGCGGCGCGCAAATTTTTGATGCCGTCGGATTGGCCGACGAATTCATCGAAAAATACTTCACCAAAACCGCATCCGTCATCGAAGGCATCGGCCTGGCCGAGATTGCCGAGGAAACAGTGCTGCGCCACCGTGGTGCATTCGGCACCGATCCGGTGCTCGCCAACGCCTTGGAAGCCGGCGGCGAATATGCCTTCCGGCTGCGCGGCGAAGAACACGTCTGGAAGCCGGAAACCGTCGGCGCGCTGCAGCACGCGGTGCGCTCGGGCAATTATCAGGGTTTCAAATCGTTCACCGCAAAGGTCAATGATCAGGATCGGAAATTGAAGAACCTGCGGGGCTTGTTCAAATTGAAGCGCGCCGGCGTGCCGATCCCCATCGAAGAGGTCGAGCCGGTCGCCGATATCGTCAAACGTTTTGCCACCGGCGCCATGTCGTTTGGCTCAATCTCATGGGAAGCGCACACTAATCTGGCGATCGCCATGAACCGCATCGGCGGCAAGTCGAATACCGGCGAAGGCGGCGAGGAGGCCGAGCGCTTCGGGGTCATGGAGAACGGCGATTCGAAACGTTCCGCCATTAAACAGGTCGCATCCGGCCGCTTCGGTGTGACGGCAGAATATCTGGTCAATGCCGATGATCTGCAAATTAAAATGGCGCAGGGTGCGAAACCCGGTGAAGGCGGCCAATTGCCTGGTCACAAGGTCGATGACTGGATTGCCCGGGTCCGCCATTCAACGCCCGGCGTTGGCCTGATTTCGCCGCCGCCGCACCATGACATTTATTCCATCGAGGATTTGGCGCAACTCATCCACGATTTAAAGAACGTCAATCCGAGAGCCCGAATTTCAGTGAAACTGGTCTCGGAAGTTGGCGTCGGTACGGTCGCCGCCGGGGTTTCCAAGGCGCATGCTGACCACGTCACGATTTCCGGCAATGACGGCGGCACCGGGGCAAGCCCGTTGACGTCGATCATGAACGCCGGATCGTTCTGGGAAATCGGCCTGGCGGAAACCCATCAAACGCTGGTCCTCAATCAATTGCGGGGCCGCATTGCCGTCCAAGTCGACGGCGGTCTTAGGACAGGCCGCGACGTCGTCATCGGCGCGCTTTTGGGTGCCGATGAATTTGGCTTTGCGACGGCCGCGTTGATTTCGTCGGGCTGTATATTGATGCGAAAATGCCATCTCAACACGTGTCCCGTCGGCGTCGCCACGCAAGATCCTGAATTGCGCAAAAAATTCTCCGGCCAGCCCGAGCACGTGATCAACTTCTTCATGTTCATCGCCGAGGAAGTGCGCGAAATTATGGCCGAATTGGGCTTCCGCACGGTGAACGAAATGATCGGTCGCATGGACCGGTTGGATACCCGCCCCGCACTTGATCATTGGAAAGCCAAGGGTCTCGATTTCTCGCGCATCTTCGCCAAGCCGAAAGCCGGCGAAGGTGTGGCCGTCCACAATTGTGAAGAACAAGATCACGGCCTCGACAAGGCGCTGGACAACACCTTGATCGCTCAAGCCAAGGACGCCATCGAAAATAAAATACCAGTGACCATTGAGACACCGGTGCGCAACGTCAACCGCACCGTCGGCGCCATGCTGTCGGGTGAGATTGCCCGGCGCCATGGCCACGCCGGCCTTCCCGATGACACCATTCATGTCAAAATGAAGGGTACCGCCGGCCAAAGCTTTGGCGCTTGGTTGGCGCGCGGTGTATCGCTGGAACTTGAAGGCGACGCCAACGATTACGTCGGCAAGGGTCTTTCCGGCGGCCGATTGGTGATCTACCCGACGGCATCAAGCCCGATTGTTCCGGAAGAAAACATTCTCATCGGCAACACGGTGCTTTACGGCGCTATTGCCGGCGAGAGTTACTTTCGCGGTGTTGCCGGGGAACGCTTCGCGGTCAGGAATTCCGGCGCCGTCGCGGTCGTCGAGGGGGTTGGCGATCACGGTTGCGAATATATGACCGGCGGCTGCGTCGCGGTCATCGGATCAACGGGGCGGAATTTTGCTGCCGGTATGTCAGGCGGCATCGCTTACGTGTTGGACGAACAAGGTGATTTCGACATCCGCTGCAATCAAGCGATGGTCGAGCTGGAGCCAGTTTTCGACGAAGCCGGCCCCGTCGATGCGGAACGCGCGCTGACAGACTTGGAAGCCGATAACCTATCTGACGTCATGGCTGATCTGCTGAGCGGCGATGAACAACGTCTGCGGCTCTTGATTGAACGCCACCTCCACTACACGGGTAGTGAACGGGCCCGCGCCATTCTCAACGATTGGCAGGCGATCTTGCCCAAATTCATCAAGATCATGCCCATCGATTACCGCCGCGCCATGCTTGAGGCCCAAAGCCAGAAACAGGCCAAAAATCAGACCAAAAATCAGACAGGCCCGTCGGATCAACTTAACGTCGCCGCCGGCGAATAGCGGCACGGAAATTAAGGGAAGAATGAACGATGGGTAAGCCCACCGGTTTCATGGAAATCACGCGCAACGACCGGACCTATCTGCCGGCCGCCGAGCGCGTTGAAAATTATAATGAATTCTTTGTGCCCCTGGCCGAAGACGATCTCACCCGGCAAGGCGCCCGGTGCATGGACTGCGGCATTCCATTCTGTCATCAGGGCTGCCCGGTCAACAATATCATCCCCGATTGGAATGATCTGGTTTATCAGGGCAACTGGCAAAAAGCTGCGGACGTCCTGCATTCCACCAACAATTTTCCCGAATTCACCGGCCGTATTTGTCCCGCGCCCTGCGAGGCGGCGTGCACGCTGAACATCAATTCCGATCCGGTGACCATCAAAACCATCGAGTGCGCGATTGTCGACCGCGGCTGGGAAGAAGGCTGGATCGAGCCCAAAATACCGGCGCATAGCACCGGCAAGCGCGTCGCCGTCGTCGGCTCGGGTCCTGCCGGCATGGCCTGCGCCCAACAGCTGGCGCGCGCCGGCCACGGTGTCGTGGTGTTTGAGAAAAACGCCAAGATCGGCGGATTGATGCGCTACGGCATTCCGGACTTCAAAATGTCGAAACATCATATCGACCGCCGCATGGCGCAAATGCAGGCCGAAGGCGTCGAGTTCCGGCCCAACAGTCACGTCGGCGAAAACATCAACCCCATGGGTTTGTTGATCAACTTTGACGCCGTCGCGTTGACCGGTGGCGCGGAACACCCGCGCGATTTGCCGGTACCGGGGCGGGAGCTGGAAGGCATTCACTTCGCGCTCAGGTTCTTGACCCAACAAAACCGCCGCGTTTCCGGCGAGCACATCGCGGACAATTTGGAAATCATGGCGACCGGTAAGCACGTCATCGTCATCGGCGGCGGTGACACGGGATCGGATTGCGTCGGCACATCGAACCGCCATGGCGCGGCGTCCGTGACCCAAATGGAAATCATGCCGATGCCGCCTGAGGCGGAAGACAAACCCCTCACTTGGCCGGACTGGCCATTGAAGATGCGCTCGTCTTCTTCGCATGAAGAAGGCTGTGAACGCGACTGGTCCATCGCCACCAAATCCTTCGAAGGCAAAGACGGCAACCTGACGCATCTGAATTGCGTCAGGTTGGATTGGTCTGAGGGCAAAATGACCGAGGTAGCCGGCTCCGAATTTCAATTGAAGGCGGACCTGGTGTTTTTGGCCATGGGTTTCGTCAATCCCGTCCACGAGGGCATGCTGACCAACTTCGGCGTCGAGTTCGATGAGCGCGGCAACGTCAAAGCCGATACGGAAAACTACGCCACGTCCATCGACAAAGTGTTCGCCGCCGGCGACATGCGCCGCGGCCAATCGCTGGTCGTCTGGGCGATCCGTGAAGGCCGCCAGTGCGCCAGCGCCGTCGATGAATACCTGATGGGCACGACCGACCTGCCCCGATGAAGATTTACGGCGACAAAATTTCCGGGAATTGCCTGAAGGTCAAATGGACGGCTGATCACCTGGGCCTCACCTACGACTGGATTGATATCGATATCCTGGCCGGCGAAAGCCGAACGCCCGAGTTCCTGGCCATGAACCCGTTCGGCCAGGTCCCTACGGTGGAATTGGATGATGGGCGCTATTTGGCACAATCCAACGCCGTTGTCCTGCACCTGGCGGAAGGCAGCACGCTCATTCCGGGTGACGCCTACGAACGCGCCCGTATGCTGGAGTTCATGTTCTGGGAACAATACAGCCACGAGCCCTACGTCGCGGTTTGCCGCTTCCAACACCATTACCTCAAAATGCCGCTGGCGGAGTTGGACAAAGAAAAAGTCGAGCGCGGTTACCGAGCCTTAGATACAATGGAGGGGTGGCTCTCGGATAACGCCTTCCTCACAGGGAGTTCAACCAGCTGCGCCGATATATCGCTCGTCGCCTATACCCGCTGGGCGCATGAGGGCGGCTTCGAACTCGGACCCTATGAGAACGTGTGCGGCTGGATCGAGCGTGTTGAGGCGGCGTTGGGTATTGCCGATTGAACACCCTCTTGGGACATGACCGCATTCCGCATGGATTAGATCGTATCCCTGGCCCTCTGCCCCAGAGTTAAGTATTGTCTCCCCTGGAGCTTCCCGATTGACCTTCTTTTCGACCGCGGCCAAATCTAACAAGAACACGCATCAACGCGTGAGGTTATGTGCTGCGCGCGCGAACGCTCGGGATCGCTGGGTTTGTCTTGCTGACCGCGTTGATACAATCCCCCATCCCGCTCATGGCGAGCGGCGAGGCGGCGCCAAAACCGATGCAATTGGAGAAAACGCCAGCGGCGTTTCAACAATTCATAAAAACCCTGCGCCAGGCAGCCATTCAGAAAAACCTCCACCCGATTTATAGGGCGATTTCACCAACCTATAAGATTGAACGGGATTTTGGCGGTAGCTTTGATCCGGCCGCAAACGCCATCGTTAATTTTTCCATGTCGTTTCCTTTCGACAACGCCGACCTGCGTCCTGAATTCAAGGACCATGGCTGGACGACCTTTCGCCGGAGGATTTCGCACGATAATTTCGACGAGACGGCGAGCGGCGAGATATGTGCCCCGGGCGGCGCGGCGGATGCGGCGCCTCTCCCTATTGCCCAACTTTGCTTTGGCCCAGGCTCAGGCTCAGCCCCCAGCGACCAGTGGCGAATAACCCGCCACATCAACGGCGGTGATTAGCGCATCCCGTGAGATTTCGAAAGGATGGGGACGGTGTCTCGATCTTGCGATGTTTAAGTGTCGAAACCCGATTTTATGGAGATGAGTATCGTGGCCCTGGAACTTCTAAAACTTCCCCTGAACGGAGAGATGGCGACGTTGCGCGCAGAGGATCTCATGGGCACCGCGCTCGATGCGGTCTCTCCGGACGCCTCTCTCCATGATGCCCTGAAGATCATGAACCGGACGGGCGATTTGCAATTGCCGGTCGTCAAGGACGGCGAGCTCGTGGGCATCATTACGGATCGGGATTTACGCCTGGCGATGAACTCACCTTTCGCCCAGACCGACACACCCACCCGCACGGCCACTTTTTCCCGAAAAAAAGCCAGCCTTAAACGTGAGGCGATCCTTGACGACATTCAGGTCGATCAATGCATGGCCCCCGATCCCCAATGCGTTTCCTCCGACACGCCGGCCCATGAGGTGGCAGACCTTTTGTCCCTCAACAAGTTTGGTGCCATGCCGGTCGTCGATGAAGACAAGCTGGTCGGCATGATCAGCGGCATTGATTTTCTCAAGCATTTTGCGGCCAATCCTTAGGGCTCTTTAATCCAGCGTTGAATATCGGGTCCCCGGACGTCACGAAACGGGGTACACTAGGCCACGCGCCAGCTCTCAAGGAGTTTTGTGCATGACCGAATTAACGACCCTGACCGCCCGGGCTGCCGTCGACCTTCTGCGTCGGGGCGACGTCTCGCCGCTGGAATTGATCGATGCCGCCGTGGCCCGGATTGAAGCCACCGACGGCGATCTCAACGCCCTGTCGACGCTTTGCATTGAACGCGCGCGGGCGCATGCCAAGCGGATCATGGATGGCGCCCCAAATACCAGCGGGCGGGCGCCGGCGCTCGGCGGCTTGCCCATCGCGGTCAAGGATTTGAACGACGTCGCCGGGGTCAGGACGACCTACGGCTCGCCGCTCTTTGCCGACCATGTCCCGGACACCTCCGATATCATGGTCGAAACCCTCGAAGCCAACGGCGCCATTGTCCTCGCCAAGGCCAACACGCCGGAATTCGGCCACGGCGCCAATACCTTCAACGAGGTCTTCGGCCAGACCCGCAATCCCTGGAACACGGCCATGACCTGCGGCGGATCATCGGGTGGATCGGCGGTTGCCGTCGCCACCGGACAAACCTGGCTCGCCACCGGCTCGGATTTGGGCTGCAGCCTGCGCACACCGGCGGCTTTTTGTTCTGTCGTTGGGCTCCGCCCTTACCCCGGCCGGGTGGCGCGCGGCCCGACGCGGCTTCCCTATGACAACCTTTGGGTCCAGGGCCCCATGGCCCGCAATGTCGGCGATACAGCCCTGATGCTGGACGCCATGACCGGCGCGCATCCGGCCGACCCGATCTCGCTCAGCAAACCAAACACACCGTTTCTCGATGCCGTGGATAACCCGACGGCGCCGAAACGCATTGCCTTTTCCGCCGACTTGGGCGGCCTGACGCCGGTCGTTGCGGAGGTCGCGGAGATTTGCGCGGGTGCCGCCCAGCGCTTCGCCGAGCTGGGTGCCGTGGTCGAGGACGCGTGTCCCGACGTCAGCGACGCCCGCGATATTTTTCACGTTCTCCGCGCCTATCAGTTCGTGGGGGACCTCGGCCCGGTGGTCGAAGCCAACCGCGACCGCGTGAAGCCCGAGGTCGTTTGGAACCTGGAAGAAGGCTACAAGATCACCGCCGAACGCCTGGCCTGGGCGGACCGCGCGCGGGGCCATCTCAACGCCCGGGTGGCGAAGTTTTTTGAGACCTATGATCTCCTGATCACGCCAGCCGCGGTGGTCCCACCCTTCGATGTCGACATCCGCGCCGTCGATGAGGTCGCCGGACACAAGTTCGAAAACTACTTCGATTGGTACACCATCAACTACGCCATCACCGCGACCTCGATGCCGGCGCTGTCGCTACCTTGCGGGTTCACGAAAACCGGCCTGCCCGTCGGCCTACAAGTCGTCGGCCCACCTCGGGGCGAGGCCCAGCTCTTGGGCGCTGCCGGACTGATGGAAGAGGTATTCGGCCACGCGCAACGCCTGCCCATCGATCCGCGTCCTAGTGCCTCCAACATGACGACCTAAAACTGCCCTTGGCAGCGCTGGGGACAGGGGATTAGAGAAACAGGGACATGACCGTATCCCGAAGGGATGGGGATCATGTCCCGATCATCCAGAGTTAAGTATCGTGTCCCCGTAACTGCAACTTCGGCAGTTACCTGGAATTGCGGTGACAGTTTACTTTTCCATGTCTTTGGGCTCAGTTCTTGAATTTTGCCTGCCCCGAACGCCCGAAACGCACCGGCGATAAAATTTTCCATAGCCAATATCCAGCTCGTTTAATAGCAACGATTGCATCGTTCTCATTTTGACTTGTATGGATTGGTAGGGAAGGTGGGATTCGAACCCACGACCTGCCGCTTATCTGGCGCTACGGGTTATAAGACCGCTGCTCTACCGCTGAGCTACTCCCCCTCCGAATAGGCGAACCTGGACGCTGCACGGGGTGCAGGTCAGTTTGGTATTCGGAAGTGGCTCGCGGTGATGTGTTGCATGGGTGGAATTTTCTTTTGTTCGCGCTCGAAGTCAACGCCGTTCTTGGGGTTAGGTGTTAAACCATGAATTCCCCTGTCTCTCCCCACATCCCATCTCCGCCTAAAAATATTCACCCCACACCCTTGCGGAATACATTCCTTCTCACCATCTCATGCCCAGCGGTTCGCCCGAGAGGGTGGATGCGCTCGCTATTTTACATTGTGAAGAGGGCTGCGGACCGTATGGGGTTTCGCGGCACCGCTGGAACCGACGGCGACGTTGCGACCGGTGGCATAAGGAAAGGGTGGCATTCAGTGCCTCCCGGCGGGGTTCGCTGCCCATCTTTCGACAAGCTCATGATGAGGAATGGGAAATCACTGAAGTTTATTTCAAGTGGAATTGGGCTCGTTCCGTCATTTTTTTATCATGCGATTGAAATCGTTCGGCTTTTCACCCCGGTTTTGAACGGCAAACGGTCAATTTCAGTCTCAAGCGCGGGCGGGATGATGTTCGCTTCGCCCAAACTTTCAACGGACCTTGGGCACTTGTAGAATGACGATGCCCTGAACAACGATGCCTGGGTGCACATCAGGAAAGGATCCGTCCATGACCAGTCCGATCAATTTCGACGATTACCGGCTTTGCGAGCCCGCCTATTTCGAGGATTTCGAGCTTGGTCAGAAATTTCCCAATCCGTCTCGGACCATGACCGACGCCTTGTTCGCGGCCTTTCAACTGGCATCGGGGGACAACCACCCGATCCACTACGATATCGAATACTGCAAGGCGCATGGACACCCGGGATTGCTGGCGCATGCCATGCAGGTGATGATCCAATGCGCGCCAGGGGCGGGGATGTTTCCGCACGCCGTTGATGCGTCGCTGGTCGCCATGCTGGAGATCTCGGGGAAGATGATCGCGCCTGTTTATTCGGGCGACACGGTTTACCCGATGCTGGAAATCAGCGCGCTCAAGGAACAGAACACCACCGGTGTCATTACCTTGAAATCAACGGTGCATAATCAGAAGGGCGAGTTGGTATTCGAGGGGGACCAGAAGTGCTTGATCCGCAAACGGCCCCCCTCGGAATAACCAAGTTGATGCTGGCTAGCTGTTGAGCATCAAATTCGGCAGCCAGGTGATGGTTGCAGGCCAGGCCAAGAAGACGCCCAGCGTGATCACATCGGCGACGAAGAACGGCGCGATCCCCTTGAACACCTCTTGCAAGGGTATATCCGGTCTGACCCCGGCGACGACATAACAGTTCAACCCAATGGGCGGCGTGATCAGGCAGACCTCGCACATCTTGACGACGACGATGCCGAACCAGATCGGGTCATAGCCCAAGCCGATGACGGCGGGATAAACCACCGGCAACGTCAGCAACAGCATGCCGATGGCATCCATGAACATGCCCAAGATGACATAGAACAACAAAATGCAGATCATCGTCACGACCGCCGGGAAAGGCAGGCTGGTCACCCATTCGGCAAACACCGCCGGCAATTCGGCAAAGCCCATGAAGCGCACGTAAATGAGCACACCCCAAACCAATGAGAAGATCATCACCGTAAGGCGCGCGGTCTCCAATAACGCATCGCGCAGCGTCGGCCATTTCATGCCGCCAACCACCGCCATGATAAAGACCACGAAGGAGCCCACCGCGCCGGCTTCCGTCGGCGTCGCAAAGCCCGTGTACATGGACGCAAAGATCACGATGACGACGAACACGACGGGGAATGTGCCGGGCACCGATTTCCAGCGCTCGACCCAGGTGAAGCCGCCGACGGGCGGGCCCATGGTTGGATCACGCATGGCCATGATGATGATCAACGCGGCATAGATGAGCGCGGATATGACGCCCGGAATGAAACCGGCGACCAACAAGCGGCCGATGGATTCCTCGACGATAATGGCGTAGATCACCAAAATCGCACTGGGCGGAATGAGCGATGCCAGCGTGCCGCCAGCCGCCACCACGCCCGCAGCCAGGCGTTGCGAGTAGCCATAGCGGAGCATTTCGGGGATGGCGACGCGGGCAAACACCGCAGCCGTTGCCGTCGAGGCACCGGACACGGCCGCAAACCCGGCCGTCGCGAAGACCGTGGAGACGGCCAAGCCCCCCGGTACCCAACCGAACCATTTTCGTGCCGCGTCGAACAGTTTTTCGGTCATCCCGGCGTGATACGCCAAATAACCGATCAAGATAAACATGGGCAGCACGGACAGGGCGTAGATGGTGCCCTTGGCGTAGGGGATCATCCCGGCATTGCCGGCACCGCCGGTCCAGCCGACGATGGCCACCAACCCCAGCAAGCCGATAAATGCACAGGCGATATAGACACGCACGCCAACCAGAACGAGACCGATCAGGACGCACGACCCAATAATACCAATTGTAAAATCATCCATTGGCTTGGTCCTTCGCCTCGGCGCCGTTTAGGCTATGTTGATTTTCATCGTCGTCTTCACCGAAAGCATCACTAATTTCCTTGTCGGCGATTTCCGTGATCGCGGCCATGATCGGCACCGCAATGGGAACCGCATCTGGTGTGATAATTAACCGCCCATATCCCCAGGCCTGCAGGATCAGACGTAAAATCAAAACACTGAAGGCAATCGGCACCCACATCTTTGAGGGCCACGTCGGCAATTCCCGGTCGATGGTCGAATCACCCAATGTAAAGGCCCGGCCAAGCGCCGTGGTGCTGTAATAAATCAGAACGGCGATAATAAATAGGGCGATCGCTATCCCGACAAACTCGGCGATCCAAAGCGTGCGGCCTTTCATTTTTCGAACGACGAGCTCCATTCGAATATGGCCGCCGACACGCTGCATGGCGGCGATGGCCAAAAATGTAAAGGCGACCATCGACAGAGTCACGATGTCGTTGTAGCCCCAGATCGGCGCGTTGAAAATTTTTCGGCCAATGGCGTTTGCCGTGCCGAATACCATAAGCAAAAGAATAAATATTGCAGAAACGAAACTCAGAAAATCTTCGAGTTTCGTCAGGGCCCGATCCAGCGACGCGAGTGTTCCGGTCGCTTCGGGCCCGTCACTTGTTGGTTGCGTTCCTAACATGGAAACCCCCGAATGTAACCGTGCCGGAGTTCTTGTTTATCAGAACCCCGGCACGAGTTAGCTTTCAAATCACGACTTATCTTGCGACTCTTTTAGTTGGTCGCCGCCGTTTTCAGAACAAAGTCGAGCAGCCCTTTGGCGTCGAATTTGCCTTGGTTTTTGGCAATCCAGTCGTCGTAGACCGGCTGTCCGGCGACGGCCCGGAAATTCTTCAATTCGGCCGCCGTGTATTTGATTTCTTTCATTTTCTTGCGGAACTTCGGCAGGTTCTTCGCGTCTTTCGCCTTATAAGTGGCGGCAAGAACCTTATAAGCCTGCGCTTTGCTGTCGTTCATCAGCTCCTGGTACTGCTTCGGCAGTTTGTTCCAAGAAGCTATGCTGACAACGTCCGGGCAGTCGTTGGTTCCCGGTGCGAGGTTGGCCGTATACCATTCGCTGACTTCGTCGATCTTGTATGCCGCGTGGGCATAGCTGAACGGGAAGGAAATGGCATCCACGGCGCCACGGTCGAGAGCCTGATAGACCTCGGTGGCGGTCATGGTGGAGATCGATGAGCCGACTTTGCGCATGGCATCAGCCAAGCCGCCCAATGAACGCACGGTCAGGCCTTTCCAGCCAGCCAGCGTCTTCGGAACGGGGCCGCGACCCATGAATTCGTACTGCGGCAGCAATGAGCTCATGAGAACGAACACGCCCCACTTGTCGGCAAGTTCTTTCTGCGGGATCGGGTGCTTATAGACGGCTTCCGAAACCTTCATCTGCATTTCGGCATTGGCCACCGGCAGGAACGGCAGGTTCAGAACCATCATCGACTGCACTTTACCGGGATGATAGGCCCAGCAAACCTTGGCGGCATCAAAAACGCCGGCCTTCAGGTTATCGAGGTTCTGTTTCTTTCCGCCGAGCTGATCGCCGTAAAAGATTTTGATCTTGAAATTGCCACCGGTCTTTTCACTGACCAGACGGGCCATTTCATCAACGCCAGCCGTAAACGCCCGCTTTTTACCCCAGACGTTGAATTTCCAGGTGACTTTGGGACCCTTGACCATTTCGGCATAAGCCGACGTGGTGGCAAGTGCGCCCCAGGTGAATGCAGCACCGGCCAGGGCCGCTACCATCAGTTTAACGTGTTTCATTTTGGTTCTTTCCTCCCGTTTAGTCTTCGTAGAATGATTAAACTTGGTCATCTTCTATCCTCCCACGCTTTATTTCAACGGCTTAGTTGGGCGACACCGTTCTTGAACGGCGGCGCGAGCGCTTCGTGCGATGCCGGACCGGCCAACGCGGCTTCGATCTCGGTCACCATTCCTTGCATGATCGGCGTATAGCGACCGACCACGTCGTTCAAACTCATCGCTTCGGCAACGACAATGACGTTCACCGATGCAATGACCTTGCCTTGTAAATGAATGGGAAGCGCGATGGCGCGCGTCTGCTTCATAAATTCCTGGTTCGACGTCGCATAACCGCGCGCCCTGGTTTCATCCAGCATTTCACGGACCGCAATGGGGTCGCGGGCCAAGCCGTCAAACGCATCGTCGGATCGCGCCAATAGGGCAATGATCCGGTCTTGATCCTCGGGCGGCAAAAATGCCAGAAAGGCCCGGCCTAACGCCGTGACCAAGATAGGTACGCGTGAGCCAACACTCCGATTGAACCATAAACTTTCGGGGTGGCGATTGGTATCAAGCAGCACCATGGCGTTGCCATCGAGAACAGCCATATCGGATGGCCAAACAAGCCGTTCGCGTACGGCTTCATGGATCGGCCGCGAGCGCGCCAGCAAATCATCATAGGCGCGGAAACCTTCGCTCAACGACAATGTTTTAGCGGTTAAAACGTAAGTCCGATCAAGCGGGTCGCGACTGACGTAGCCCGCATGAATAAGCGTTTCAAATAATCTGACGATAGTGGGCTTGGGAATGCCCGTCCGCGCGTGCACCGCGCCAATGCCAGCCTTGCCGCCCAAGAAATTCAGCGTGCTCAATACTTCAAAGCCGCGAACCACGGCCGTGACCGGCGTATAACTCGTCATGCTTCCCTGGAAACTCTCATTTCAATTCTTAACGAAATTTCATTATGCGAATCTTAACGAAATTTCATTATGCGAAATATAATTTCATAATTATATTGCACAGTTTCATCAAGGATGCAAATTGTGCGTCCCGCCGATCAAGGATCCAAGTCATGACGAACGCCGAAGGCCCGAAGACCGCCGCCACGAAGGAGGCACATTCCGGCAAATCCGCACCGCCGCTAACGGGTTTACGCGTGATCGATCTAACGTCGGTAATTTTCGGCCCGATGGCGACGTCCATGCTAGCCGAGCTCGGGGCCGACGTGATCAAGGTGGAACCGCCGTCGGGCGATATCATGCGCCATGTCGAGCCCATACGGTCACCGGGAATGAGTGCCATTTACATGAATGCCAACCGCGGCAAGCGCAGTGTCGTCATCGACCTGAAAAAACCTTCCGGCCGCGAAGCATTACTGCGATTGGCCGAAACCGCCGATGTCTTCGTGCATTCCATGCGCAATTCTGCGGCCACGCGCCTTGGCATTACCTATGATGACATCCGTGGGTTGAACCCGGCCTTGATCTATTGTTTCGCCTGCGGCTTCGGCAGCACCGGCCCCTATGCCGAGCTTCCCGCCTACGACGATATTATCCAAGCGGCTTGTGGACTTGCCAGTCTGGCCGGCGCCGCCGACGGAGAGCCGCGCCTGGTGCGTTCAATCATGGCCGACAAGACGGCCGGGCTTTATCTGTCCAACGCCATCATGACCGCCCTGCTGGCACGCCATAACACAGGTCTTGGACAATATGTTGAAGTGCCCATGTTCGAATGCTTGTCCGCGTTCATCCTCACAGAACATCTTGCCGGTGCCAGCTTTGATCCGGTTATAGACGGCCCGGGATACAAACGGGTGTTGTCAATGAGCCGCCGCGCGCACCCGACAAAAGACTCGTTCATCGCCGTATTGCCTTACACGTCGGCCCATTGGCAACGATTCCTCAAATTAATCGGTCATGATGACCTGGCATCCGCCGAGTGGGTGAGCGACGTCACGCAACGCAGCGCCCGGTTCGAGGAACTTTACGACCTTATCGCCGACGTCACCCCCACACGCACGACCGACGAATGGATAGAAGCGCTGCGCCGCATCGACATACCGGCCATGCCGGTCAATCAGCTGGACGACCTACTTCGCGACCCACAATTGGCAGCAAGCGGACTATTTGAAACATACGAACACCCGACGGAAGGGACGCTCCACGGCGTCACATCGCCGATCAAATTTTCCGATATGGATAGAGTGCCCGGATTTGCACCGGCGTTGGGCGCCGATACACGGGATGTTCTCAGCGAGATCGGCTACAATAATGAGGCGATCAATGTCATGAACCGCGATGGTTCGGTCATCTGCATGCAAGTTGACAACGAATGATGTTCGACGGGCCACAACGGACCGGGTAGAATTTCCAATCGAGGTTTGAAGCCAACTGATCGTTGAATTTTGACGCTCGGGGCATCATGGCTGCGCAACAGAGTGAGACTTATCTGCATTACCGCGCCATCGTCGATGCCGACGGTGTCCACATAAACACGTTCCGCTGCCGACCCTATTTCCGGGCGGTCGACGGGACTGTTTTCGGCACCGAGGTCGTGCTTGGGCACAAAGGCGATATCGAGAATACGGCGGCCCGGAACGCATTGGTTTTAAAGTTAGCGTTCAAAGCCCTGACCCGAGCCCGGACCCAAGGCGACGACGTCAAACTCATCGTTCCCATAAATTCCGTGGCACTTGCGAGCCGTGAGGGCCGGATCGTGATCCATCATGCATTTGAAGAGCTTTTGGAATCGCTCCGTTCGCTGATTATTGTTGAAGTCCTAAATTTGCCTGAAAAAGTCAGCATTGATTCCCTTTCAGACATTACGATCCCGATGATTCCCTTCACTCAGAATTTTATCGCGGAGCCGCACCCGGCGACCGAGGATTTTACCGTATTCGCCAACTGCAACTACCAAGGCATGATCTTCGATGTCTCAAGCTTCGGTGACGACATTCAGGTCCAACGCGACAAGCTTACTGATTTTTGGGCGGCGGCTACGAAAGCACGGCTGAAGCTGATGGTTCGCAATATCGGCGGCCAGGAAATCGCCGACATGGCGGTACGGCTTGAGGCTCAAGGAATGGATGGCTCGCTTTTTGGTCCCGACTCGACCCACCTCGGCCCCTTATCCACCGTCGAGGAATGGCCCGGCGTCGCCACATTACCAGCGTGACGGCCGCAGCGTTTTGGACACATTGCTGCCGCCAATAAGGTATACTCGCTTAATCAAGAATTTAGAAAATTGGAATTATAATCCAGTGCAAATGGGTACGACCGCAGGAGCTTGGCATGACGACACGGCCGACCATCGGCATTTTGCTGGACTATCAAGAAGAGGGCGGCTTTTCATCGCGGCCGCACTACGCGCTTCGCTGTGGGTACTTCGATGCCATTTGGCGGGCCGGCGGCCTGCCGGTGGCCTTGCCCTATCTTGAGCAAGCGCGCGCCGATTATCTTGGCCTTTGTGATGCGTTGATCTTACCGGGTGGTTTTTACCCGTTCCCGGCAGCACTTTACGGCGACCCGGAACCCGTCGATGAAATTGTCCATCCACGCTATAGGTTCGAAGCCGAATTGGCCGCCCAGGCATTGACGGAGGATATCCCGATGCTGGGCATTTGCGCCGGCATGCAAGTCATCGCCGCGGCAAAGGGCGCAACACTGTACCGTGACGTCCGCGATGAATTGCCGACGGATATTGATCATTTGAATGAAAAACCCGCCGAAGAATACGCCCACGGCGTCGAAATCACGCCCGGCACCCGACTTCGTGCGTTGTTGGGGGTCGACGATCTGGCCGTCAATACAGCGCATAAAGAGGCACTGAAAGACACCGCCGACGGGTTGGTGATCAACGCCGTCGCGACCGACGGCGTGGTCGAGGGTATCGAACTTCCCGACCAGCGGTTCTGTATCGGCGTGCAATGGCATCCGGAGTTTTTTGCTGAACACAACGATCCGAATTTCAATTTATTTGCCGGATTGGTCGATGCGGCGGGAAGCCGCTAGTCGTGAAAAACATGGATGTCATCGGCGTTGCCGGATGCGGGACGATGGGGTTGCCGATGGCCAAACGGCTTTTGGCGGCGGGTGTCGAGGTTTGGGGATTTGACGTGCGACCGGCTGAGGAGTTTGGCACATTTGGCGCGCGCATGATCAATGATGCGTCTGAATTCCGGGCGCGCGTTGATACCGTCTTTTCTGTTGTCCGCGACCGCCACCAGACCTTTGATCTATGTGTTGATGATCAAGCGGTTTTCGTGGGCGCTGATGCACCGACAACGCTGGTCGTCTCTTCCACCTTGTCACCACGTATCTTGCCGGAGATCACCGATCGGTTGCCGGATGGCGCGATCATGATCGACGCGCCCATGTCCGGCGCGCCGGCACGCGCCGCCGATGGCACGTTGACGTTCATGGTCGGCGGGCCGGATAAGGTCGTGAGCCGGATGATGCCGCTTTTCAATGAAATGGGCACGGACATCCATCATTTGGGCGCCACCGGCACTGGAATGACCTGCAAGGTGATCAACAATTTCGTCGGCGTCACCGGCGTCGCCGCGGTCCGCAAAGCCATTTCAGCGGCCCGGGCGCTTGGGCTTGCCCCCGCCGCGTTGCTGGACGTCATGAAATCCAGTTCCGGCGCCACCTGGTATGGCGACAACTTAGATCGAATTTCCTGGGCTCGAGAAGGATATGACCCCGCCAATACCATCGGCATATTGGAAAAGGACATGCTGTCATTTCTCGATGCCGTGGAAGGTGATTCGTCTGTAGGTGTCGATAGTTTCGGCGATGCCGTCCTCGATATTATTCGCAAAATGGAACCGTTAGAACTTTGATGATCAATCTACCGCCCGCCCTTATGTCGCCCCGGTTTTGGACAGTCTTTGGCGCGATCACGTGCGGGTCGGGCGTCGCGCTCGGCGCTTATGGCTGGCACGGACTTGGCGGCGACACGGAAGCCCAAGACGTGTTCATGCTCGCCGTGCAATATCAGATGTGGCACGGCTTGGCGCTTTTTGCCGTCGCCTGGCGGTGCGACGTGACGGGTTCAGCGACGGGGCTTTCGGCAATCGCCGGCCTATCCTTTCTAGTCGGCATATTTCTATTTTCAGTCAATCTTTACCACTTCGCCATCGTCGGTGAGGTCCTGAAATCCGGGGCAGCGCCCCTCGGAGGATTTGCCTTAATAGCGGGATGGGCGCTATTGGGGTTATCGGTCATCCGCCGTCCCTGATTTTGCGATGGCGCGTTGCACAAAGTAGGGTTTAGCGGGGAATGACATCGACATGACAACACTACGACGACGCACCTATGAAGTCTTGGAGGCCGCCAAGGAAGACGATTCCTTGAGCCGCACCGTTGATTGCCTGCTGATCGTCCTGATCAGCCTAAATGTCGCTGCGGTTGTCCTCGAATCCGTTGCCGAATTGTCCGCCACTTACGGCGCGTATTTCTTTGTTTTTGAAATGATTTCAGTGGGCATCTTTACCGTCGAATACCTATTACGCGTCTGGTCGTGCGTCGAGAACGAAATCCTTACCTCTATGAGCCCGCTGAAAGTCCGGCTCAAGTATATGCGCACGCCAATGGCGGCGCTCGACCTGATCGTGCCTGTTTATTTGGCCTTCATCGTCAATATTGATCTTCGGTTTCTACGCGTCCTCAGGCTGCTGCGGATTTTCCGTTTGACGCGGTATGCGGCTTCCATGCGGCTTTTGGTCGATGTTCTTAAGCAAGAAGCCGCCAATATCGGTGCCGCGCTGTTCATATTGATGACCATGGTCGTGTTCGCGGCTTCCGTAATCTATTTGGTAGAGGCTGATGTGCAGCCGGATAAATTTGGCTCCATCCCTGACGCGCTATGGTGGGCGATTGTCACCATGACGACCATCGGTTACGGCGACGTGGTGCCGGTCACACCATGGGGCAAGGTTTTGGGATCGCTGATCGGGGTGATCAGTGTGGGGCTTGTCGCGCTGCCCACGGGCCTTCTGGCGTCGGACTTTGGCCAGGCCTTGCAACATCGCCGCCAGGAATTCGAGGAACTGATCAGCAATATTCTCGCCGACGGCAAGATTACGGCGGAGGATCATGACATTCTGCACGAGGCCCGCGACCGATTGGGTTTGAGCGACCGCGAGGCCGCCGCCGTGCTGAACGCAGCCCGCCAACGGCTTAAACACATGATCACGCATTGTCCGCATTGCGGCGAAGCAATTGGGCCGGAAGCCCCCTTGCCGCCCCGTTCACAACATTAGTTGTAATTTGCAGGTCTCGATCCGTTGTCGACTTAGGCAATCGCCCGAAGTCTGATCTGGTCCGGTGTCCAGATTGGGCGATGGGCCACCGGCGCCGCCAGATTGAAGCCACCCTTTGCCATCGTTTTGGCTATCGTCACCGCATGGATCATGACGGTCCGCCCGGCATGGTCTTGCACTAGATAGTTAAGCAGAGCGTGAGCGTGTTCAAACCTGTCATGTTGAATCGCACCGACGAGCGCAATAATCGCACGTTCATCAGCGCTGACATGATTGGACAACGGCGTCCTAAGCCGCAGCATGCGTCGTGCACCACCACCCAAGCCTTCTCCAAGGCTGTTCAGCGCGTTGGTAAATGACATGGCCAGCGCCGGCTTTAGGTGACGCCCGGCGTCCCTGATCGCACGCTGCCAATCCTCCCCACCCCGCAAACAACGCCGTAGCGCGCCGATCATAAATCGCTCGCCACGGCAAAAATCTGGACACCGGCGGACCGCGCCACGGAACGATTGATCTCTAGATTCACTCACGCTGAACTCCTCACTTCCGACCAGAGAGAAAGTTTAATCCAAGCGCTCACTTAAATGCAAATGATTTTCATTCGCAAATTAATTGAACTTAAATTTATCGGATAGAAAACGCGAAAGCCGGCCCTTGGGCCGGCTTTCAAAATGACTGCTGATGCCCACCGCTATTCGCGGCAGACCGCCAAAGTCTTACGCAGCAGCACGAATCGCCGCGGCCATCACCGCGTCATCAACATGCTGTTCAAACTGTTTGAAATTGTTTTCAAAGCGCTGCGTCAGATCGCGAGCCTGGGTATCATAGGCGCCACCGTCGTTCCACGTATTGCGCGGGTTCAAGACGTCGCCCGGCACATCAGGACACGCCTGCGGCACCAGGACACCGAAATGCGGATCCGGCGATACTTCAACCTGGCCAAGGCTGCCGTTCAACGCAGCGTTCACCATCGCCCGAGTGTAAGCAATTTTCATCCGTTCGCCGACGCCGTAGCCGCCACCAGACCAACCGGTGTTGACCAACCAGCACTTAGCGCCGGTTTTTGCCATCTTTTCGCCCAGCAGCTGGGCATAGACCGTCGGATGGCGCGGCATGAACGGTGCGCCGAAGCACGTTGAAAACGTCGCCGACGGTTCCTTCAAGCCGCGTTCCGTTCCCGCCACCTTGGCGGTATAGCCGCTCAGGAAATGATACATCGCCTGATCCGGCGTTAACTGGCTGATCGGCGGCAACACACCGAAGGCATCACAAGTCAGCATAACGATGTTTTTTGGTTGATCGCCCCTGCCTGTTTTTGAGGCATTCGGCACCATGGAGATATCATAACTGACGCGGCCGTTTTCCGAGTACGTGGTGTCGAAAAAATCAAGCTCCCGGCTTTCGGGATCCATCATCACGTTTTCAATGATTGATCCAAACGAGTGGCAGAGATCAAAAATCTCGGGTTCGGCCTCATGGGTCAGATTAATGGTCTTGGCATAACAACCGCCTTCAAAATTGAAGACACCGTCATCGCCCCAGCCATGCTCATCATCGCCGATCAGAACGCGTGAACTATCGGCGGACAAGGTCGTCTTGCCGGTGCCGGAGAGGCCGAAAAAGATTGCCGCATCGCCATCAGGGCCAATATTCGCCGAGCAATGCATGGGCAAGATACCACGCGCCGGCATCAGGTAATTCATGATCGAGAAAATCGATTTCTTGATTTCCCCCGCATAGGCGGAACCACCAACTAAAATCAATTTCTTCGCCAGATTGACGACAATGAAGGTGCCGGACGTGGTCCCGTCAGCACCCGGATCGGCGTTCAGGCTTGGCGCTTGCAAAACGGTGAATTCCGGCTCGAAAGTGTCCAATTCTTCAGCCACCGGCTGGATGAACATGTTCCGTGCAAAAAGATTGTGCCAGGCGTTTTCGGTGACAACACGAACCTTAAGTTGGTTACCCGGGTGCGCGCCGGCGTAACAATTCTGGACGAACACGTCGCGACCGTTCAGATGGGCCAGCATCTTCGCATGCAATTGGCCAAAATGTGTTTCCGACATCGGCCGGTTCACATCGCCCCACCAAATATCATCTTTGGTGGTCTCTTCCTCGACGACAAATCGATCGTTGGGCGAACGCCCCGTATGCTCGCCGGTCAGCGCGATAAACGCGCCATGTTTGGTCAATTGCCCTTCGCCGCGCCGCATGGCGTGCTCGAACAGTGGTGCCGCGCTCAAATTCCAATGCGCGGTCTGGACGTTTTCCAAACCATGATTGCTCAGACCGAAGCTACTCGGCCGAAAACCCAAGTTATCCACGATGTACTCCCTGCATTTCCGCGACGGCATTCGCCACCGCGAAGCGGCTCAAACTCCATAGGCTGACATTTACTTGTCTCTTTCCGGACTCGCTATACTGAATTGGGGCGGCCAGCCTGCTTAACTATAACCCGGCCCGCTAGGGGGCCGCAACGCCGCGCGCATCGCTGGCCAGTCGGACGAAAACATTGCGCACATCTGGGGCATTTTTTACGCGCACAGGAAACCCAAGCCGCACAAATCGACCGTTCCGCTCGAGGTCGGCTCCGTCACAATCCACACCTATTATCCGCCAGCCCTGGCCACGGCGTTTCAACAGGTTTTGGGCATAAAGATCAACGGCATCAGCGTGATCCGCATTCATATGAGCGGTAATACCAGCTTGCGCGCCAGCCAACGCTTTCGCCGCCTTGGCTTCGCTCTGCACATGACGACCGGCCAGCCATTGCGCTTGGGCGAACCCGCCGACCCAATGGGCGCGCTCAACGCTCATCCGATAAAAATTGAAGTCACCAAAGCCGGCATACATCTCGGCCTCGGGATGCATCGCCAAAAACCGCTGGGCGTGTTCGGATTTATGGGTTCGCCGGACTTTTCCCATGACCGTAACGCGCGGACTGCGCTGCGGGTTGCGATGGCGCGTCGATTGGTGGAACAAAAGCGAGGCGCGGTTATCGGCATCAATATTGCGCGTATGATCTGAAAGTCCGGACAACAGCAAAATTGGGCATCCCGCTTGATCTATCGCCACCGTAACCAATGATCCGTAGGGCCAGTTATCGGCAGCGGCTTGTCCGGTTGAGAGCATCGCGTGGCGCTGTGCGCGCATGAGAGCGCGAATTTCCCAGCCAAGTTCTTCGCGAGCTAATGCCATTGCCGATATCCTATAAGCACCGCAGCGCTTATGCCGTCTCCTCAAATCTATCGAGGAAATAGCCACTGAACCCGCCAAGCGCGATCCAGAACAGCCCCGTGACCACCAGTGTCGCGACCGCAAATTGCGCCGCCAATTCCGCCGGCACGGCACCCGGTTCAATAGGCGGGTGCGGTGCGCCGATGACATGGGGGACCAAAATCAATCCTGCCGCGACGACCTTCCAAAGCGCCCCGTCAACGAAGAAGATCACAGCCAAGGCAACAGCCGTTGCCGCTGCCGTCCCGAGCCACCATGTTTGACGGGCCGTCAATTCGGCGGCGGCCATGCCCGGTAGTTCCGGCGACAGCCCGAATGCCGGTGCCACATAAAATGCGGCATACCCGCATAGGCCCCAGACTATGCCACGCCGCCAACCAGTTTCCCTGCCGCTCAGCACCATGGCGCCAATCAGCACGAAAGCAAATCCGATAGCAGTGATGACATCCGACAACAACGTGAAGGCGTTGCGTTGAAAGCTGCCGTCTGGTGCCCATTCCTCGGCAACCGCCGCATTATCGCCATGCGCATGTTCTCCATGGCTATGGTCTTTTGTCGCTTCGGCAGGGCCATGAGAATGACCTCCGCCTTCGTTGGTCTCATAGACCTCAGCATGGACGATCAACGGCGTGGTTTTCCACATGTGGCCCGCAAACACGAGCACACCAGCCAGCGCTCCAGCAATGAGCGCTGACATCACAATCCGGATCAGCATGTTAACCCCTTAGTGGCAGGGGAACGCAAAAGCGTGGCGAGCGTCGTGCGCAGCGTTGTGGATCGTCGACGAATGCGCGAAACCGGCACCCATAACGACAAAAATACCAAACATCAAAGCCAGCACGGCCGGCAGTTTGGTCGCTGTTTTCGTGGTCGCCGCTTGAAATTCTGTGGTCGTCTGTACTTTTTGCATGTCCATAACCCTCCGTTACGGAATTCATCAATATGCCTTGAAATTCCCCCAAGGCACGGCTCAACTCAGACGGAAGGTCTCCTGGCTTGCGGGTCAAAGCTGCGATCCGGCCTTCCCGGAAAATCGGTTTCCCGATAATCCAGTGGCGGTTCGGAATCGCGCTCACCGCTTACAGTTGCGGGGGCAGCCACGGTTGCAAATTCCCTATTTGGGTCAATTCCACCCGTGTTCCCTTTTAAACCCCAAGGCTTTGTCGCCCTTGCGGGGCACCATCAATGAGGCATATTACGTGTACGGTTGATGAAGGGTCAATGGCAATTGCACTGATTTCTGCCCTAATGCGGCTATAATTTCGCCATAAATGGCCTTTAGATGGTGCCATGACATAAGCTCATGGCATAAAAAGACGAGAAAGGTTCGATCATGTCCCAAACCATCGCCCTGGTTGACGACGACCAAAACATCCTGGCCTCGCTTTCCGCGGCCTTGACCGACGAAGGCTATAGCGTGGAAACCTACGCTGACGGTGCCGAGGCGCTTGAAGGATTGGGCCGCCGCCCCGCCGATCTGGCCATCCTGGATATCAAGATGCCGCGCATGGACGGTATGGAGCTGTTGGGCGAATTACGCCGCCGCGACAGCCTGCCGGTGATCTTTTTGACATCGAAGGACGATGAAGTTGATGAAATCATGGGGCTGCGCATGGGCGCCGATGATTATATCAAGAAACCGTTTTCACAGCGCCTTTTACTGGAACGCGTCCGCGCCGTGTTGCGCCGCCATGAAGAATCCGGCAAGGACACCGCAAGTGATGAGGTGATGCGTCGTGGCGAAATGGTCCTCGATCCGGTCCGCCATCTTTGCACCTGGAAGGGTGGCGAGGTCAATCTGACCGTGACCGAGTTCTTAATCGTCGAATCATTGGCGCGCCGTCCGGGACACGTCAAAAACCGCGATCAACTTATCGACGCGGCTTATGGTGAAAATATCTATGTCGACGACCGCACCATCGATAGCCATATCAAGCGGCTCAGGAGAAAATTCAAGGAAGTCGATGATGATTTTTCGGAGATCGAGACCCTGTATGGCGTTGGCTACCGCTACAACGCAGCCTGAACCGGCGGGGAACGGGGGACATGGGCGAGACCGGGACTAAAGGCGGCGACGGCAATCCCCCGCGCCCACGCCCGGCGCGGTCACGATTGATGTCGCCAATTACCCGGCGCATTCTGGCCATCAACATTCTGGCGTTGGGATTTCTTGGTGCCGGCATTCTGTATCTCGATGAATACAAAGAAAACCTGATCGACGCTGAGCTGACGGCGCTCGGCACGCAGGCGGAAATGTTCGCCGTCGCCTTGAGCGAAGGCGCCGTCGCGCAAACCGCATCCGGCCACTACCGCGTTTCAGAAATATCCAATCAGATGGTACGCCGGTTGGTGCAGACCACCAGCAGCCGAGCCCGGTTGTTCGGCACCGATGGCCGGTTGATTGCAGATTCGCGACGCCTTGTCGGCCCCGGCGGCATGGTTTCCATCGAAGAACTACCACCGCCGGAGGATCCTGAAGGCCCGCTCGGGCGCGCCCTGGAATTCTTCGAACGGATTGTCAATAAAGTCACGGGAGCGCCGCGCTATCCTGCCTATGCAGAGAATTCTCGTCAGCATGCCCGCGATTATAGCGAGGTGATCGCCGCCCTTTCCGGCGAGTACGTAAAGATCGTCCGCAGTGCCGGACGCGATGATTTGTTGCTTGGCGTCACTGTGCCTGTACAACGCTACAAGCAAGTTTTGGGCGCCCTTCTGGTGACCAAAGATTCCAGTGGCATCGACGCGGCGCTCTATGAGACACGGCGCGATATTTTAAAGGTCTTCGCGGTCGCCTTGGCATTGACGGTGATGTTGTCGATTTATCTCGCCGGCACCATCGCCAGGCCGCTAAAACTTCTCGCCGCCGCTGCCGAGCGGGTCCGTGCCGACCACAGCCGTCAGCATAAAATTCCCGATATGGCCGGCCGCGACGATGAGATCGGCGAGTTGGCCGCGACCTTGAAGGATATGACCGAAGCCCTGTGGCAGCGCATGGATGCCATCGACCGTTTTGCCGCCGACGTCGCCCATGAAATCAAAAATCCACTGACCAGTTTGCGCAGCGCCGTTGAAACGGCCGCGCGGTTGAAGGACGGTGACCAGCAAAAAAAACTCATGGCGATTATTCAAGAAGATGTCGTCCGCTTGGACCGTTTAATCAGCGATATTTCAGATGCTTCCCGGTTGGATGCGGAATTGTCACGGGCCGAAAGCGAACCGACCGACCTTGCCGGCATGCTGGCAACACTTGCAGATATTCACAACACAACGGCGTCGGACGATGTCAATATCGGGGTTGAGCGGGTTGATGGCGGTGGAGAACTTCTGATCAATGGCATTGAGGGACGGCTCGCCCAGGTTTTTCGGAACTTGATCACCAATGCGATCACCTTCAGCCCGGCGGGCGGCGCGATCACCCTGACGATCAGCCGGGAGCAAAATATGGTTCGGATCGATGTCGATGACGAAGGCCCCGGCATCCCGCCCGGCAACGAGGAGCGGATATTCACTCGGTTCTACACGGAGCGTGCCGAAACTGAGAAATTCGGCACCCACTCCGGCCTGGGCTTGAGTATTTCCCAACAAATTATCAACGCCCATGGCGGCGATATTTCCGCGACCAATCGCCTTGATGCGAACGGCGATGCGCTGGGCGCGCGGTTCACTGTACGCTTGCCCGTCGCATGACAATACCCCCCACCCCAACGGAACAGATTCACGCCACCTGCGTCGCCGTCGATGGGATCGGCGTCCTCATCCGTGGTCCGTCCAGAAGCGGCAAATCCGATTTGGCGTTGCGCCTTATCGACGGCGGCGCTGAACTGGTTAGCGATGACCGCGTTGATTTAACGCGCACGGATGGCAGTCTTTCCGCCGCCCCGCCGGCACCGTTAGCGGGGCTCATGGAGGTTCGCGGGATGGGTATAATGCAACGCGGATTTGTTGATCAAGCCAATGTGCGCGTGGTTATTGATTTGCGTCCCACTGCCGAAATTGAGCGCCTGCCCGAGCCTGCGGAGGCGGAAGTGTGCGGTGTCCGATTGATGGTTTTCCACATTGACCCGTTCACCGTCTCTGCGGTGGCAAAAGTCCGTCTTGCCGTCAACATGGTCTCGGGTTCTATAATACGAACCAATGACTGAACATGATCCCATCGACAGCCCGGCGCGTATCGTTGTTGTCACCGGTGTATCTGGCGCCGGGAAATCAACAGCCCTGAAAGCGTTCGAGGATCTTGGCTACGAGGCCATCGACAACGTTCCTATATCATTGATGAACCGGCTGATTGGACCGGGCGGCGATCAGCTCTCGCTAGCCATCGGTGCTGATATTCGAACCCGGGGATTTGATGCTGAAGCCTTTCTTGCCATGATCCGGCAACTGAGCAGCCGTCCTGAGTTGGACGTCCGGTTGCTGTTTGTCGACAGCACCGATGATATTTTGGTTCGACGTTTTGAGGAAACACGTCGTCGCCATCCCCTGGCCGCCGACCGGCCGTTGAGCGACGGCATTCGCGAAGAGCGCGCCTTGATTGCGCCGCTCAAAGATAGCGCCGAGATTGTCATTGATACGTCCGACATGACATCGGGAGACATGAAACCGTTGCTGGAGGCTCATTTCACCACGGGTCCGGACGCCGGCATGACGGTTTTCCTGACTTCGTTCGGTTTCAAGAACGGGTTGCCGCGCGGCGCTGATTTGGTGTTCGACGTCCGGTTCCTGCGCAATCCACATTATATTGAAGGCCTCAGGCCGCAAAGTGGATGCGATCAAGCCGTCGGAGATTACGTCGCCGACGACGATGGCTTCGCGCCGTTCATGGATGGATTAAAAAGATTATTGCAGCCCCTTTTGCCGCGCTATGCGGCCGAGGGCAAAAGTTATTTGACCATCGCCATCGGCTGCACCGGTGGCCGGCATCGCTCGGTCTTTGTGGCGGAACAACTGGCCGCTTGGATAGACAATGAAGGCCAGCGCTATCTGGTTCGTCACCGGGACTTGGAAAAAGCGGTGAAATAAGTTCTAAATCATCTTTCATTGCGCACGCAGGCATGGGGAAAGACATGATCGGCATGGTACTCGTCACCCACGGCAGGTTAGCCGACGAACTGATCGGTGCGCTTGAGCACGTGGTCGGACCGCAATCTCATGTCAGTGCCGTCTGTATCGGTCCCGATGATGATATGGAACAACGACGTGGTGAAATACTTTCCTCGGCCAATGAGGTCGATGATGGCGATGGCGTTGTTTTACTCACGGACATGTTCGGTGGCACGCCGTCGAACCTTGCTATATCGGTCATGGACAAGGCCAATGTTGAGGTCATTGCCGGCGTTAACCTGCCGATGTTGATTAGACTGGCTTCGGTCCGTGAAACCGAGACGCTGGCAGATGCTGTCCTCAGCGCGCAGGAAGCGGGCCGCAAGTACATAAATATTGCTTCGCAATTGCTGGCTCAGGACGAATAGTGGGCACTGTTTCTCGCGCCTCGACCATATGCAACCAACGTGGCCTGCACGCCCGTGCGGCGGCGAAGTTTGTGCAATTGGCGGGTGGGTTCGAATCTGAGATAACCGTGACGCGGGGCGGCCAAAGCGTTTCGGGCTCGTCGATCATGGGCTTGATGATGCTGGCGGCGGGGCCGGGCACGGAAATTCAACTTTCGGCGACAGGCGGCGACGCAAAAGCCGCATTGGACGCCATCTGTGCATTGATCGAAGACCGGTTCCAAGAGGATTGAACGGCGCGCATTGATGAGCGAAGAGCAACGATATCAAGGACTGGGCGTTGCCCTGGGGATCGCCATCGGCACCGCCTATGTGCGTGAAACCGGCGGCTTGGAAATTCCTGAACGGTCAATTCGCAAAGCCGACGTAAAACTTGAACGCGCACGCCTGCGGAAGGCCGTTATTTTGGCACAGCGCCAAGTGCGTCGCCTCCAGAGCCGGGCAAAAACAATGTCCGGTGCATCATCCGAAGAACTTGGCTTCCTGCTGGAGGCCTATCAACAGATGCTGAACAACTCGCGGCTCGTGCGCGGCGCCGACGCGCGCATTAAAGACGAGCGGATTAACGCCGAGGCGGCGGTGCAGCGCGAAATTCTTCAGATTACCGCGACATTTCAGGCCATGGACGATGCCTATATTTCGGCACGCCTGGAAGATATCCGCGAAGTTGGCAATCGGGTCATCCGCAACCTGACGCGAAAACCGCTGCGCGCGTTTTCGACGGCGCCGGCGGGCAGCATCATTATGACCGATCAACTGACGCCCGCCGACATGGCGCAAATCGACCCCAGCCAGATCGCCGGCGCAGCATCTGTTTTGGGCGGCGTCGAAGGTCATACGGCGATCATGGCCCGCGCCTTGGCCCTGCCGACCGTGCTGGGTGCGCCTGATCTGTTGGAAAACCTCACACCGGGCGACACAATTATCGTCGATGGCAAGGCGGGGCGTGTCGTCGTCAACCCAAGCCCTGAGACGTTGGCGAAATTTCAACGTCGCCGTGATGCCTTCAAGCGCGAAACGCGGCAACTTAACCGGCTGCGCGGCCTTTCAGCCCGCAGCCGCGACGGCACCAATTTCGTGCTACATGCCAACGTCGATTTGCCTATGGAAATGCCCATGGTTGCCCAAGCCGGGGCCGAGGGCATTGGCCTGCTGCGCAGTGAATTTCTGTTTATGAACCGCGATGTTTTGCCCACGGAGGACGAGCAGTACACCGTCTTTCGCGACATCGTAAAGGCAATGAATGGTCAACGCGTGACGATCCGCAGTCTCGATATCGGCGCTGACAAACCGTCTGAATTATTAACTGCTGGGTTCGGCGACACGGCCGCATCTGCACTGGGGCTTCGGGGAATACGGCTGGCACTGATTGAAACGGACGTTTTGGTGACACAGTTTCGCGCCATGCTTCGCGTCGCTGCCGACGGCCCCATCCGTATTCTGCTGCCGATGGTCTCCAATGTGTCCGAGGTTTATCGAGCGCGCGAACTGTTGAAAAAAGCTGCCACTCAATTGAAGCGCCGGAAGATTGCGGTGCCCGACCCGCTACCGCCGCTCGGCGTCATGATTGAAGTTCCTGGTGCGGCCCTTGCCGCTGATGCCTTGGCCCAAGCCAGTGATTTTTTTGCCATTGGGTCGAATGATTTGACCATGTACACGCTGGCCGTGGACCGTGCCAACGAACACGTGGCCCATTTGTTTGATCCGTTGCATCCAGCTGTCCTGCGACTCATCCAATTCGCCACGAGCGCGGCGCTTCGCGGCCGCATACCTATCAGCATTTGTGGCGAGATGGCGGGCGATCCGCGTTACACGGCACTTTTGCTGGGCCTTGGGTTGCGCGAGCTTTCCATGTCACCGGCGGCTATTCCTCGGGTCAAACAGCGTATTCGGGAAATGGATGCCCTGGCCGCCGTGACACGCGCCAACTTGATTATGGACCAGACCGACGCCGGACGCATCGCGACTTTGCTTGATGACTTCAATTCACTCGCTTGAAGTATTTCGCGCTTCAGTGGATGCGTCAATGGAACGACGAATTTCCAGTTCTGTCGGCACCAATATCGGAAAAATCGACTAATTTGCGCTCGGGTTGCTCAGAAAACGGCCCGTCAATATCGATCAAATCACGGGGCATATAATCGTCAGGCGCGACGTGTTCCAATAGCCGGCGCGCGCGGTCCAGATTTTTTGCCGTTACCGCTGCCAAGCGATGTTTCTCCCGCGATTCGTAAACTTCAAGCGCGCCTTCGAAGGCTTCAATGGCGGATTGGATGCGATCTGGGTTGTTGGCCTTCCGACCCAGCAGGAACAACGCGCTGCCCAGATTGTTCTGCGTCGCCGCCCAGGCCAAAGGCTTATTCACCTTGTCCCTCACTTGGGCCACGGCATGATAGGCATTGGCTGCGGTAGCCATGGCCTCAAGGCTTTTGACGTGCTCGCCGAAGACTTGCGCGGCACGGGCGAAATTCGACATCACTTCGGCCCAACGGTCCGGCGTCTTGTGCTTTTGATAGACCCGAAGCGCGTTTTGATGGCACCTCAGTGCCTGGCGCAGAACGCCCGTGTGTCCGTTCTCAAAGCCCAACTTGTAATGGATCACGCCCAATCGGTGCTGCAACGCAGCCCACTCGAACGGTGTTTCCTCACGGCTGAAAACTTCCAGCGCGGATAACGCCGAAGCCGCGGATTCGTCAAATCCAGGTGCCGTCGGGTCGCCTTCTGTGCGCAAGTACATAAGGTTCGACAGATGCTTGTGGGCCATCGCCCAATCCAGAGGCGACCCTTCCATTTTCACGGTCTCGGTAACTGCCCTATAGGCGGTGATCGCCCGTTCCAGCGCATCGGTGTTGCGCGCCGCCGCCCAGGTGGCCGCGTGAATGTTGCCATGGCACAATTGATACGCGGCCTTCTCGCGGGCCGTCAAATCAGCGGGCAGCGTCTCAACCGTCGCAATCTGCGCTGCCGCTTCTATCAACATGTCCTGGCGCATGCGGGCTTTCAGGCGATTGGTCGGTACCGTCGCTGCCAAGGTCGCGGCGCGGAGAAATTCAGCATGAGGTTGGTCGAATGTTACCGGCAACGGCAGGTCCGTTGTCAGATCAAAGCCCCCCGGCACGCGTTCGTCCCAGGTCGCCAACGGGATGAAATGCAGATGCACTGTATGCCCCGGTGCCGAAACGTAGCCCCAAATCAATACATCCGCTTGGCGTCCACGAAGCCGACGGCGCGCGATCTTCGCGGCGCGGCCAAGCTCTGTCGTCAGGTTCTTTTCAAAATTGACTTCCAGCGGCTTACCGTCAAGTCGGGCATGAATGTCGCGGAAACGGTCAAAAGCCGCGACCACCTGTTTGGTAATCGCTCCGTCCGCGTCTCCCGACAGAAGGGCGACGCGCGCCTCTATACGGCCTTCAAGCGGTTGCACATGATCAATGACGCGTTGGAAAAATCCAAGTTCCGTAGAAGGCACGCCGTCATCCGGCGCCGCCATATCAGGCGTGGTTTCAGATGGCAGCTCGGGGACCGCGGGCACAGCCGCGCCAAGTTGTTCTATCAACCGTCCCAGCATACTTTTCCGAGGCTTTTTCGCCGCCGCGTCTCCGGCGCCATCACTCTGGATGATCCGTACTTTGACCGGCCCGGCGGCACGCGCCGCGTTGTCGCGCGGACCGCCACCGACGAGTCCCATCTCACCAAAAATCTGACCGGGCTGGGCAACACCGGAGCGCGCCAGTCCATCGCCGTCATCACGCAACAGTTCAACATTCCCGCTAAGCACTTCATAAGCGCAATCGCTGGGGTCGCCCTGGTTGTAGATGAACGTGCCATCATCAAACGTCTTGGTTTGCTTGGCCACGCGAAAATCCCGATCCTGTCACGTCAAATTCATTACGCTGGCCCGGCCAATCACACCTTCTGGTGCTTCAAATGGCGGACCGTTACACGCTAAGCATGACCGACAAAGGTTATTATCGGTTTAACAGATCAAATTTTGAAATTTTTATTAGAACCGGCGGGATTCAAAAAATTTACGTTAAGTTATTGATATCGCATAAGAATAACTAAATTACCACAGGACGGGCGGATTTTAGATTCAACTCTTCCCTGAGTGCCTTGCGCACATCACTGAAAACCGGTTCCCAGGCGCCGGGACGCGGCTGGCGGAACAATCGCATCGACGGATACCAGGGCGAGGTTTCTCGGTCCAACAGCCAGCGCCAATCTGCGGCAAATGGCATGACGACCCAAACCTTGCGGCCGAGTGCGCCGGCTAGATGCGCCACCGCCGTATCAACGGTGATGACCAAGTCCAATTGTTCAAGCACCGCCGCAGTATCGGCGAAGTCACCAAGCCTGGGCCCCAAATTCATCACCAGAGCCTCGCAGCCGTGTTCCACGATATCGGATTCTCGCGGTCCTTTTTGCAGGCTGTAGATAGAGACACCCGGCACACCTAGCAATTCGACAAAATTGCTGAATTCACAAGACCGGTTGGCATCGTTTTGATGGGTCGGCCGGCCGGCCTAGGCGATGCCGATCTTACGTTGATTTTCCAACGACGCTGGCAGTTTCAATGTTTCCATTTCCGGCGCCGCCAAATAAGGGCCCTCGGATTCGATGGTCGCCACCTCGGTATCGAATATCCGGGCCAGCGACATAATTGGCACGAACGCATCGAACTTCGGCAAGGCGGCGCCCTTATCGACAACCTTATCGACACCGTCGATGGTTGAGAACAGCCGCGCCAGTTCCGGATGCACCTCGACAATCAACGTCGCGGCCTTCGACCTTGCCTTCAACAGTGGCAAATAGCGGGCAAAATGAATGAGATCACCAAAGCCCTGCTCTTGATGCACCAGCAGCGTCTTGCCGGGAATCTCACCGCCGTCCCACTGCGGTTGCGAAAATCCGCGCGGTGGACTGCGCTGCAATTTCCAACGCCACTCGTATTCTTCGAAGCCGCGCTTGTAATCGCCCTTGGTCAGCAATGTCAGAGCCCGGTCCCAACGGCAG
Organism: Rhodospirillaceae bacterium; assembly: GCA_018665815.1. Taxonomy (GTDB): domain Bacteria; phylum Pseudomonadota; class Alphaproteobacteria; order Rhodospirillales; family Casp-alpha2; genus UBA3470. The sequence continues at coordinate 95,105 of JABJBP010000009.1, forward strand.
TCAACGTGATCATCCTTAACCGCCAGGGTTTTATCAAAACACGCCAGCGCTTTGTCCACTTCGCCCAAATCGCGCAAGGCCAAACCCAGATTATAAAACGGCTCGGGATTATTCGGGGTCAGCTTGATGGCTTGTTGGTGGCACACGACCGACGTCTGCAAGCGGCCCATTTCGCGCAGTGCATTGCCCATGTTGGAAAACACCGACGCACTGCCAGGCCGCATGCTCAAAGACCGGCGATAGCACGCAACGGCGGCTTCGAGCTTGCCGGTGGCACGCAGCGCAACACCAAGATTATTGTAGACGTCGGGAATATTGGGGTTCAGCAAAGGCGATTTGTTATAGCCCTTAATGGCCTTCAACCAAATCACCCTGTTGATGTGTTTCCGCGGCCTCCGCAAACACACGGGCGGCTTCGCGTTCACGAAGCGCGCCGCGGGCTTCCGTCGACAGGGCCCGCCAAGCGGCGATTTGTTCCGCCGATGGTCCAACGGGTGCTTGCGGTTCGGGTTGCGGCGCTGGCGCCTTTGCTGGTTTCGCACTCAGTTTTGCGCTGGCGGTACGTCTCGCTGGTTTTTTTACTCGTGGTTTTTTTCGCCGTCGCTTTTTTCGCGGGCGCCTTCTTTGCGGTGGCCTTCTTCGCAGCGGCCTTTTGGCGCGCAGGTTTCTTCGCCGCGCCCGTCGCGTCGCTATCCGCCTTCGCCTTGCCCGCCGCCTTGGCAGCCATTGGCCCCCACCGCCTCCACGTCTAAGTCACGATATAGATCGACCTCAGATCGAAATATCTGAGCACGTTGTTACAATATCATACGCATAACCAGCGGCAATGTGAATCCTCCCGGCGCCCACGGCAAGGGCAAAAAGTCGGTAAGTTCAATCGCTTGCCTTTGAATTTATTGGAACGGGCTTCTCATGGCGCCACTCAAATAATCTCCAGGACATTTTCCGGCGGCCGGCCGACGGCAGCCCTGCTATCGGTGACGACGATCGGCCTTTCCAGAGCACGTGGATGGGCAACAATTGCGGCGATCAACTGATCGCCATCAAGATCAGCATCAATGCCTTCTTCCTTAGCTTCCTTAGCCCGCAAAATATCTCTCGGCCCCAGGCCCAGCATGCCAAGAATTTCCTTCAATTCGGCCGCGCTCGGTGGGGTTTGGAGATATTCCACAATCTCCGGCTCGACACCTTTTTCCTGCATCAAAGCCAGAGTTTGGCGCGGTTTCGAACATTTCGGGTTGTGGTAGATGGTCACGGGCATCGGCTGTATTCCTTCAGTCTTGAGTTTCTTCAGACGGCTCTTGTTGCGGCGGCGTGAACACTTCGGGGCTGTCGGCGGGCCAAGCTTCGGCATACACAGACTGGCTTGGGAAGGCAAAATCGCTGCCCGCCTCCTTGGCAATTTCCATGATTCGATAGGCCAATCGTTCCTTGATTTCAAGCCATTCGCCCCAGTTTGTAGTGTTGGTAAAGCAATACACCATGATATCAATGGACGAGTCGTTGAAGCGGTGGATACGCACAAACGTCGCGGCCTCGGGCGGTTGGGCGAAATCAAATGTCCTCACGTATACGGATCATAGCGCCGTCATCGGCTCTGGCAGCCGCCATATCTTCCAGGGCATCAATGCTTTCCGCATCGATCACGCGGCACGCGATGTCATAGGAAAACCCGGCCCGCGCCAGCGACGCCAAATCCTTTTTGCGGCGTTCTTCACGGCTGTCGGCAGTGCGGTAGGGCCCCAACCGCCGGCGCCGGGCAAGCGCTGCGGCCGCTGCCATGTCCGGCGATGGAAACTCTTCGGTGGCGGCAGCCAAAGCCCAATCAATGTCATCGCCGCCGACGCCTTTTTCACGAAGCTTGGCGCGGATGCCGCGTAATGATGTGCCCCGTGCCAACAATGAACGGGCGCGAATTTCAGCGTAATTGCGATCATCCACATAGCCCTGCCCCTGCAGTCGAACGATCAGTTCCTCAACCCACCCAGCGCCTTCTTCCGGGTCCGTCCCATGCGCCCTGACGGAACCTTGTACACGCCGCATCAGAACCCGGCGCAGGCTTTCCGTCGACGCCGAATAGCGTGCTAGATAATGCAGCGCGACATTGTGCAGGCGCTTCTCCGTCACTTTTCTAGGACCCCGACGGACCGACGGGGCTGGCAGATCTTCCTTGTTTTTCGTCATGCCGGCAATTTTCGCACAGCTGGGACCTTCGCCCAAGATGTCGTCCGTGCGCTTATTCGCCGTATCCATAAACTTGCGTTGACGCCGAACGTTCTTGCGCCAATGGTGGGCTCCTCAGGAGAACCGGAATCGGATAGAATATCCGAAAGGTGCCAGTTGTATTAGTTGATGGTTTACCGAATCAGAGGAGAATCTCATGCGTTGATCGACCTTGGCCTTAGCCGCTGCCGTTACCGTTACCGTTTCACAATTCGCCGTCACGGAACCGGCTGCCGCCCAGTCGCCCGCCTGCATCAAGGTATTGGCCGCCGTATCGAACCACCTCAAGATCAACCCCACCTTCGCAAAGGGAAAATTGGCCGGCGCGTGCAAAATCTCCCGGGACGTGACTTGGGACGCAACACGGGGATATCTCAATAGCTACGTCGCGTTAGCCAAGGTACACACGAAACCGTCCCCGCCCTGGGCCAGGGAATGTCCGAAAATGGTATTCGCGTCGCTGAAAGCCCTCAAGGTCGCACCGGCGATCGCGGACCCAAAGAACGCGACAGGACTATGCACCGCGGCAAAAGGAAAACCCACCCTGGCCATGGCCAACGGTCTTTACCAGGTCTTGCTGAACAGTCCACACGGGTGCCGGTCAATCGTTCAGAATGTCTCCGGCCAACTTAAGGTCAATCCGAAGATCGGCACCAAGGCGAAGGTCGATGGCGCATGCAAGGCGCGCGCGAATAACTCCGGACAGGCATCACGGGAATATTTGAAAAAGTATGTCATCGTCTCGAAGCTCCGGCTGCAACGACCGCCAACTTGGGCCAAGAACTGCTCAACGATGGTCATGTCGGCGCTGAAAACATTGCGCATTGACCCAGCCGTGGCAACGACGACTGCC
>JABJBP010000067.1 GCA_018665815.1 Rhodospirillaceae bacterium
GGCGCGTTAGACAACACCTTCTCCGCCACATTGCCGTCAGTGATTTCGTCGACGCGTTGCGGGGCGATCATTTCTGCAACCGATGTCATCGGCTTCACGCCTTCGGTATCGACCTCGGACAATTGCTCGACCCAGCCGATAATACCGTTCAGCTCACCAGCCAGCGGCTCGAGCTCAGCTTCGTCTATTTTGATCCGCGCCAAAAAAGCGATTTTGCGGACGTCTTCACGGTCAAGCGACATGGGAAAATGCCCCGTTCAAATAGGAAATCACGGCGGCGCGGAACCTAACATTGGGGTGCGGTAGGAGCAAGGTTGCGGACAGTTTGGTCAATCTTGCAATCCCGAGCGGTTTTCGCCTACCGGGCCAAAGGCCTTGAAATAGCCCCATGATCAACAGGACTCTTGAATTTCCACACATAAAACCACACATTTCGAAACAACTTGCCCCTCGACCACGACACAGATCGGGCTGCGTCAATCAGCACCCGGCCGAGACGAACAGGATGGTATCATGCGGAAGTATCTCAACATTGATTTGAACACCCAAACCATCGAGACCGAAAAATTGGAAGGCGAGGCGCTGGCCCGAGCAGGCCGATATCACATTGTCAAAACGCTGGTTGATAGCGGTATGGTGGACAAAGACCCGTTATCCCCCGAAAACCCGCTGATCTTCTCCGCCGGCCCCTTTGCAGGCACCAACTTTTCCAATGCCAACCGCATCAGCATCGGCTGCAAAAGCCCACTCACCGGCGGGGTCAAGGAATCGAATGCCGGTGGCACCTTTGCCTTTGCCATGGGGCAGTTGGAAATTGCCGGACTGACCTTGAACGGCGCTGGTGATGACTGGGTAATTATCCGCATTCCCAAAGACGGCGAAATTTCGTTTGAGCCCGCTGATGACGTCATGGGCATGGGCTTGTTTGAATCCGCTGCGAAGCTTCACGAAAAATATGGCGACAAGGTTTCCATCGGCATGATTGGTCCCGTCGCCGAATACGGCGGCCTTATTGCCGGCATTGCCTTTTCCGATCAGGAGAACCGACCCGTGCGTCTCGCCGCGCGCGGCGGTGTCGGTGCCGTGATGGCCTCTAAAAAAGTCAAAGCCATCATCGTCGACAAGCACAAGATGCCGCCTTTCCACGACCGCAAGAAATTGATGGGCTCAATCAAGGGCTACACTGCCAAGCTGGGCGACGATCTGGCTATTCAATCATTGGGTCGCAACGGCACGGCGCAAGTTGCCGATCTAATCAATCACATGGGCGGCATCCCGGTGCGTAATTTCTCCGGTGGCCAGGTCGTCGATCCGACCCAGGACACGCTAAAAATGGGCGGCGATTTCATCCGCGAACAAAACACCGAGCGTGGCGGCGAGACCAAGCATGCCTGCATGCCGGGCTGCATGATCCAATGCTCCAACGTTTATGCGGATGAAGACGGCAACGAGGTCGTATCGCCGTTGGAATACGAAACCATCGGCCTTCTGGGCACGAATTGCGGCCTCACCGAACCCGACGAGGTCGCGGCGCTGAATTGGATCGCCAATGACCTGGGCATCGACACCATCGAAACAGGCGCGATGATTGCATTGTTAATGGAAGCCGGTGAAGCCGAGTTTGGCGATCTCAAATTCATGGAAGGTGTGCTGGCCGATATCCGCCAAGGTAACGAACGCGGACAACTGTTGGCCCACGGCACAGCCTATATTGGCGACCATTACGGCCTGAAACGAGTACCAGTGATCAAGAAACAGGCCATCAGCGCCTATGACCCCCGGGTCATTGAAGTCACCGGAATTTCCATGATGCTGACCGCGCAAGGCGCCGATCACACAACCGGTAATCTTTTCAACGTCGAGACCAAGGGCAAATCCACCGAGGAGCTAACAAAGTCCAGCATGGAGGTTCAAGCGCTTTGCGCAGCGGCCGATTCGCTCGGTCTCTGCGTCTTTGGGCGCTCTGTGACCAACATCAACTTGGATCTCATCATCACGGCCCTAAATGATGCACTAGGCACGGAATTAGATGACGATTTCTATGTTCGTCTGGGCACCGAAACACTGGTTCTCGAAAGTCAATTTAATACCGCCGCGGGCTTTACGGAAGAAGACGACAAGCTCCCCGATTTCTTCTACGACGAACCGCTCGCGCCAATGAACAAATCAGCCCGCCACCACAGCGCCGAGGTCAATCAAGTGCGGCGCGATTGGATTGCTGAACACGCAATTTAGGGACCATGCGGATAGCTATGCGATATAGCTAATTTCCAACACTTCGATCTCATCAATGCCTTTCGGCGTCTGGACTTTGACAACATCACCAATACGCGCCTTCATCAGAGCGCGGGCAACAGGGGAAACCCAGCTAATTTCACCATCGTCGATGCGGGCTTCGTCGACACCAACGATGCGAACCGTGCGCTCGACGTCGTCGTCATTACAAAACGTGACAGTAGCGCCGAAGAAAATTTGATCGCGATTCGTCTGCAAATCCGGGTCTACTGGCTCAGCGATCTCCAGACGTTTCATCAAGAACCGCATGCGCCGGTCAATCTCGCGGAGCCGCTTCTTGCCGTATATGTAGTCGCCGTTCTCTGAGCGGTCGCCATTCCCGGCCGCCCAAGAGACGACATCAACAACTTTCGGTCGCTCAACCGTCCGCAATGTCTTGAGTTCTGCCTGTAGCCGCGCCAGGCCCGCTAGCGTAATATAGTTCTTCGCGCCCTTCGGCAGCGACGGACCATCGTCGGGCTCAATCTCTTCGGGTTCGGTTTCCTTGGTAAAGGCTTTACTCATGATCCGCTCAAGTTAGCGTACTTTTGAGGAAGTTTGCCATATCGCCCTGTGTGGTGTGGCCCCGGTGGAATTTATCGGCAGCCATGGGATCACCATGGGATCAATCGTCATCCGAGGAGCATTTCAAATTGCCCGGCGATACGTGTCCAATAATCCGACTAAAACTATTCGCCCGCCGACAGCACCCGATCGACGAAAGCGGCGGAAAGGCCGGTGTAGGCGGCGGGGTCCAGAATGGCATCAATTTCGGTGTCGCTGAATTTCTCCATCACCGCCGGCACGTCGCCAAGCGCCTCTTTCATGGTCCGTCCCTCAACCGCCGCCTTTTGTGCCGCTTCGTAAATAATTTCATGCGCCTCTTGGCGCCCCAGCACCGGGGCCAAGGCCATCATCACGGCTTCCGATAGCATCAATCCGCCGGTGATATCGAGATTGCGTCGCATATTGTCCGCCTTGACGTTCAGGCCGGCTGTCAACACGACCATCTTTTTCACCGCCGCGTGAGTATGGCCATGCAAGCGGGCAACGTATTCACGTTCCGCCTGCAGGCCGATCTTGTCGCGTTCGTTTTCAGCTATCAGGTTTTCCAACGCCGGTGTGACGCAGTATTTCGCGGCCTTGGCCAGGGCGACGACGCTTTCACAAATCGCCGGATTACGTTTGTGAGGCATGGTCGATGAGCCGACCTTGCCGGGCGGAAACGGCTCTTCAACTTCGGCCAGTTCGGTCTTCGACATGAGGAAAATTTCGTGAGCAATCTTGCCCATGGTACCGGCAACACTTGCCATCACGAAGGCAATCTCGGCCATGGTGTCGCGGGCGACGTGCCAGGAAATATTCGGCACCTTGAGGTCCAGCTTTGCCATCATCAGTTCCTGAACGGCGAGACCGTCTTCGCCGATCGCCGCCATCGTGCCGACGGCACCCGAAAATTGCCCCATGAAGGATCGCCCGGCGGCCTCGCCCATACGCACCTGATGGCGGCGCACCTCATCCAGCCAGACGGCCACCTTATAGCCGAAGGTCACTGGTTGGGCTTGCTGTCCGTGTGTGCGCCCGGCCATAGGGGTGGCGCGATGTTCGCGGGCCAGTTCGGCAAGCTTGGTTTCCAGCAACTCCAAATCATCCGCGATCACTTTCCAAGCATCCTTGATTTGCAATATTTGCCCAGTGTCCATGATGTCCTGGGTGGTTGCGCCCCAATGGATATAACCACCGGCGTCGCCTTTGCATTTTTCCTCCATGGCCCGAACCAATGGCACGATCGGATGCGACGTGCGGTCCATCTCCGCTTTCATGGCTGCCAAATCATAATCGACCGCATCGCCGACACCGGCAATCTCTTCGGCAGCGGCGGCGGGGATCATGCCCAACTCGGCTTCGGCGCGGGCTAGCGCGACCTCAACGTCGAGCCATTTTTGGACGGTCATGCGGTCGTCAAAAATGATCCGCATTTCCGGCGTACTGAATTGATCACGGAACAGTTCGCTATCTGCAACATAGATGCTCATCGGTTTTCTCCCGGTATTGTCGAGCGCGAAAGATAAACGGCCAACGGATAATTGGACAGGATGAATGGACAGATCGTTTGAAGGGCGCGGGGTGGTTGCCGCCTTATTCGGTGGATGAATTCGCACCACGGCTCATGAGTTCGCGCCAAACGCCGGTGTTCCACGCTCCATGGACGATCATCAATGTTGCTTGTAGCGCCGAGGGCACGTCTGTGGCGGGCATCGATGCCGTCGCCGGTGCCCGGCCGAATCGTTTGACGCTGACCGAATCGAACGTCACCCGATTTGTTTCGCGGTCCCAGAGCACGTGGGTTGAGAACACCTCCTCGACCCCGGCATTCAATTCAAGAATATCCACGGTAATCTGATGCGTTGGTTTTCGCGTACCTTGATAGGGGCCCTCGGTCAGAAACATGGGTGTGGTGAATGTTCCTTTGTCGACTCCCGCCGCGCATTGCCAGCGCACCTCGTAATCGGCGAACTCAAAGGGCTGGCCCTGGGCTGGACTTTTCGAATCAAAATGAATTTTATACTGACAGACCCACCCGGCATTGCGAAGTTCACCACTGACATCTTCGTCCAAGGCGCCATCGACAACCGGCATCAAGGTCAATTCATAAACAAACCCCAGATCCTTGCCGTCGTCGCCCTGAACCGCCAGCCACGGGCCTTTGGCGCGGCCAATGACACGAACTTGGTCGCCGGCGTCCAATCGGCCAATGCGCTTGCCTTTGGTCAATGGCCTGGCGCGGACATTTGCAGGCTTCATCACCAAATAGGTGCCATTCAAGGGTTTCACCGTGGTCTCCAGAAATGGAACCCCATCGACGGGCGCCTTTTTCGCCGCTTTTTGAGCATAACCCGGCTGCGCCGCTACTATAGCAGCCAGCAGGCCCAGACCGATTATTGTCCGCAGAACACACACCCGCATGACACCTTTCCAAACAAGTTCAAGGAAAATCAGAGGCTTATACATAATACCGGAGAGATGGCCCGGCCTCCAAACTCTTTTATTCATCTGCAAGGGGCGTTAAACAGGCGTCATGGCGCTCGTCACACTCACGCAATTGAAAGCCGGGCTCGAGTCCGGCGAATGCTTGTTGGGCCTTGATCTCGGCTCGAAAACCGTCGGCGTGGCCGTCGCCGACCCGGCTGGCATCATCGCCAGCCCCTTGGAAACCATCCAACGGACCAAGTTCCGCGACGATGCCAAACGCTTGGTCACGCTCATTGCAGAGCGCCGCGCCGGTGGCATTGTCCTGGGTCTGCCCGTCAGCATGGACGGCACTGAAGGCCCGCGCTGCCAATCAACCCGGCAGTTCGCCGAAAACCTGGAAATCGAGGCCGGCATCGGGCTCCCTATTGCGTTGTGGGATGAACGCCTGAGCACATCAGCGGTAGAGAAATTCCTGATCAATGAAGCTGACATGACGCGCAAGCGCCGTGGCCAAGTCATCGATAAAATGGCCGCCGCCTATATTCTACAGGGCGCGCTGGATGCGATGTGATGACCACTAGATCGAGCCAGGAAATGGCCGAATGACGACGATCTTCGCCGCCCTCATTCCGGTATTCCTGATCATCGTGTTGGGTTGGCTGATCAAACAACGCGGCCTGTTTGATGACGGCTTTTGGGAAACTGCGGAACGGCTGACGTTCTACATCCTATTTCCGTCCTTGTTAATCGTGAAGATCGGCGGCGCCGAGATTTCCGGGGCCGATGCGGCGCCGTTGTTCGGTGTGCTGTTCACATTGAGCGCCGGTGTTGCCTTGTTCGTCATGGCATTGCGCCCGAGGCTGTCCATGGAAGGCCCGGCATTTACGGCCATGCTGCAGGGCATGATCCGCTGCAACACCTATGTCGGGTTGGCAGCCGGGTTGGCGCTGTATGGAGAGGCCGGATTAACGCTCACGGCCGTCGCGGTCCTGGCCGTTATTCCTTTGGTCAACGCCATCGCCGTGTTCGCACACCTGCGTTGGACAGGTGATGAACAAACAGACCGCAGCGGCCGCGCCATCGTCAAGGCGACGAGCCGCAACCCCATCGTCGTCGCGTGTCTGATCGGCGCGCTGCTGAATTTGAGCGGCGCCGGCCTGCCCGCCTTGGTCGGTGAAAGCCTGGATATTCTGGGTCGTGCCGCGCTACCACTGGGTTTGTTGGCGGTTGGCGCCGGGCTGAATCTGAAGGCGTTGCGCATATCCGGCGGCCCGGTCGCGGCAGCAGTCGCGATTAAACTGGCCATCATGCCGTTCCTGGCGGTTATCGTCTGCGGTCTATTCGGGGTCAGCGGCATCGCCCTATCCGTCGCCGTGCTATTCGCTGCGCTTCCAGTTTCCACATCCAGTTACGTCATGTCCCGCCAAATGGGCGGCGATGGCGAGATGATGTCGGCGATCGTCGCCTTGTCGACCTTAGCGGCGCTGTTCACAATGCCGTTGGCAATTTGGAGCCTGACACCTTAGGGAGAAACGCATGCGTGCGTATTGGTATGAGACCGCTGGCAAGGCGGCTGATGTTCTGACATTGGGCGAGATGGACGCGGTCGAGCCTGGCTCCGGTGAAGTTCGGGTGAGCATGGCGTGCTCTGCCATCAATCCC
>JABJBP010000068.1 GCA_018665815.1 Rhodospirillaceae bacterium
ATCTGCCCGGCAGCGCAGGGCACCGAGGCCGCCTGGGCCGGCGGTGGTGAGGTTTTGCCGGCGCCCAGCCTGTTGGCCTTGGTCAATCACTTCAAAGGGGCGCAAACCATCAGCCCGCCGCCACCGCCCGATCCGGCGGATACGGCGCGCCACGACCAAGCGGTGGGCCAGCCCGATCTGGCCGAGGTCAAGGTGCCGCCGACGCCGAAACCGAAATCTGTATCCGACAGGCCGAAGACGTCGGCGTCCGCGGCGCTGTAATCGTTGATCGTATCTGTGCCCAGCGATTGCGCATGGGCCAGGGCATCGGCACCACTGCCGCCTTCGAAGCGGACCTCGTCGGCGCCGGCGCCTGAGGTCAGGGAATCGTTGCCTTCGCCGCCGATCAACAGATCATCGCCGGCATAACCGAAAATGTTGTCCGTACCGGCGCTGCCGTACAAGCTGTCCGTTCCGGCACCGCCGTCGAGCGTGTCGTTGCCGGCCTCGCCCAAGAGCGTGTCGTTGCCCTCGCCGCCGTCGAGCGTGTCGTCGCCGTCACCCCCCCAGATGCCGTCGTCACCAAACCCGGCGGTGCCCAGATCGAAACCAAACTCGGCATAAAGCGATGAATTGGTGTCCGGAATATCGCCATGGATCTGGTCGTTGCCGGCACCGCCCCAGATGCTGTCGGCGCCAGCGCCGCCGGAAATAAAATCTGCGTCGCCAGTCGTGGAAAATGTTGGCGCCGTCAACGGGTTGCCGATGTCGTGCGTTGCCTGATCGTAATTGTTGGGGGTGTCGCCGTATAAATAGTCAGCGCCGCTGCGCCCGGCGATCTCATCAATACCGGTGGAGCCGACCAAGAAGTCCGCGCCCGTTGTGCCCACCAATGTTCGGGTGGTCGCAGCGGCGACAGTGAGCGTCACGATCTCACGGCGCGTATCGTCATCACCGGCAAGGCGATGGTCGAAATCAAAGCTCGGCTGATCGAACCTGAACCCCAGGCCAAACCCATCGTCGCCGGCCGCGCCCAAAGACCCCGTGCGGTCCTGAAGCAACACTTCGAAGCCCGGTCGCACATCGCCGCCGACAAGCACCGGATCATTGCTGAGACCAGAGAGTGATAGATTTCGGACCGAGGCCGGTTCTGGCTCTCCGGCGGTGGCGACAGAAAAAGGCCGAGGCTCGATGCGCGGCTGCGCCCAATCGGGGCCGCCAGCGGCTTCCGCCGCTGAAATTGCTGCCGATAACGCCTCGTGCATATTGGCGCCGCGTTCCAACGCCGCATCAAAAGCATCAAGCGCCGCCAATTCACCATCTGCCAGATTGACGCTCGGCAAACCGGCGATGGCATCGCGCAAATCGGCCTCAATGGCAGACTCGTCAAACGTCGTCTGCGCCTCAAGGGCCAGTGGATCTTCGATGCCCAACAGAGCATGGATAACGTCGCCGGTTTTTTCCACCGCCGGCGACCATTCCGATTGCGGCTGATTGGCCGGATCGGGCAGGGTGCTGGCGCCGGCGGACTTCAGGGCGTCAGACAGGGCCGCGCGGGTCAGCCAGCTGCCCGGCGCCAGATCATCAGCCGATGTCTGCGCGGTGTCGCGATTGTCCTCGTCCGGCTTCGGATACGCCCGGTCCAGCCAATCAATGGTTGGTGGACCGGCGCCGGGCGTCGAATCAGCCAGCCACGACGCCATCAGACGGCGGCCCCGCTGGTCTGTTTTGATTGTCCAACAAGGAAAACGCCATCAGGAATCATAAGGTGCGCCAGGGCGAACACCAAATGTCCGGCGGCGCTCAAAGGGAAGTGACGTTATTGCAAGACGTTAGCCGGGTCACCCGGAAAACCGAACGGCGGGCAGCGGATCAAAAATCCGCGAATCGACGCGCCGATGCCGGATCAGGCGCGCTTCACCATACCGCCGAGATCACGGCCGCCGAAGACATGAACATGGAAATGCGGCACTTCCTGGCGGGCGTCACGGCCATGATTGGCAAGCATCCGGTAGCCGTCTTGGGTGGCGCCGGCGTCGCGAGCCACGGTACCGACGGCCCGGAAGAACCCGGCGATTTCATCGGCGCTGGCATTTACGGAAAAATCATCCATCGACACATAGGCGCCCTTCGGGATGACCAGAATATGGATCGGTGCCTGGGGCTGAATATCAGTAAACGCCAGCGCCCAATCGTCTTCAAAGACCTTGTCGCAGGGCAGCTCACCGCGCAGAATTTTGGCGAAAATATTGTTCTCGTCATAGGCCATGATGGTTGCGTCCCTGGTCTTTGCGCTTAATCGGTTGTCCGGGAGTTTTTCTCTTCGATCCCCGAGGTGCCCTCGCGGCGATTGAGCTCCGCCCACACGTCTGCCGGCGTGACGCCTTGTTCAGCCCACAACACACTCAGATGGTAAAGCACGTCAGCGCTTTCCGAGATCACCTCGCTCCGACCCTGAGACAGCGACGCGACCATCAACTCGGCGGCTTCCTCGCCCAGCTTCTTGGCGATCTCGGGCCGGCCTTGATGAAAGAGCTTCGCCGTGTAGGACGTTTCCGGGTCAGCACCTTTACGGCTGACGATGACATCATAAAGCGCGTCAATGGTGTGGCTATCGTTTCCCACGTTGATCTCCGTTTATCTAGTCTTACAGCTCGGGTCTTAAAGCTCGGGGGCGTCGCGGACCGGCACGCCGCCGGCCGCCATATGAGCCTTCGCCTGGCCGATTGTATAGGTGCCGAAATGAAATATCGATGCGGCCAAAACCGCCGAGGCATGACCTTCGGTCACGCCTTCAACCAAATGATCGAGGGTGCCGACACCGCCCGACGCAATCACCGGGATCGGCACCGCGTCGGCGACGGCGCGGGTCAACGGCAGGTTGAACCCCTGCTTGGTGCCGTCGCGGTCCATGGAGGTGAGCAAAATTTCACCAGCCCCATACTCGGCCATGCGCCGGCACCATTCCACCGCATCAAGGCCTGTCGGCTTGCGACCACCATGGGTAAAAATTTCAAAGCCGCCGCTTTTAACACCTTTGGCGTCGACGGCGACGACGATGCACTGGCTGCCAAATTTCTCCGCCGCCTCGCGGACGAAGTCGGGATTGAAGACTGCGGCGGTATTGATCGATACCTTGTCGGCGCCGGCCAACAGCAGTTTACGGACATCCTCAGTCGCACGTACCCCGCCGCCAACGGTTAACGGCATGAAACATTGTTCGGCAGTCTGGCCGACGACATCGTAGATGGTCTCACGGTTTTCATGGCTGGCGGTAATGTCCAAAAAACACAACTCATCGGCGCCGGCGGCATCATAGACCCGGGCTTGTTCCACCGGATCACCGGCATCCACCAAGTCGACAAAGTTGACGCCCTTAACAACGCGACCGTTGTTAACATCCAGGCAGGGAATGACGCGCGCCTTCAACATCACGCGGCCTCACGAAGGACAGCAACGGCTTTGCTGACATGAATACGCCCGTCATAGACGGCGCGGCCACTGATCACGCCTTCCAAGCGGCCAGATGCGCGGGCCATGACGGCATCGAGATCCGCCATTGACGACACGCCGCCCGATAAGATCACCGGAATATCGACGGCATCAGCCATGGCAATGGTGGCTTCGATATTCGGGCCTTGCATGGCGCCGTCGCGCGATATGTCGGTGTAAATGAGCGCCGCCGCACCGGCGTCCTCGAATTTTCGGGCCAGGTCCAAGGCCGTTAATTCCGAGGTCTCGGCCCAGCCTTCGACGGCGACAAAGCCATCCTTTGCGTCAATGCCAAGCGCCACGCGGCCCGGATGCGCCCGACAAGCCGCGCGCACCAAATCCGGATTCTTGACCGCCACTGTCCCCAAAATCACCCGGCGGATACCGCGGTCGAGCCAGAATTCAACGGTTTCGAGATCACGGATACCGCCGCCGAGTTCAACCGGGATATCAATTGCCGCCAGAATGCTTTCGACGGCCGCACTGTTCACCGGGCGGCCTTCAAAAGCACCATTTAAATCAACGAGGTGCAGCCATTCACCGCCTTGTTGCTGGAAGTGTGTAGCCTGCGCGGCGGGGTCGTCATTGAAGACGGTGGCCTGATCCATCTCGCCGCGCAATAGCCTGACACACTGTCCGTCCTTCAAATCAATGGCGGGGAAAAATATCATGTCGTTACCGATTCCATATTCATGGGGCTCAAGTTAAGGCGCCCAGTTGAGGAAATTCGCGATGAGTTTCAATCCGGTAGCCTGGCTTTTTTCGGGGTGGAACTGAGTGCCGATCATATTGTTCCGACCGACTGCGGCATTGATTTCCCCGCCATAATCGACCCGGGCCAAAACATCGTTCGAATCATCGGACACGAACCCGTAGGAGTGCACGAAATAGGCATGGTCGCCATCTTCGAGGCCTGCTAACACGGGGTGCCTTGGTTTGGAAAAAGTTAATTGATTCCATCCCATATGGGGAATTTTTATGGTTTTATCTGAGGGTTGGATGGCGCGAACTTCACCTTCGATCCACCCAAAACCTGGCGTTTCGCCGTGTTCCAGGCCGCGCGTGGCCATCAATTGCATGCCGACACATATGCCCAAAAACGGCCGGCCTTTGTTGATCACCGCGTCGGCGACCGCTTCGGTCATCCCGTCGACGGCGGCAAGACCGGCCCGGCAATCCGCAAATGCACCGACGCCAGGCAACACCACGCGATCAGCGCCCGCAACCTCTTCGGCGTCGGCGGTCACCGATACGTTGGCCGAGCTACCACTTTCCGCAATTGCGCGCTCAAAGGCTTTCGCCGCCGAGCGCAGGTTGCCTGAACCATAATCGACAATACAGACGCTCATTGTAAGCTGCCCTCGATGCGGCCGCGGTCATCGCTGAGAAAATTCAACAGCGCGCCGTCATCGTTCTTACCCGCCGCAACGCCAGCTTCAACGAACCCGTCACGCTCTAAAATCCATCGCCTGAGGTCATTTGCGAAAAGCCCGATGGCCGCTGACCAACCGATGGTCAATGTCGCTTGACCGGCCGGGTTGAGGCCGATGGCGCCCGCCGAAGCGACCAGCCCCAAAGGAATAAGAAACAGGCCCGCCGCCCATAACCAATGGCGATGCCATAATGCCCAGAGGGCGGCGAACGCGAACGCCGGCCAGGAAAACCCTTCCTTGACCATGGCAATGTCACGCTCCGGGTCGAGGCCGTGACGGCGAACGTAGACCGAATATATCCGCATGAGTTTGCTCCGGCGCGGCCTGCTAAATTACTTCGCGATCGACGCGATCCATCAGGCCCGACGCGCTGGTTGACTAGAGTGAACCCCCAAGGACGCCCTTCGTGGACGGCACTTCATCGGCCTTGCGCGGATCGATGGTCATGGCGTCACGCAGCGACCGGGCCAAGCCCTTGAAACAGGATTCAACAATATGATGGTTGTTCTCACCATAAAGGTTTTCAATATGCAGTGTAATTCCAGCGGCTTGCGCGAAGGCCTGAAACCATTCCTTGAAAAGCTCGGTGTCCATATCGCCAAGCTTTGGTTTGGTGAATTCAACTTTCCATATCAGGTATGGCCGGTTTGAGATATCCAGCGTCACCCGGCTCAACGTTTCGTCCATGGGAATGGTCGCGGTGGCAAACCGGGTAATGCCCCGGCGCTCACCCAGCGCCTGACTGACGGCCTCGCCGATGGCGATGCCGGTGTCTTCGGTAGTGTGGTGGAAATCAATGTGCAGGTCACCCTCCGCGGCAACCGTCAAATCGATGAGGCTGTGGCGCGACAGCTGTTCCAGCATGTGATCGAGAAACCCGATCCCGGTGTTGACGTCGTAGACACCGCTCCCGTCGAGGTCCAGGGAAACCGAAATTTCCGTCTCTTTGGTGCGGCGTTCCACCTTGGCGGTCCGCATGGCTGATCCCTCCACTGATTGGACGGCGAAACTTGTAGCAGGAACAGCCCGAAGCCGCCAGTCCAGACCGAGGATCACCGAGGCGGGGGCACCAGCACCATTCGGGACTTGACTCGAGCGGCCCTTGAGCCGACATCCTCAAGGATAGTCGGACGGTCCAAACTGGTTCCGGCGACCGGATTTTTTCGGCGGATTATTAATGAGAAGGCGGCATTATGAGTGAGCATACACCAAGCTGGCATGGCACAACCATTGTGTCCGTTCGCAAGAACAATGGCGTGGTTATCGCCGGGGATGGCCAAGTTAGCCTCGGCGATACGGTGATTAAAGGCAGCGCCAAAAAGGTCCGACGCCTGTCGGACGGTAGCGTCATTGCCGGTTTCGCGGGAGCGACAGCGGACGCATTTACGTTGTTTGAGCGCCTTGAGGGCAAGCTTGAGCAATACCCCGGGCAATTGACGCGTGCCTCGGTGGAGCTTGCCAAGGACTGGCGAACGGATCGGTATTTGCGGCGCCTGGAAGCCATGATGGCGGTCGCCGACAAGGATGTCTCACTGGTGTTGACCGGCACCGGTGATGTGTTGGAGCCCGACGATGGGGTGATCGGAATTGGCTCGGGCGGCAATTACGCGCTGGCCGCGGCGCGCGCCCTGGTTGACCGCGAAGACATGGATGCCGAAACGATTGCCCGCAAGGCGATGGCCATTGCCGCTGATATTTGCGTTTATACCAACACCCAAGTCACGGTGGAATCCTTATGACCGAGTCGAGTTTTACACCGCGCGAGATTGTCTCGGAACTGGACCGGTTTATCGTCGGCCAACAAGCGGCGAAGCGGGCCGTCGCCATCGCGCTGCGCAATCGCTGGCGCCGCCAGCAGTTGGACGACACGATGCGCGATGAAGTGTTACCGAAAAACATTTTGATGATCGGGCCGACGGGGGTCGGCAAAACCGAAATTGCGCGGCGCCTGGCGAAATTGGCCCAAGCGCCTTTCATCAAGATTGAAGCAACAAAGTTTACAGAGGTCGGCTACGTCGGCCGTGATGTTGAACAGATCATCCGCGATCTTGTCGACACCGCCATCCATATGACACGCGAACGCCAACGTAAACTTGTCCAGGCAAAAGCCGAGGTGCAGGCCGAAGAACGCGTCATCGACGCGCTGGTAGGCGAGTCCGCCGGCGCTGAAACCCGCGATAAATTCCGCCGCATGTTGCGTGCCGGTGAGCTGGATGATCGCGAAATTGAGATTCAGGTGACCGAAAGTGCCGGGGGGATGCCGACCATGGATATTCCCGGCATGCCGGGGGCTCAGATGGGCATGCTGAACCTCAACGACATGTTCGGTAAAGCGTTCGGTCAGCAAACCAAGGCAAAGAAAATGACCGTCGCTGATTCCCACCGGGCGTTGATTGACGATGAGGCTGACAAAATTCTTGATGAAGACCAGATTGTCAGAGAATCGATCGAAGCCGTAGAAAACAATGGCATTGTGTTCCTCGATGAGATTGACAAAATTACCGCGCGATCGGATCGCCAAGGCGCAGACGTGAGCCGCGAGGGCGTGCAGCGCGATCTTTTGCCATTAATCGAGGGCACCACGGTTTCAACCAAACACGGATCGGTCAAAACTGACCATGTGCTTTTCATCGCGTCGGGCGCCTTTCATGTCGCTAAGCCAGCCGACATGCTGCCCGAACTGCAAGGCCGGCTGCCCATTCGGGTTGAATTGCGGGCTTTGACTCGGGAAGATTTCGTTCGGATTCTCACCGAGCCCGAAGCCAGTTTAATCAAACAATACAAAGCGTTGATGGGCGTCGAGGAATTAGATCTCTCGTTCGCCGACGAGGCCATAGAGGCAATTGCGGATCTATCTGCGGAGATTAATCAGGGCGTCGAGAACATCGGTGCACGGCGGCTGCATACGGTGTTGGAGAAACTGATGGAAGAGATCAGTTTCACTGCGTCGGAACGCGCCGGTGAGACAATAGAGATCACCGCCGAAACCGTCGAAACCAATGTCGCTGATCTGGCGCGCGATGCTGATGTTCGGAAATTTATTCTCTAATATACGTGATTTATTAGATCGTTCTTTGGACTTCTTGAATCAAATTCTGAATATAACTTAACAGACTAATGTGTTGGCCCCTTTAATGGGGCATGCCGGCCGCGAATTTCCGCCAAGATCCATTCAATTGTATCTTCATCCATATTTTTAATTTGTGTCGCTAAAGTATTGGCAAGTTCGGTTGCTTTAGGGGTGAGGCCCGCGGTATTCACGACGATTCGCGGGTGTGATAGTTCGGCCAATCGCCGAAGCTCTTCGGCATCGTCCCACATCAGATCAAAATAGCCGCAAATCTGTTGCACCAGACCCGATCCCGGGCGGCTGCGATGGCCGTGTTCCAGGGCGGAAAAATAGGCCGATGAAACACCGAGGTCTTCCGCCATCTTTTTTAATGTAATGGCATTCTGTTTACGCAGATCTCGAACTTTCATACCAAAGGGCGTCACTTGCGTCTCCGCACCAACACATACAACGCGCCCTCACCGCCATCCCTCCGTGACGCATAATCAAATGCTCGGACCCAATTTCTGAGCGGCGCTTCATTCAGCCAGCGCGGCACCGCACCGCGCAACACCCCGACACCGCCATCCGGTCGGAGGCCTTTTCCTGTAATCACCAGCACGGATCGCCGTCCATTTAAATAAGCGCTTTCGATAAATCTTATAAGCGCGTGATGCGCTTCAATCTGAGTCATCCCATGAAGATCAACGCGAGACTCTATCTTAACTTGCCCTCGGCGTAAGCGCAACTGTGTGCGTTTGTCTAGGCCGGGCGCGCCACCATGAGTGTAAGGTTTCGGCTCTGTGTCGGCGCCATGGCGTGGCAATTCGTAAATTGGCCTCAGCTTAACGTTAATTGGTTGATCTTTATTGATTAGCGGTGCGCGGTTATTCTTAATTTGATGTTTCGGTATCGGTTTAATCGTGTCGGTGACCTGTTGCCATAGCAATTTCTCATCGGCATCAAGAGAGCGCGCCGACGGATGGTGATCACGCGACGATATTTTAGGTTTCCGGGTCATCGACAATAATGATGTGCAATTGCTGCGGCCCGTGGGCACCCAACAATAATGTCTGCTCAATATCGGCGGTGCGTGATGGTCCGGTGATCCAATTCACCGTCCGGGGCATGAAATCCGCGCTTTCGGGGCCAAATTGCGCACGCAAGCGGGCCCATACGGCCTCATAATCACCGTCAATGTCAGTGGCGGCGATGACCGCAATGTGGATGGGTGGCACAAAGTTTAATGTCGTCGGGTTTTCAGGCCCGGACAGAAACACCAAAGTCCCCGTTTCGGCGACACCGCCGAAAGCCCGGCTAATACTGGCGCTGTCGCTGCCCTGGGCGATGCCGTCGGTCAAATTCAGCATCGGTTGGCCGGTCCAAGGGACGCCTTGCAAGGACGGCGAGACACGAATTTCGGCGGGTAAATTGTTTTCCACCAGGTATTTTGAGACCGCACCCGGTACACCGGCCATATCATCAATGCGGCTGATGGTCGCCTCGACCCGAATGGCCTCATTGGAAAACAAACCAACCTGGGTTTCCGGGTCCGCCTGCCCCCGGCCCGGCACCAGATTGACGGGATGCTCGGTAAGCCGGCGGCGCGCTGCATTGGGGGGCCGCTGGTTGCGGTTCAGGGCGGATCTCAAGGTGCCTAGAATTTCCCTTCGGGCATCGGTCATGGTGGGTTTTTCCGCAGCCAGTCGCCGCTGGCATCACCGCGCGCACCGCGGTGCCATTGGGCGACGAAAGTATCACCGTTCGGCGCCGGTAAATCCCGCCCGCCGGTCCAACCGCCGGCAAACGGCAAACGGCGGAACCGTCCGTGCCGGCGGCCCATCTGACCAAGAATTGCCACGCCCAGGCCCATCATCCGGCGGTAAAGTTTCGGCCGCCGCGCCAATGCCGCCCAGGCGCCCAGCATCCAGCGCCCGAGCGCGCCCGAGCGCTTGCTTTCATAATGTTTTTGGCGCCAGGCGCGCAGCATCTTCGGCAACGGAATACGCATCGGGCAAACGCTTTCGCAGCGCCCGCAAAGCGTTGAGGCGTTGGGCAATTCAGCCGCTTCGTCCATGCCGATCAACCCTGGAATCAACACCGCCCCCATGGGTCCGGAATAGACCCAACCATAGGCATGCCCGCCGACGGAACGGTAGACCGGGCAGTGGTTAAGGCACGCGCCGCACCGAATGCAGCGGAGCATCTCGTGAAATTCGGTACCGATTAGCTGGCTTCGACCGTTATCCAATAAGACAACATGATATTCGTCTGGGCCATCAAGATCTTCGGGCCGCCGCACGCCTGTGCAAAAAGTCGTGTAAACGGACATGTCCTGGCCGGTTGCCGAGCGGGCCAGGACTCTCAAGATGGTTGAGGCGTCCTCAAGCGTCGGGACGATTTTCTCCAGGCTGGCCATGACAATGTGAACGCGCGGCAGCGAATAGGTGAGATCGGCGTTGCCTTCATTGGTGACCAAGACATTGGAACCCGTTTCGGCGATCAGCATGTTGGCGCCGGTCAGGCCGACATCGGCGCCCAAAAATTCCGTGCGCAGTTTGTTGCGGGCTTCTTCCAGCAACTTCCTGGGCTCATCAAGCGAGCGCGCCGGATCAAGATCCTGATGGCTTTCGCGAAATGTCTCTTCAACCTGGCCCATTGACAAATGAATGGCCGGGGCAATGATGTGGCTCGGTGGTTCGCGGCGGAGTTGGATGATGTATTCACCAAGGTCCGTCTCCACCGGGGTGATGCCGGCATCTTCCAAATAATCGTTGATGGAGATCTCTTCGCCGATCATCGATTTACTTTTGGTTACCGTCTTGGCGCCGGCTTTTTGGCAGATTTCGGCAATTGTGCGGCGGGCATCCTCGGCATCCTTGCACCAGTGCACCTGGCCGCCGGACGCCACGACCTTGGCTTCATAGGCCTCGAGATAAAAATCGAGATTGTCGAGAACGTGGTTTTTAATCTCCCGCGCCTCGTCGCGCAACGCTTCGAATTCCGGCAACCGGGCCGCCGCTTCCAACCGCCTTAAGGGAAACCCTCGGCCGAGTTTGGCCAGGGCGTCCTGCAGTTGCGCATCAACCAGGGCTTCTTTGGCATTATCCTTGAACTGACGGGTTGTGGGTTCCATCAATGAGCGTCCTTAGCCGTCCGACTCGGTGACCGTTTCAACGGCCGGTTCAGCGATTGGGGGCAAATCGCGCATATCTGCCAAAACCTCGGCAATATGGCGGACCTCGGTGTCATCGCCGAGCCGCTTCAGGCGCCCGGCGATGTTCATCAAGCAGCCCAAATCGCCACCCAAAACCATATCGGTGTTGGTGGCTTGTATGTCGGCGACTTTGGCGCTGACAATTTCTTCTGAGATATCGCCGTACTTGATACAGAACAGGCCGCCAAACCCACAACAGGTCTCAGCCTCTTGGCCTTCGGCTAAGCGCAAGCCATTTATCTTGTCCAACAAATCCCGTGGTTGCGCCTTGATTCCCAGCTCTCTCAGCCCCGAACATGAATCGTGGTACGTTGCCAAGGCAGGCCAATTTACGGATAATTCGGTAATCTTAAGGACGTCCATTAAAAATTGCGTCAGCTCAAAGGTCTTATTTGACACATCAACGGCGCGCCGATGCCAATCGGATTCCGCCTCAAAAAGCTCCGGATAATGCTTGGTCAATGTCCCCGCACAGGACCCGGATGGCACGACCACGTAATCAAAGTCCTCAAATGTCGCAATAACGTGTTCGGCGATGGCCCGGGTATCGGCCATATCGCCGGAGTTATAGGCCGGCTGGCCACAACACGTCTGCGCCTCGGGCACTTCAACCCGGCATCCGGCATCTGACAATAGGCGCGCCGCCGCAAACCCGACGCCCGGTCGCATGAGATCAACCAGACAAGTGGCAAACAGGCCCACCCGGAGCGATTTTTGGTCCAATTCCGAATTCATGACTGTAGAATGGGCATACCGTGACATATAGACAAGAAAAAGCCGCCCTCGGGTTTAACGATCAGCATTAAAGCGGCCAAGCCATCAGCGGGGCAATCAGATCGGTGATCCGCTCAGCCCACACTTCAAGGACGCGTCGCGTACTTGCGGGGCAACAACATATAAAGCTTGCCCTTTTGCTTCATGATGCCGGCTTTTTCGCCGGCTGGCCGACCGTGGCCCCAAAAATAATCCGCCCGCACCGGCCCCTTGATGGCGCTGCCGGTGTCTTGGGCGATCACGATCTTGCGGATTTTCTTGACTGGCCGCGTCCCGGGTTCGGTCGTTTCCAGCCACATCGGCACACCAAGCGGCACATGGCGGCGATCAACCGCAACACTGCGGCCTGGTGTCAGCACCACGCCTTGGGCGCCAAGCGGGCCTTGGCCCTTAACCACGCGGAAAAATATAAAGGACTTATTTTTCTGCATGACTGCCTGGCCGGCGACCGGATTGCTTTCCAGCCAGCGCCTGAGCGAGCCCATGTTGACGTCTTTCAGCCGCATGATGCCAGCCGCCACCAACTCGCGGCCAATCGCCGTATAGCGCCGGCCGTTGCGCCCCGCATAGCCTAGCCGCACGTGCGAACCGTCAGGCAAAATAATCCGTCCGGAACCTTGGATATGGAGAAAGAACGAATCAATCGGGTCATTTACCCAAAGAATTTCCAACTGCTGTCCGGCAAGCTGGCCGCTCTCAATTTCGGCCCGGGTGTAATAGGGAACATAGCGACTGCCCTCAAGGCGGCCGGCGACCTGCTCCCCGGCCCACTTGTCGTCAAAGGATTCCAAATCTGCCGACACCAAATCCTTAGGCAAGGCATAAAGCGGGAACCGATAGGTCTGATCGGATTTCCAGGCACCGCGCAATTCAGGCTCATAGTACCCGGTGATCAAGCCGGTCTTGGATCCATGACCGGACATCGCATAGGGGGCAAACCGGCTTTCGAAAAAATATTGAGCTTCAGTGTCATTGCCCGGGCGGATAACTTGCGCATCATCACAAAGCCGCACCCAATCGGAAATCCGGCCCATTTCGCGTTTCGGGCCGACGGCTTGATCGGGTGGTTGTTTGCGAAGCCGGGCGCAGGATTTCAAAAACACCGGCAACACTTCACTATGGCGCTCGGCCTTCCAGCCCGGCAAGGACTGGTAGGTGATCTCGGTCATAAACAGATCACTATCGGAAGTCGGTGCCGGCTGCGGCGTCAAAATATCGGGCTGTGCCGGCAATGAGGCGAGAAACTGTTCACAGGCCGAAAGCAGGCCCGCGGCGCTTAACATAATCAGCGCATGGAACGCGGCACGCATGAGGCGACCGCTAGTCAAGGCTGCGGGTCGCCACCAATAGCCAATTCGGATCCCGCGACCGGGTGTCACGGGCAAAGGTCCAGAAATCGATAACATCGGTAACCTGATTGGGATTGCCTTCGGCGACTTGGCCTTCCTCGTCGCGGACGACATTGACCTGTTCGCTGACGAATTTCGCCGTGACGAAGGCGCTGCCGTTTTCCATATAGGCCTCGACGATTTCCGCCGAGCGAATGCCGACCAGGGTATCTTCCATGGCGTGCCCGGCCTTTTCGCGCGCATCAATGGCCATCAGGAAATTGCCAAGCACTTCCGGGCTCAACAAATTTTTCAGCGTCTCGCGGTCGCCCGATGCATAACCGCTGAGGATCATCTCAAAGGCAACGCGAGAACCGACTAGGAAATCTTCCAGATTAAAGCTTGGGTCCGCGGTGCGAATACCGGCGATGCCGGATACCAGCACGTCGTCGGCCAATATTTCTTCCGCCAGATCATCATCCACGCTGGGATCCATATTCGGCGCCCCATCTTCAGAGCGGTCCGGCAACTGCACGATGTTATCGCCCGATTGTTCGTCTGATCCATCAGGAGACGCATCGGGGGCCACATCAGGCTTAAACGGATCGCGGTAGCCACCTTCATGGCCATCGCGGCGGCCCAATACGCCGCGCAGGCGCAAGATCAGGAACGCCGCGATCATCGCGAAAAGGATGATGTCGATGAATTGGAACCCGTTGCCCATCGCCGTGTATCGGCTCCCTTGGGTGGCTATGGTGGACCCACCCGGGTCTGTCAGTTAAAACGTCTTGGTTATTACCAAAATCGGTACTAACCAAGTTAGCGGTTTCCGCGCCCCAGGTCTATGAAACCATTGACGAACCACAAGACTGTGATACCCCGCCAGTTCCGGGACCCCGGCCCCGTTAACTGTAGATAAGCCGCGTAAGCACAAAGGGCAAGCATGCTTCCTTGGATTTTTGCAGCATTTATCACCATCCCGATCGCCGAGATCGCGGTTTTTATCGAAGTTGGCGATCGTTTTGGCCTGTGGCCGACTTTGGCCGGAATTTTCGGCACGGCGCTAGCCGGCACCTATTTGATCCGACAACAGGGCATTTCGGTGTTCAAAGAAGTTCAACGTAAGCTCGACGCCGGAGAGTTTCCGGCGAAGCAGGTTTTTGACGGCCTTTGCTTGTTGGTGGCTGGCGCCCTCCTGTTGACGCCCGGATTCATCACCGATGCCATTGGATTTATTTTGCTGGTACCGCTAACTCGCAACATCATATCGGCCGGCGTGCTGGCCCGGGTCGCTGTCCACCATGCCGGACTCGGCAATCCTCCAGGCCGCCCGCAAGGAAGCCCTAGTGGCGTCCATGTTGATGCGAATGGCACAATTATTGACGGTGAATTCGTCGACGTCACCACGGAAACCTCAGACAAAACATCATCGCCCACGGGAAAAATACTGCCTCCGGAATAATCCACACGCGTTGGTGACTTGGTTGGAGTTGTCCGGTCCGCTGATCCGTGATAGCCACAAGGCCCTCAAAACTGGAGATGACACATGGCCGACGAAACCGCGATCCCTGGGCAAGATGAACAATCCGATGCACCGCCGATTGTCATTAATGCACAATATACGAAAGACCTTTCATTCGAGGCGCCGACAGCGCCGGCGATTTACGGCGCCATGCAGCAAAATGCGCCTGATGTTCAGGTTGGGGTGAACGTTGATTTTTCCGAATTCGAAAACTCGGTTTTTGAAGTCGTTCTGAAAGTCGAGGCGCGGTGCACGGTCGGCGAAGAAGTGGCCTTTCTTCTTGAGTTGGAATATGGCGGGCTATTCAGTCTGAACGTCGATGAGGAAATCAAAGGACCGATGTTGCTTATTGAATGTCCTCGGCTTTTGTTCCCGTTCGCACGCAACATTTTAGCAGACGTGTCACGTGATGGCGGTTTCCCACCGCTGATGCTGGGGCCTGTTGATTTTGCCGGTCTCTATCAAGGCGAGCTTGAACGCCAGGGCGCCGAGAGTGGCGACGCGCCGTCCTCGCCGGTCAATCTGGCCTAGCGTCTCATACGCCTTTCGGGGCGCGGTTGAGCGCTAGGTTTTCCAAACCGGCTCTTCCAAACGTTCGATAAAAGCCTCATGCGCGGTCAGTTCCTGCGCCGAGGCGTGGTGATCGCGAGGCGGTCGTGCCGTGGTCTCCATATCCGCACCACCAAGGGACGTGTCTTTATCCGGCCCGGCCAAGCTCAGGCCGCGCTGACGGCCGCCGGTCAATTCCAAATAGACATCGGCGAGCAACCGGGCGTCCAAAAGAGCGCCGTGCAGCTCGCGATTGGAATTGTCGATTTGAAACCGACGACACAGTGCATCCAAGTTCGCTGGCGCACCGGGAAACTTCCGCCGGGCAATCCGCACCGTATCGACGGCCCGATCCATGGGCACCGGCGCCAAATCAAGGCGTGCCAGTTCCGCGTTGATGAACCCCATGTCGAATTCAGCGTTATGAATGACCAGCGTTGAATCGTCGATAAACGCCAGAAATGCCTCGGCCACATCGGCGAAAACCGGATGGCCAGAGAGAAATTCCTCTGACAAGCCGTGCACGGCAAACGCCTGTTCAGGCATATCGCGCTCGGGGTTGATATACGTATGGTAGGTTTCGCCCGTCGCGATTTGGTTAACCATCTCGACACAACCGATCTCAACGATGCGGTTGCCGGATTTGGGGTCTAGGCCGGTGGTTTCCGTATCCAGGACGATTTCACGCATACTTGCGCCTTTCCAATTGCTCAATCAATTGCCCAGGATGATGAAACAAATGCCCCGTTCAGCGGCGTGGACGGCTTGGCCAGTGCGTTCCTTGCCAGGACTGAACGATCTTTAGGATATTACGAATTCTCTTCAAACTCACAAGCCGCCCAAGGCCGGTTTGGACAATAAAGTCGGATCGTTGGCATTTTTCCCAATCTGGCATCTGTTGTGCCAAGATGTGTTGAAATTTTTCAGACGTCATCGCGGGACGCTGAAGCACGCGCTGGGCCTGCACAAAAGCCGCCGCCGTCACCGTGACTACGGCGTCGCAGCGCGCCTCGCCGCCAGTCTCAAACAACAACGGCACATCAAGGACCACCACCGGAACACGGCGCCGGGCCATGACCGCCAGGAACGCATGCTTCCGCGCGCCAACCAGTGGATGGATAATCGCCTCAAGGCGCCTGAGCTCATCGGCGTCGCCGAAGACCGCGGCACCGAGTTTCTGACGATCGACACTTCCTCCGGAAACCACCCCGGGGAACGCTTGCGCAACGGCGTCAACCGCCGCACCGCCCTTCGCCATCAAGGCATGGACGCAAGCATCGGAATCGTGAACCGGTACACCGAGGCGGTGGAAGTCCGCGGCCGCCGTCGATTTTCCCATACCGATGGAGCCTGTTAAACCGAGGATCAACACGCCATTACCCTTTCAGGGCTTCAACGATATGCTTTCTTAACTCCGGCGTCACCTCGGGTTCTTGGCCGAACCATGCCGCAAATCCGGGCCGGGCCTGATGTAACAACATGCCGATCCCCTCGACCACCGTGTTGCCGCGCGCCCGGGAGGCTGACAGCAATTCGGTTTCCAGAGGCGCGTACACAATATCATTCACCACCGCCGCCACCGGCAGGGCCGCCAAATCAATGTCGAGGCGCGCTTGCCCTGCCATGCCCAGCGGCGTGGTGTTCACCAACACACCGGCATCACCCAAGGCGTCGGACAGCGCATCCCAAGGCAGCGGCGATATGTTACCGCCGAGATCGTCGGCCAATTGTTCAGCGCGTTCAAAAGTTCGGTTGACGACACGTACCTCGGCGACGCCGGCATCGCCGAGGGCAGCGACAACCGCACGCGCCGCACCGCCAGCGCCCAATACAACCGCCGGGCCATGTTCTGCTCGCCAATCAGGCGCGCCGTGCCGGAGGTTTTCCATGAACCCGAAACCATCCGTATTGCTGCCGGTGATCGTGCCATCCTTACCGACTGTGATCGTGTTGACCGCGCCTAAGCGCCGAGCGTTGTCATCCAATCTGTCGGCCGCCGCCGCCGCGGCCTGTTTGTGAGGGACCGTCACATTGGCGCCGGCAAAGCCGAGCTTCGCCAGCGCGTGGATTGCTGCAATGATATCGGCGGGTTCAACAGCCAGCGGTATATAGGCGCCGTCGATGCCATAGCAATCCAACCAATATCCGTGCAGCCGGGGCGATAAGGAGTGGCCCACAGGCCAGCCAATCACGCCGGCAATTGCTGCTTTTCCACTGATCGCCATTGGACTTTGCCCCGTATCATAAATTTTTTCTCAGCCGTGTGTGTCTCGGTGTTCCGGCTAATTTAAGCACCTATCGCTTCACGTTGCCTGAGAAAGCCCAGTAACGGCAAGAGCGGAAGCCCCAGAATGGAGAAGAAATCACCATCGACATCTTCAAACAATTGCGCCCCCAAGCCTTCCAATTGATAGGCCCCAACGGAGATAAATGCAGAAGCGCCGACCTGTGATAAATAGTCCTCTATGAACGTATCCGATAGCGCACGCATTTTCATATCAATCGTTTCCTGGTGTTTCCAGACGCATTGACCAGCCTCTAAGACAACTGTCGCAGAAACCAAATGATGTGTTCTCCCCCGCAGCGCTATTAAATGTCGCCGGGCGTTATCGATGTCAGTTGGTTTGTCGAACCAGCGTCCCTCGTGGTCGAGCATTTGATCGGCACCAATAACCAAGGCATCCGGATGCAGTCGACTGACCGATTGAGCTTTGGCTTCCGCAAGCCTTTCGGCCGTGTCGGAGGCTGACAGGTTCTGTTCTTGGCAACTTTTCTTGATGGGTGTTTCATCCACGCCGGATGATTGTGCCGTATATGTAATGCCGGCTTGGTCGAGTAGCCGTCGGCGGACCATACTTTCAGACGCAAGGATAATCGACGGCGCCATGATCCGGTTACGAATGATCTAGGCGCTCGTGATAGAGTTGGAGAATAGTCGCCGCCGTTTCTTCAATGGATTTGCGGCTGACGTTGATCACTGGCCAATCATGCTGGGTAAACAAACGCCGTGCCTCGTTGATTTCTTTCGAGACCATTTCAAAGTTTACGTAGTCCGTATTTTCATCCTGGTCCAGTAGACGTAGCCGTTGACGCCTGATTTCAACCAAGCGTTTCGGATCCTTAGTCAGTCCAACCACCAAGGGTTTGTTCAGTTCGAAAACTTCCTTAGGAATCGGACAGCCGGGTACAATCGGCACGTTCGCTGCTTTGATACCCCGGTTCGCAAGATAAATGCCGGTCGGTGTTTTTGAGGTCCTGGAAACACCCAGCAACACCACATCGGCCTCATTCAAATCCCATGTGGATTGGCCGTCATCATGGCTCAAGGCGTATTGCATGGCCTCGATCCGATTAAAATACTCAGCGTTCATCACATGTTGTGAACCGGGTTTTGCATGGCCTTCAACGCCGAGAAAGTTTGCCAAGGCGGCAACGATAGGATCAAGCACGGCAATGCAGGGAATTTGCAAGGTGGCACAGCCGTCTTCCAAAAGCCGACGGATTTTACTATCAACAAGGGTATAAATGACAAACCCACCCTGTTCTTCGAGGGTTGTCAGAATTTCCTCAACCTTATCTTCGGTTCGTACCAAAGACCAAATATGTTCTTCCGCTTCGATATGATCGAATTGTACCAAACATGCGCGGCCGACGAGGTTGACCGTTTCGCCGGTTGAATCGGAAACAAGATGGACGTGAACGCTTTTCATTTATGTACAATGACCTGTGGGCTTTTGGCTTTTCGAATCGGGACAGTATAGTCAATTTAAAATATCAATCATTCAATGCACGTAGACCTGAATCGGTTAGCATGTTTTTACACCTGGGAAAATCGTCTAAGGGATATCACAATGAACGAGGTTTAATTTTATTTTATGGTCTTTATGGACAACATGGTTGTGAAACTATCCCGGTTATTCATGCTGGAAAACCAACGAATAAAAAGATTTTTTCTAATTTATCTACAGGTTTTACCCATTTCATCTACGGCATGTTAGATATTGGATAATATGTAGATAAAATAGGGGATGATTTTTAATCCCCTTTTTCAGCCGCACAACTACAACAACTACCTTTTCTATATATATAAGTTATATAGGTAAGTAGGTTGTTTCCTGATATTAAAGGCGTTGTATGACTTCAACCAAACCATTTTTGAGTGCTCTTCGCGGCGAAGCTGTTCAACCCGCACCGATTTGGCTGATGCGTCAAGCCGGACGGCACCTGCCGGAATACCGGGAACTACGGAAGAACGCGAAGAATTTTTTGGATTTTTGTTTCACGCCGGAGATGGCCGTTGAAGCAACCCGTCAGCCGCTTCGGCGCTACGCGTTCGATGCAGCGATTTTGTTTTCTGACATTTTGGTGATCCCCCACGGCTTGGGTCAAAATGTTGCGTTTCGTGAAGGTGAAGGGCCGGTGTTGGCGCCCGTGCGTTCATTGGATGATATCGAAAAACTTCAACTGGACGGGGTGAATGACCGACTAGCACCGGTGTTTGAGACGGTCCGTGAACTGGCGACAACCTTGGACGATAATACGGCTTTGATCGGTTTTGCCGGCGCGCCGTTTACAGTGGCGCTTTACATGATCGAAGGTCGCGGCGGTACGGAAGGGCCGAATATTCGCCGCTGGGCCGCAGAAAAACCCGATGAGTTCGGCCGCTTGATTGATTTGTTGTGCGAGGCGACCGCAAATTATTTAATTGCGCAAGTTGAACACGGCGCGGAGGCGTTGCAGCTGTTCGATAGTTGGGCCGGCTTGTTACCAGAAAGCCTGTTTCGGCGTTGGATTATCGAACCTAATCGTCGCATCGTCGAAAAAGTACGGGATGTTTATCCCGACATTCCAATCATTGGATTTCCTAGAAACGCCGGTGTTTTATATCGCGATTTCGCCAAGCAAACAGGGGTCAGCGGGATCAGTATCGACGCCGGCGTACCGATGGATTGGGCGGCGTCGGAATTGCAACCGATCTGTACCGTGCAGGGCAATTTGGATAATCAAATTTTGTTGTGTGGTGGCGAAATTTTGGATGCCGAAGTTCGCCGAATTGTCGACGGGCTTTCCGGCGGGCCGTTCGTGTTCAATCTTGGCCATGGCGTGTTGCCACCAACACCACCTGAACATGTTGGCCGGGTTGTTGAGTTGGTTCGCCAACAGACAGCTTAAGGACGGAAAACGATCACCATGTCGTCGCGTATTGCCATCGTGTTGTTCAATCTCGGCGGTCCGGATGATCCGGATGCGGTACGGCCGTTTTTGTTTAATCTGTTCAATGATCCGGCGATCATTGGGGTCCCTGGACCGCTACGCTGGCTGCTGGCGCAGTTTATCTCACGTCGGCGTGCCCCGGTGGCTCGAGAGATCTATGCGCATCTCGGCGGCAAATCGCCGCTCCTGGAGCTAACACAGGAACAGGCTGAAGCGCTTGAGACGGAAGTTTCGAAGACCCGCGATGCTAAGGTCTTTATCACCATGCGTTATTGGCATCCCATGAGCGACGAGACCGTCAGGGCTGTGAAGGCCTACGCGCCGGACGAAATCATTTTGCTGCCGCTCTATCCGCAATTTTCAACAACCACTGTCGGTTCGTCGTTGAAGGACTGGCGCCGCGCGGCGGCGCGGGCCGGGCTCGAGGCACCGACCAAGTCGGTTTGTTGTTATCCGCTGGACAGCGGATGGATTGCGGCGCAAGCGGATGTTATCGGCAAGGCGATTAAGGCAATGCCGGAGATGCAGGCCGGCACGCCGGCGCGTGTTTTATTTTCCGCCCATGGATTGCCGAAGAAAATTATTGAGGCCGGCGATCCTTATCAGTGGCAGGTTGAGCAGACGGCCCAGGCCGTCGTTGATGCGGTAGAGGGCGTCGTCGATTGGAGCATTTGCTATCAAAGCCGCGTCGGGCCGTTGGAATGGATAGGACCTTCATTGGACGATGAACTGCTGCGTGCTGCCGCCGATGGCGTGGCGGTCGTCGTTGTGCCGATCGCGTTCGTTTCAGAACATTCGGAAACTTTGGTGGAACTGGATATCGAATACCGAAGAGAAGCGGCAAGGCTTGGTGTTCCAGATTATCGGCGTGTGCCCGCCGTCGCCGCGCACCCGGCGTTTATCAGCGGCCTGGCCGGCCTTGTTGAGCGCTTGCTCGCGGTGCCTTCCGGGACAGTGTATGGCGGTGCAGAGGGCCGCCGAATTTGTCCGGCGGCGTGGGGCCAATGCGGCTGCACGAAGCTAGACGAGGCGGTGACGCGATGATTGAAATTTCCGGCACGGTGTTTCTTTGGGTCAAAGCCCTGCACGTCATCAGCGTGATTTCGTGGATGGCTGGGTTGCTCTATTTGCCGAGGCTATTCGTCTATCACGCCGAGGCCGAGGTCGGCTCGGATAAGTCGGAAATGCTGAAAGTTATGGAGCGCCGGTTGCTGCGCGCGATTATGACTCCGGCCATGATGGCATCGTGGATTTTCGGCGTGATCATGGCGGCCAGCCTCGGGCCCGATGTCTGGGTTGAGCCCTGGTTCGTGGTGAAATTAATTTGCGTCGTGGCGATGAGTGCTGCGCATTCAAAGATGGCCGTTTGGCGCAAGGACTTTGCCGAGGATCGCAATACCCGCAGCCATAAATTTTACCGCTTCGCCAATGAGGTGCCGACGGTGTTGATGATCGCGATTGTCATCATGGTCATCGTGAAACCCTTTTGAAGGTGTTGGTGTAGAAGCGAAAATACGATTGACAGGTTCCGGAGCTTTCGGTAATCCTGGCGGCCTCATCGTCGAACGATCAACTTATCCATCGACGTTTACCAATTCTACGGGACATCCAAAACAATTTCACGGGCCAAAGCCCGGGCAAAACAATTCCTCAGGCTGAAGCCTGGGTAAAACAAACTCACGGGCTAAAGCCCGGGGCCGATCCGCAAGGATTTTTCTGCCTCCTGTTCTGGACCTACTCCCACCATCCCACGCCCTCCCCCTTTCCCCCCCATGATGCCGGATAACCGAAGATGAACCTCAAAGAACTCAAATCAAAAACCCCGCCCGAGCTTTTGTCCTTTGCCGAGGAGCTGGAAGTCGAGAACGCCAGCACGCTCAGGAAGCAGGACATGATGTTCGCCATCCTCAAGCATCTGGCGGACGATGATCAGGCGATTTTCGGCGACGGCGTCCTTGAAGTTTTGCAAGACGGCTTCGGATTTTTGCGCAGCCCGGAGGCCAACTACCTGCCGGGCCCGGATGATATTTACGTCAGCCCGAGCCAGATCCGGCGCTTTGGATTGCGCACCGGCGATACGGTCGAAGGCGAGATTCGCGCGCCGAAAGAAGGCGAGCGCTATTTTGCCCTGTTGAAGGTCGGCGAGGTCAATTTCGCTGATCCTGACGACGTTCGTCACCGGATTAATTTCGATAACCTGACGCCGCTTTATCCCGATGACCGGCTGGCTATGGAAATCGACAACCCGGAACACAAGGACCCGACCAGCCGGGTGCTGGATCTGATCACGCCGATCGGCAAGGGCCAGCGCGCGTTGATCGTTGCCCCGCCCCGGACGGGTAAAACGGTGATGCTGCAAAACATCGCGCAATCGGTCGCGGAAAATCACCCTGAATGCTATCTGATCGTCTTGTTGATCGATGAGCGGCCCGAAGAAGTCACCGATATGGCGCGTTCGGTCAAAGGTGAGGTCATCAGCTCAACATTTGACGAGCCGGCCTCGCGCCACGTCCAGGTCACCGAGATGGTCATCCAAAAGGCCAAGCGGCTTGTTGAACACAAGCGCGATGTAGTGATCTTATTGGATTCGATCACACGGCTGGCCCGTGCGTACAACACCGTGGTGCCATCTAGCGGCAAGGTGTTGACCGGAGGTGTCGATGCAAACGCCCTACAGCGCCCAAAACGGTTCTTTGGCGCCGCGCGGAACATCGAAGAAGGGGGCTCACTTACGATCATCGCGACAGCCCTAATTGATACGGGCTCGCGAATGGACGAAGTCATCTTTGAAGAATTTAAGGGCACCGGCAACTCGGAAATCATTCTGGATCGGAAACTATCCGATAAACGGACCTGGCCGAGCATCGATATCACCAAATCGGGCACCCGGAAGGAAGAACTGCTGGTTGATCAGGGCACACTGTCGAAAATGTGGGTGCTCAGGCGCATTCTCATGCCGATGGGCGTCACCGATGCCATGGACTTCCTACTCGATAAGCTCAAAACCTCGAAGAACAACGACGACTTCTTCGACTCAATGAACACTTAAAGCCTAATTTTGGCGTTTTAAGGTCGCTTTTTAGCCCCAAATCCCGTTATTTTAGGATGTCTGCCCCGTCCCGCCGCAAGGCCTGGCGGGCGTAGTAGTGGAATGTGGCGTTCAAAGGTGCCGGTTTCAGGCGGTAATCGTGCGCGTGGCGGCCGGCTTCAGGTGGTAGCGGCTTTATTTCCCCGGCGGCCATGGCGTCTAGTTGCATTTTCGCGGCACGCTCGAAGTGAAAAGCCAAAACGGCGGCCTCTTCGACCGTGGTGCCCGCCGACAATTGCCCGTGATGAGCCAACAGGATAGACCGTTTGTCGCCAAGTGCCGTTGAGATTAAATCTCCTTCCTCATCGCCGATCGGCGGTCCTGGCCATTCCGCTAACCAGGCGCAGTCATCGTAGAACATGGCGGTATCCATGTGCGACGCGATCAACGGCACGCCGATCATCGAGAGTGCCGAGACGTAGGGTGGGTGTGTGTGGATGATGCATTGGACATCGGGCCTAGCCTGGTAGACCCACAAATGAAACCGGTTTGACGGGTTGGCCATACCTTCGCCATCTAAGACATTCAAATCATCATCGACCAGCAAGAAATCGCTGGCATGAATTTCATCCAGGCCCAATCCGAAGCGCGCCGTCCACATGGTGTCCGGCGCATCGCCACGCGCCGTAATCTGGCCAGCAAGACCCGAACCGTGTCCTTCGACGGCCAGCATGCGCGCACTGAGCGCGAGTTTTTGCGGCACGCTCCAATCGGGTTTGGCCAGATGCACGTCCATCTCGACCGTCGCCCGGGCTTCAAAATCGGCTTTCGGTTTTTGGGGCACGCCTGCATCGTTTGATGCCATGATGATCTCCCTAGTCGAGTGTAACCGTTGTCGGTGTCCAGTTGTCGCGCCGCCGTTGGCGCCGGCCGGCTTCGTCTTCGCCCAGATAACTGACCGGTTCGGGGCCGCCGGTGAAACTTTCATGGTCGTCGAAGGAGTTGACGATGAGGGTCGCATAAGTCCGCTCGCCGTCATCCATGACCGCAGCGATATAAACGCCGCAATTTGCGCAGACGAAAAATTCCGCGGCCTTGTGGCCAAACTGATAGCGCACCAGTTTATCGGCGTCATGAACCGTTATATCCACAAGTCCCGCGGGGTCCGCGACGGCGCGCACGCCATGCTTGCGGCAGAACGAACACTGGCAGGCGCGAACCGGGAAGTCCGCCGGTGCGGTTTCCGATTGGAGCCGCAGTTCAAGATTGCCGCAGTGGCACCGGCCGTGGATGTCATGCATGTTCCGAATTCCTCGTTATCAATTTGGGCTAACCACCCCAGACCTCGGCGAAGACACGCATCCAGTTTCCACCGATAATTTTGCCAACATCGTCAGGGTCGTAACCGCGCTCAAGAAGCTTGGCCGTCAAGTTGGGCAACAGGTTGGGGGTCTCTATGCCGGCTGGAAAATAATGCGGTGGCGGTGGGTAGATGGCGGCGTCCCAGCGGCCGGTGGCGACGGCATCGTCATAGCGTGCCTGGGCCTTCTCCGCTGAGATGATCGGGTCCATGCCCATGTAATAATCGATCCCCAGCCCGACGTGATCGGGTCCGATCAACTCGACGGCGTAGTCGATAAACTCAATAAACCGATCCAGGTTCGGCCGCGCCTCGGTGCCGAGGAACCCCGGGAACCCGACAATGCCGACCAGGCCGCCGGTGGCCGCACAGGCCAGCATCTGTTCGTCGGTGATGTTGCGGGGGGAGGGGTAGAGCGCGTGCGCGTTGGCATGGGAAAATACGAACGGTTGGGTCGACGCTTCGATGGCATCAAGTGTCGTCCGATTGCCAGTGTGTGAGCCGTCAACAATGATACCCAGTGCATTGCAGCGCTTGACCAGCTCCAGCCCGAATATACTGAGGCCGCCGTCAGTTCGTTCCAATGCGCCGTCGCCAACGCGGCATTTGACGTTATAGGTCAATTGCAACATGCCCAGGCCCAGCACCTTGTAGGCGTCCAAAAGGTTCAAATCATCTTCGACGGGATCGGTGCCTTGAAAATGAAAGACGATGCCCACCTGGCCGCCGGCTTTTGCGGCCGTGATGTCGGCAGCATGGCGCACCAGCGTAAGGCGGGGATCGGTATCGATGAAACGGTGCCAGCCGCCGAGATTGCGCAGTGTCTGTTCAGCGGACTCGCGGATGGCGATGGTCGGGACGGCGGCGGTGAGGCCGCCGTCGATGTACCATCCGACATTGCCCCGATCCATCAACAACGGGCAAACCCCGTCGATGACGATGGCCTGGTCGTGGAACTCAGCCGGGTCGATTACCGGCATGGCGGCGCCTCCTTACGGCAACAACACCGTCGAGCCGGTCGTCTTGCGGTCTTCCAGATCGCGGTGGGCCTGCGCCGTATCGGAAAGCGGATAGGTCTGACCGACGTTTATTTTGACCGCGCCGGAGCCGACGACATCAAATAAATCGTTTGCGCATTCGTTCAAGAGTTCACGGTTGCGAGTAAACGTCGCCAGTGTCGGGCGCTGCATATACAGCGAACCCTTGCCGCCCAGGATACCCGGATTGAAATCGGTGATCGGGCCGGATGCATTGCCGAAGGTAACGAAGACCCCACAGGGCGCCAGGGAATCAAGCGATGCGTTGAGGGTTGCCTGGCCGATGGAATCATAAGACACCGGCACGCCCGCACCATCAGTGATCTCGCGGACCCGAGCGGCGACGTCTTCGGTATTGTATAAGATCGTGTGGTCGCAGCCGTTGGCCTTGGCCAACGCGGCTTTTTCTTCCGAACCGACACAGCCGATGACCGTGGCGCCCAGATGGCTTGCCCACTGGCTCATGATCTGGCCGACACCGCCGGCCGCGGCCATGATTAAAATGGTGTCGCCGAACTGCACGGCGTAGGAGCTTTTCAACAAGTAACGCGACGTCATGCCCTGCAGCATCATTGCCGCCGCGGTCTGGTCGTCGATATTATCCGGGACTTTGACGAGCCGGTCGGTAGCCATCAATCGCACTTCGCTGTATGACCCCAGCCCCATGGCATAGGCGACCCGGTCACCGGTGGCAAAACCTTCAACGCCGGCGCCGACCTCTTCGATGACCCCGGCGCCTTCCATGCCGAGTGTCGCCGGCAGGGCGCCGATATCGTAAAGTCCGGTGCGCTGATAGACGTCAATGAAGTTGAGGCCGACGGCGTTGTGCTTGACCCGCACTTCGCCTTCGCCGGGTGCGCCGACCTCGACGTCTTCCCATTTCATATTGTCGGCGCCGCCGTATTCGTGAATGCGAATGGCTTTGGTCATGGAGATCTCCCTTTGAGTTAATGACGTGGCGCCCTTGCGGCGCGTTGAAGGTATTTTGATGAGGCGCGGGCATCGGGGCAACCGCAAAGCGGCACCCTGGCCGCCAAAGTCTTGTGCCCTAAAGGAACATCGCGCCTTCGAGTTTCAATAAGAATACTTTGGATTCCGGTCCGGCGCCGCCTGAGAACCCGGTCAACTTGCCGCCGCCGCCCATCACCCGATGGCACGGAATGATGATTGGGATGGGGTTCTTTCCGCAGGCACCGCCGATGGCGCGGGCCACGCTACCCGAATCCGCGGCCAAATCACCATAGGTTTGGGTCTGGCCATAAGGGATTTGGGTCATGGCTTGCCAGACGCCGCGTTGAAACTCGGTGCCGGCGGGGGCTAGGGGCAGGTTAAATTTTTCCAGTTTGCCGTCGAAGTAAGCACTCATCTGGTCGCGGACGGAGACCAATAGCTCGGAGGGTTTTGTTCGGCGGGTTCGGGCTTGCCCCATTCTAGCGCGACGACGGAATTGTTCACGGCAAAGGCGGTCAGCGACCCCACCGGGGACGGGAAACTCAGCCAATTTACCTCCGCGCTCACAATGCCCTCAAGTGCCCTTCAAGTTCGTCCACATCCGTGAGAGGCAGTGTACATGTTGTGCCGACACAAACATAGGCCGCAGGCTTGCCGTCAATGGGCCTCTTGCCGGCGGCGGGGTGGTTTTCGGGCAACTGGTCGCCTGGATTGACGGTGACAATTAACCGCGTCGGTGGGGCGTGATGGACGGCGGTGCGGACCATGTCGGCGCCGGGGCCAGCGGTTGTATCGCCGGCGATGACTACTTGTACGGCGGATTCCAGCATTTCGAACCCCATCATCATGGTCAGCTGATGCATGGCTTTTTCCGGCTCTTTCGGGGTCAATGCAGCGAGCGTTTGTTCGCAGCGTTCGCGGTAGGCTGCGTCTCCGCTCAAGTGATAAAGCCGGGCCAGGACGTCGGCCATGGTGCCGTTGCCGGGCGGCGTTGCGTTGTCATGGATCGGTTTCGGCCGGGCGATGAGGTCATCGGTATCGTTGGCGTTCATATAATATCCGTGATGCTCGGGATCCCAATGATGGGTGTCCGCCAGCGCCGCCCAGTCTTTGGCCTGGGCGAGATAGGGGTCTTTGCTGGTGACCTCGAACAGGGCCAGCGCACCGCGCGCCAAATTGGCATAGTCTTCAATGACGGCGGGATGTTGGGCGCGGCCAACGCACCAACTGTGATTGATCCGGCCGGCGGCATTCATTTGGCCCATGATAAACCGATAAGCGGTCTCGGCGGCGGTCAGCCATTCGGTGTTCTCAAACACCTGGGCGGCGTGGGCCAGGGCTGCGATCATCAGGCCGTTCCAGTCGGCGAGGACCTTGTCATCGCGGCCGGGCCATTCTCTTTTGGCGCGCACCTTAAGCAATTTTTCCCGTGCGGCTGCCAACACAGCCTCAACGTTTTCATCACCAAGGGACAATTCGTTGGAACGATTAAGGATATTGGATTCCTCCCAATTGCCGAACCGGGTAACATCATAGGTGAACTTGAAGCGGGTTGCGGCGTCGCCGAGGATGTCGTCGATCTCAACCTCCGACCAGACGTAGAACTTTCCTTCGACGCCCTCACTGTCGGCGTCATAGGCGCTGGCGAAGGCAGCTTCGCCGTCGGCTTCCGAGCGCAACTCGCGAATTGCCCATTCGATGGTCTCGGCGATCCGGACTTTGTAGAGTGCCGATCCCGTCTCCAACCACACGTCTGTCATCAGTTCAATTAGCAGCGCGTTGTCATAGAGCATTTTTTCGAAATGCGGTGCCAACCAATATTCATCCGTTGAGTAGCGTGCGAAGCCACCACCCAAGTGATCATAGATGCCGCCTTGGCAGAGATTGTCCAACGTCAGGGTGACGGCGTCACGGAACAGCGGCGAGCCGGTCCGCCGATGGGCCCGCCAAAGGAATTGGAACAGTGCCGGTTGTGGGAACTTCGGCGCGCCCATGGTGCCGCCTCGGATCGGATCGACGGCGCGCAGTAGGGATGTCGCGGCGGTGTTCAAGACCTCCGTGGACAATTCGCCGCCGCCTTCCGGATGCGACAGTTTCGTTAGGCCTTCCTTCAATGCATCAATGTTGGTTTTCAAACGGTCCTTCTGTTCGCCGTAGGCGGCCCCGACGGAGCCCAGGACTTCGGTAAAGCCCGGCCGCCCGTAACGCGCCGTCGGCGGGAAATAGGTGCCGCCCCAATAGGGCTCGGCGTCGGGGGTCAGGAACATGGTCAGTGGCCAACCGCCTTGCTCGCCCATCATCGACAGCGCGGATTGGTAGATGATATCGACGTCAGGGCGCTCCTCGCGGTCGACTTTGATGTTGATGAACTGCTCGTTCATCAAGGCGGCGATGGACGCGTCCTCGAAGCTTTCGTGGGCCATGACGTGGCACCAGTGACAGGCGGCGTAACCCACCGATAGCAGGATCGGCTTATCCTCCGCCTTGGCGGCGGCGAAAGCCTCATCCCCCCAGGCCCACCAGTGGACCGGGTTATCTTCATGTTGGCGCAGATAGGGGCTGGTTTCGTCTGAGAGGCGGTTGCGGCTCATGGGCGGAGGTCCTTGGCTATGTGAGGGCTTGTCAGAGGCCTGGCCCGGCCCGATTGCGTCGTGTGCCACTGTGGCCTAGTTTGGAATTTACTTGGCGGAAAACAACCCTAAATTCCTTAAGGTCGAATGGCGACGGGGTATGGACGGGCGGACGATGCCCGCTAAAGCCCTGCGGCAACGGGAGGAGGTGCGGTATGAAAATCACAATCAATGTTGATTGTTCCCCGGAGGAGGCGCGCTCATTTCTGGGTTTGCCCGACGTGAAACCCATGCAAACCGCGATGATGGAAGAAGTTGAAAATCGCATGCGCGCCAACATGGAGGCCATGGATCCGGAGATCTTGATGAAAACCTGGTTGCCGGCCGGGATCGAGGGGTTTGAGCAAATGCAGAAGACGTTCTGGGCTCAAATGGGTCAGGGCGGTTCCGCCAAGGATACGGATTAAACCGACCCATTAAGCCTTAATTTAAAGACGGAGACGACGCATGAGCGATGATACCAACGCTGATCCTGAGCTGTTTTACGATCGGCACGTATTTTTTTGCGTCAACGAGCGCCCGGATGGCCACCCGCGGGGATGCTGTAAAGCCAAGGGGTCGGTGAAGCTTCGCAACTATATGAAAGCACGGGCCAAGGAAATGGGGATAAAACGAGTCCGAATCAATAATTCGGGATGTCTGAACCGCTGTGAATTAGGGCCGACATTAGTGATTTATCCGGAAGGTGTTTGGTACAGATGCGAATCGACTGGTGATGTCGATCGGATTCTTCGCGAACACCTGACTGATGGAAATCGCGCCAATGACCTGATGTTGATGCCCGATGATAAGTGACACACAACGGGTTGTGGCGAACGATTTGGTTCCGATTCGAAAATGAGTTCACCGACGATTTATGCGCTGGCGAGCGGTCGTGGCCGCGCCGGCATCGCCGTGATTAGGCTGTCGGGCCCGGATAGTATTTCAACTGTCCAAAAACTAAGTGGCAAAAAACTGGCGCCTAGGCGGGCGGTGGCAACCGCCTTATATGACCCGACGGGCGGAGAACATCTCGACGACGCGCTCTGCATTGCGTTCCCAGCCCCGGCGAGTTTTACCGGCGAAGACGTTGCGGAAATTCAGGTACACGGCGGACCGGCTGTTATTCAGGGGGTGCTGAATGTTTTGGGCCGTGAACCGGCATTGCGGATGGCGGCACCCGGCGAATTCACGCGGCGCGCCTTTGAGGCCGGGAAAATGGATCTGACCGCAGCCGAATCAATTGCTGATTTGATTGATGCGGAAACCGAGGCTCAGCGGCGCCAGGCATTGCGCCAGCATGGTGGCGCATTGGCGGGGGTTTGCGATGGTTGGCGCGATGAGTTGATTGCGGCGCTGGCCCATTGGGAGGCGGCGATTGATTTCTCCGATGAGGAACTGCCAGGGGATTTGGAGGCTGCGACGGCGGTGTCTATAGAAAGACTGCGTGGTGAAATTGAGGCTGTATTGGCTGATGCGCAAGCCGGCGAGCGTCTGCGTGAGGGAATTTACTTGGCGATTATTGGGCCGCCAAATGCCGGAAAATCGAGTCTTTTGAATCTGTTGGCCCGCCGTGATGTGGCGATTGTCGCGGAAACTGCGGGTACCACCCGGGACGTCATTGAGGTGCATCTTGATCTTGGCGGGTACCCAGTGATTGCGGCGGATACGGCAGGGTTGCGAGAAACCAATGAGGTTGTCGAGCGTGAAGGCGTGCGCCGCGCCCGCGCCCGAGCTGAGACTGCGGACCTTCGCCTGGCGGTATTTGACACAACCCAGTGGCCGCCGGCCTCGGATGCGCTGAAAGCGGTTTGTGGTGGCGAGACGATAATCGTTGCCAATAAATCTGATCTTTTGGATTGCCCATCACCGATGGAGTGGGAAGGCGCGCCCGTGTTTTTAGTTTCAGTCGAGACGGGTGCCGGAATTGATGACTTGCTGATTGCATTGACCCAGGCGGTGGCTGATGGATTTGACGAAGTCGCGGCACCAGTGGTGACCCGGGCCCGGCATCGCGAGGCTTTAAATGAGTGTATGCGGAGCCTTGTGGATTTTTTGGCACGCCCCGATAAGCTAGCGCATCCAGAGATCGGCGGTGAAGACTTGCGGTTGGCGGCGCGGGCGCTTGGCCGAG
Organism: Rhodospirillaceae bacterium; assembly: GCA_018665815.1. Taxonomy (GTDB): domain Bacteria; phylum Pseudomonadota; class Alphaproteobacteria; order Rhodospirillales; family Casp-alpha2; genus UBA3470. The sequence continues at coordinate 31,677 of JABJBP010000068.1, forward strand.
TGACTGGCCGGGTCGATGTGGAAGACCTTTTGGATGTCATCTTTAGTGATTTTTGCATCGGTAAATGAGTTATCGATTGGCCGATGTTTCACGTGAAACAATTCGGCGACGGGTGACGGAACGTGATTGCCGCTGCTGTGTAAATTGACTCGACCGATACGGACTCCTACATTCCGCCGATGAGCCAGGAACCTCAAGCATTTGATGTCATTGTGATCGGTGGTGGGCACGCCGGCTGCGAGGCCGCCGCGGCGTCCGCGCGGGTTGGGGCGCGGACCCTGTTGCTGACCCATCGCCTCGATACCATTGGCGAGATGTCCTGCAATCCGGCGATTGGTGGCTTGGCTAAGGGGCAGCTGGTTTGTGAAGTGGACGCCCTGGACGGACTGATGGGCCGGGCCATTGATCAGTCTGGCATTCAGTTTCGGATGCTTAATCGGTCCAAGGGGCCGGCGGTCTGGGGCCCCCGCGCGCAGGCGGACCGGAAGCTATACAAACGCGCTATCCAGAAATTATTGGCTGGACAAGAAGGCCTGACGATCCAAGCCGCGCCGGTTGATGATTTGCTGTTTGATGGCACAGGCCGGGTCTGCGGCGTGAGGACGATAGCTGGCGATGACATTCGGGCTGGTGCGGTGGTGGTGACCACCGGGACATTCTTGCGCGGCCTTGTCCATATTGGTGATACTCAGATCCCTGCCGGCCGTGTCGGTGAGAAACCGGCGATCGGCCTGAGCTATACGTTCCGGCGGCTAGGTTTACGCTTAGGGCGGCTGAAGACCGGGACGCCACCGCGACTTGATGGGAAGACCATTGGTTGGGACGGGCTTGAACGCCAACCGGCAGACGACCCGCCGGTTCCGTTTTCTTATATGACGGACGCTATCACCGTGCCGCAAATCGATTGCCATATCACCGGCACGAGGCCGGCGACACATGATATCATTCGTGAGAACTTGAACCTTTCGGCCATGTATTCCGGCCAGATCGCAGGGACCGGCCCGCGCTATTGCCCATCGGTCGAGGACAAGATTGTCCGGTTTGGTGAACGTGAACGCCACCAGATATTTTTGGAACCCGAAGGTCTTGACGATGATACGGTGTATCCAAATGGCATTTCGACGTCGTTGCCGAAGAACGTGCAGCTTGAAATCCTGAAGACCATTCCGGGTCTCGAACACGCGCGGATGATCCAGCCTGGGTATGCTATCGAGTATGACTTCGTCGATCCCAGGGAGCTATTGCCAACGTTGGAAACCCGCTGCGCACCGGGTCTATATCTGGCCGGCCAAATTAATGGCACCACGGGTTATGAAGAGGCCGCCGGGCAGGGGTTGGTTGCGGGCGTGAATGCAGCCCTGGCGGTTGGTGGCACGGCACCATTTATTCTTGATCGGGCGGATGCGTACATTGGCGTCATGATTGACGATCTGGTGACCTTGGGCACCCAAGAGCCCTATCGAATGTTCACGTCGAGAGCCGAATACCGGCTGCGCCTGCGTGCGGATAACGCCGATCAACGGTTGACGCAGAAAGCCGATGAGGCGGGTTTTATCGGGGCCGAGCGGCGGGCGGCCTTTGCGACGAAAATGGATGCGTTGGCGACAACGCGGCGTATTTTGGAGGGCCTTGAACTGTCACCAAATGCACTAAAAGATCGAGGCCTCCTGATCAATCAAGACGGTGTTAAACGCACAGCTTTCGACGTGCTGGCGTACCCGGATGTTGATTTGGCGAAAATTCGCGGTATTTGGCCGGAGCTTGTCGCGCTGGATGATCGAACCGGTCACCAATTGGCAATTGAAGCCACATATCGGAATTATCTAGACCGTCAGGATGCCGATATCCGCGCCTTTCGCCGTGATGAGGCATTGGCATTGCCGGAAGATCTGAATTTTGACCAAATACCAGGGCTTTCCAATGAAGTCAGGTTGAAATTGGCCGAAGCGCGACCGGCGACACTGGGGGTGGCGGCTCGTATTCCCGGCGTTACGCCAGCCGCCGTGACGGCGCTGTTGGGGTTTGTCCATCGACAAGCCCGTACCGATACCCGAATAAGCGCCTGAGCGGCGCGTGTTTCACGTGAAACATCGGGGTTCTTAAGTTTCGAAACCGATTCGACCCTGGCCATAACCGTTGGTTTGCAATGCCTGTTACGCCCCTGAATCGACAACAGTTTGCGGATGAAATCGATGCATCGGACGATTTGATGCGGCGTTTTGATATTTACGCCGATTTGCTGTGTCGCTGGCAGGAAAAGATCAATCTGGTTGGCCGAGCGACGTTGGCAGATCTTTGGCGTCGGCATTTCCTTGATTCGGCACAAATTTATGCGCATATTCCGAAAAACACATCCTCTATCGTTGATATTGGCAGTGGCGCTGGGTTTCCGGGATTGGTTCTGGCGATCCTTGCGTCGGCATATGAAGGCCCCATCGTCGGGTTGGTTGAAAGTGATACTCGAAAATCTGCATTTCTGCGCGAGGTTAACCGCGAAACATCGGCAAATGCGAAAATCTATAATAGGCGCGTTGAAGATCTGCCCGATCTCGCGGCCGATGTCGTCACGGCACGCGGCTGCGCACCCTTGGAGCGGCTTTTGCCGTGGGTGGCGCATGCCGGCCGGCCGGGGTGCATGGCGCTGCTTTCGAAGGGTCAGAAATGGCGCGATGAATTGACGTTGGCGGAGAAAAACTGGACAATGTCTGTGGCAGAGATTTCCAGTCAAACGGACACCTCCGGTATCATTCTTAAGCTGGAAGGCCTGACATACATTGAATGACATGACAGACCCCTTGCCGCGCGGTCGTGGCACCCGGGTACTCGCAGTGGCCAACCAAAAAGGCGGCGTTGGCAAGACCACGACGGCGATTAATCTGGGTACGGCCTTGGCAGCGATCGACCAAAAGGTTCTTCTCGTTGATCTTGATCCGCAAGGCAATGCGAGCACCGGTTTGGGTATTGAGCGCACAGCCCGGGAAATCAACACCTACCACGTGCTGATCGGCGAGGCTGATGTGCTCGATGCGACCCAGGAAACAGAGATTCCGCGCCTTGATGTGGTGGCGTCGGGAGTTGATCTGTATGGCGCTGAGGTCGAATTGGTGGGCGTCGAGCGGCGTGAATACCGGCTGCGTGACGCCTTGGCACATGGTCTCGGGGCTTATGATTATGTGTTGATTGATTGCCCGCCTGCGTTGGGACTGCTGACTATCAACGCTTTGACTGCCGCGCAAGCCGTGTTGGTGCCGTTGCAATGTGAATTTTATGCTTTGGAAGGCATGAGCCAGCTGATGTCGACAATCGAAAGTGTCCGCGCGGCCTTCAATCCGTCACTGGAAATTCAGGGGATCGTGCTGACAATGCATGACAAGCGCAACAATCTTTCTGAGATGGTCGCCAATGACGTGCGGGAATTTTTCGGTAAGAAGGTCTACGAGACAATGATTCCGCGGAATGTCCGGATATCCGAAGCGCCCTCACATGGCTTGCCTGTGCTTGTCTACGACATGAATTGTGCCGGCGCACAGGCATATCTGGCCCTGGCCGGCGAAGTCATTCACCGCGAACGTCACGAAGGAGTCCGTTAATGGAGGCGAAACGAAAGAATTTGGGTCGCGGGCTGTCGGCGTTATTGGGCGATACGGCAAAAGATTACGCCGAGCTGGATCGTGTTCGCACGGAAAAATCCGTACCGCTTGGTCAATTGCATCCCTGTGGCTTTCAGCCCCGGCGGCGGTTCAGCGAAGCAGAAATCACCGAGCTCGCGCAGTCCATTAAAGAAAAAGGTATTTTACAGCCATTGGTTGTTAGGCGTGATCAAGCCGACGCCGCAACTTTTGAAATTATTTGCGGTGAACGGCGCTGGCGGGCGGCGCAAATGGCGCAACTGCATGAAGTCCCGGTTCTGATCAAAGAGCTGTCGGATTTGGAAACACTGGAAATCGCGCTGATCGAGAACGTCCAGCGCGAGGATCTTTCTGCTCTAGAAGAGGCCGAGGCCTATAAGCGTTTAATGGCTGAATTCGGTCACTCCCAAGATGACATGGCGAAATCTATCGGCAAAAGCCGCAGCCATATTGCGAATTTGCTAAGGCTGTTGAATTTGCCTGACGCCATCAAGGAAATGTTGGATGACGGGCGTCTGTCAGCCGGACATGGCCGCGCGCTGCTGGGCGCCAGTGAGCCGTTGAAACTGGCGGCAAAAATCATTCGAGAAAAATTGAGCGTCCGCGAAACGGAGAACCTCATTCGGCAGCAAACAGCCAAACCGAGTTCAAGCGGCACACGAAAAACAAAAGATGCCGATACAATTGCGTTGGAAAAAGAACTTCAGGACATAACGGGGCTGAAGTCCGATATATCCCAGAAAGGCGATGGTGGCAGCTTGACGTTTCACTACGGAAGCCTTGATCAATTGGAGGGAGTGATCAAGAAGCTGACGGCGTGAAATTGCCGTAAATAGTTGTAAATATAAAGGCCGTTTCATCTAAAATTAACCCTATTCGGGCTCAATGGTACGGTCAGTCTCCGGCGCATATAAGGCGCAATGAGGGGCCAAAGAACAACTTGCAGGACAAGATGATTTGGTAAAAATAGTGGAAATGTGATGAGATAAAATTTGTCTGTCTCATCAGCCTCATCAACGCGCAAAACAGTGGCCGGGCTAACAATGGTTGTTATTGGCTGCGGACTGCTAGTCGTATTGCGCGACCCAATTCTGCTTTTGCCAAATGCTTTGGTTGCTGCGGCGACAGTGATCGCCGGGGCCGTTCCGACTATTAGATATATCACCATGAGCCCGGAGCAAAAGCCGATAGTGCCGGGACTGGAACTCATCGGTGTCTTTTATGCCGCGTTCTTCGGTCTTCCGGTTTTCTTTTTGCATGTGTTGCGGTTTGGGCATTCGAATTCGATCGTGACCTACAACAGAATTGAGTTAGACCAATTAAATTTTGACGCCCAAAGCGCGATCTTTATCAGCCTATTGCTTTTTTATATTGGTTGGTTATCGATAAAAAACGGCGCTTGGGGCCGGCATTGGCGGTTGCGTTTCCCAGCTCCAGACAATTGAAAACTTTAGCCGTGCGATCAAATTTACTTATGTCATCCCTCATCAAAGACTCGTTTGGCAGGGAGCTGTAAAAAGAACAGCGCTGATCGTGCCATTCAGTCATGTCGTTGATGTCACGCCCTCAAAAATCGAATTATTGAAAGGTGCGACTTATCGACCGCTATTGACGAGCTATATTCCACGGCTTTTCTGGAAATCAAAACCTACCGAGCAATTTGTGAATGAATTTGGCCATCGTTACAGCCTCATGCACCACACGGACCATCAATCCTCATTGAATGTTCCATGGGTAACCGAGTTATATGCTAATTTCGGATTTACCGGACTTTTTCTCGGCATGACATTATTTGGCGCTGGCATGGCCATGTTTAGCCAGTTTCTCACTGGCATGGACAGAACAGAAATTGGCTCTGCTGTGGCGATCGCCGTATTGGTCCCATTATCTTTTCATGAATCCAATTTCAGTCTTATGGTTGGTAGTATTTTGCCATTGCTGATTTGTCTTTGGATATATTTCCGTGTGGCATTTTTGCTGCCAATTCCTGCGGCATCAGCGCCTGAGAACATGTCTTTGAAATCCGACTAATCGTGGTTAGCCGCTCTAGCGCAATTTCCGCGCCGCCGTGCAAATTTTCATCAATGATAAATGACACGTTGCATTCACAGGTATTCCTGAAGATTTGCACCGCGCCTCACCTTCTAGCAGAAGGGACATCGCACCGACCGCCAATTCCTCATTCCAGCGTTGGCACTGTCTTAAAAATCGCTGTTTAAATTTAAAAAATACCGGCGGGCGTAATTCGCGGACCGCGGCGTCCATGGGCATACCGGCATTCAATTTCGCCAGGACCAAATGAAGGCGTTGAACGTGGAGCTGTGTCGCGCGCAACAGGCCCACCGCGGAGACACCAGCAGCAAGAGCACCTTGAAATGCGTAATCCAGGCCAGGCGCGTCACCTTCCATAGCAGCGTAGATCACGCCTTCGATGGTATGGACGGCACTATCACCGAGGGCCATTTCCACGTCGGATAACTCAAGCCGCCCGCCGACACCGGCGAACAGCACCAGTTTGTCAATTTCTTGACGACTGGTTAAACGGTCATTCCCCAATTGTCGGCTGAGAAATTTTAAGGCATCGGGTGAAATCTCAACACCGCATTCAGCCATTGATTTCGCTGCCATGGCCTCAATTGTTCGGCTGTCATCTAGATAGCATCCCATGGCGGCACCACAAGATGAGGTTTCGAACACCTTCCTCAATTTAGACCTGGGGGACAGGTCGCCGGCTTCGGCGACGATGAGATTGAGAAAATCACCGGCCTTGATTAGAGAAGCGAATGATCCGGCCAAGGAATCGGTAACGTCGCGCACCCAAACAGCCCTGTCGCCGCCGGTGAGCGATTGGGACTGAGATTCGTCTGCCAGCCGGGCCGGATCGTCACGGATATCCTTGGCGCTCAGTTCTGCGACCAAAAATGGATCGGACATATCACCGGTATGTCGGCTCAACAGTACCCGCGCTCGCTCGTGTACGAGCCCATGGTCAGGGCCATATATTAAAACCGCTTTCACATCCGGATTCGGATTATTTAAAAAGGATTCAATTTCTCGAGCGTTGAGCTTCACGTTCCTTTTCCTCGGGCTTGTGATCTCCGCGGCGGAAAAACACGGCAAGCCTAACTTGCATGTCTTCGCTAAGACTTTTAACGGCCCGGCGACGCGCGTCTTTCTCCGCCATCAAGGTTCCAAATTCTGAATCAAGAATGTTGTAACTCACGGTGACCTGAGTTGACGTGGAGAAAAGGGGGCGACCGTCAAAAATTCGGGTTAATTTATAACCCGCAGACATCCTGAGATTAGCCCTAGTCGCCAAAGCACTTTTACGAACCGCTAAAGACGAGGTCGATTCATTCAAAGTTGTAACCAGTCTGTACCGATGATTTCTAACACGCCCCGACGCGTGCAGCCGGCGGGTCAATTCAGTTTGCAATTGTTGTCCGGTTCGATCTTTGATCGGCGCAATTTGGATATAAACGAATTCCACCGCATGTTTGGACGGCGATGCGGTGCCATAAAGCGGTTGAAATCCGCATGCCGAAAGTGCCAGCAAAGCGAAAATCAAATTTATTGATCTAAAGCACGACATTCACGATCCTGTTTGGAACAACGATAACTTTCCGCGGCGCACTGCCGGATATAGCCGCCGCGACCGTCTCCAATTTAAGCGCCTCTTCCTCAGCACGGGCGTTCGCGCAATCCTTTGGTAACTCAATAGTGCCTCGGAGTTTGCCGTTAACTTGAACAGCAACAGTGACCACATCATCAACAACCATTTCCGGATCCGCCGACGGCCATGGCTGATCAACTAGAAGCGTATCATACCCCAGCGCCTTCCACATTTCCTCGCCTAAATGCGGCAGCATGGGACAAAGCAATTGAACTAAAATTTCCAAGGTTTCACGATAAACCCAGCCATCACCCTCAGTAGCGAGATCCAATTCGTCGAGGGCGTTCGTGAGTTCCCGGATGCGGGCGACCGCCTTGTTGAAATGAAAACTGTCGAGATCTTCAGAAACACCGGCAATGGTTTTATGGGCCTGACGCAGAACGGCTTGACCGGCTTTCGAAAGTTGCTCGGGGCGTGGCGTACCACGCTCGCAAAACGCCTCCGATGGCTCGTCAACCAATCGCCAAAGCCGATTGATGTAGCGCCATGCTCCTTCGATGCCGGAATCGGTCCAATCCAAATCGCGGTCGGGCGGGCTATCCGAAAGCATGAAAAGCCGCGCCGTATCGGCGCCATAGGTATCAATAATGCCTTCCGGGTCGACGACGTTTTTCTTCGATTTACTCATCTTCTCGGATCGGCCGCGTGAGACTGACAGACCTGAGCGTCGGTGCGTTAGGGCGCCGCCGTCAGCCTCAACCACATCATCTGGCAGCGTCCAACTTCCATCATCGTCGCGGTACGTTGCGTGACATACCATGCCCTGGGTCAGCAGTCCGGCAAACGGCTCGTCAATGTCAAGATACCCGCATTGGCGCAGCGCCCGGGTGAAGAAGCGTGAATAAAGCAGATGGAGAACGGCGTGTTCGATGCCGCCGATATACTGATCGACCGGCAGCCAATAATTGGCGGCCGTTTTTGTGAAGCCGACATCATCGGCGTCGGGTGAACAAAATCGAGCGAAATACCATGACGACTCGAAAAAAGTATCAAACGTATCGGTCTCACGTTCCGCTGCTTTGCCGCATATCGGACAATCAACATGTTTCCAAGTCGGGTGACGGGTCAGCGGATTGCCGGGTTCGTCCAAGGTCACGGCTTCCGGCAACTTAACGGGTAATTCATCATGCGGCACCGGGACAACACCGCAGTCCTTGCAATGGATGACCGGAATGGGACAGCCCCAATACCGTTGCCGTGACACCCCCCAATCGCGTAGACGGTAATTGACCGTACCCTCGCCGGCATCCATCTGTTCGAGTTTTTCAATGATCCGGGATTTTGCCTCGGCAACACCCAAACCGTTGAGAAACTCGGAATTGATGATCGTGCCGTCGTCGGTGAACGCCTCGTCGCCGATGGAGAATGACGCCGGGTCGATATCGTTCGGTGCGACAACGGGAACCACGACCAAATCGTACTTTCGGGCAAAATCCAAATCACGTTGGTCATGACCAGGACAGCCGAAAATAGCGCCAGTTCCGTAATCCATAAGCACGAAATTGGCGACGTAAACCGGCAGTTCACCACCATCCACGAACGGATGCGCTACCGTGATGCCGGTATCGAAACCCAGTTTTTCAGCCGTCTCGATAGCGGCTTCGCTGGTCCCCATGCGACCGCATTCGGCAATAAAATCCGCGAGCGCGTCATTGCTTTGGGCGAGTTCTTGAGCCAAAGGATGATTGGCGGCAACGGCGCAGAAACTAGCGCCGAATATGGTGTCCGGGCGCGTCGTATACACCTCAAGACGGTCATCACGTCCGTTATATTGGAAGCGGATATACGCCCCTTCGGACCGACCGATCCAATTCTCCTGCATGATCCGAACTTTTTCAGGCCAGCGCTCGAGTTGTTTCAGGTCTTCGCGGAGTTCCTCGGCGAAGGCGGTGATCTTCAAATTCCATTGGGCAAGTTCGCGTTTTTCCACGGGCGCCCCGGACCGCCATCCTTTGCCATCGACGACCTGTTCATTAGCCAGCACCGTGTTTTCAACCGGATCCCAATTCACCCAGGATTTTTTCCGGTAGACCAACCCGGCTTCCAGAAAATCGAGAAACATTTTCTGTTCGTGGCGGTAGTATTCGGGTTCGCAGGTGGCAATTTCGCGCGACCAGTCGTAAGACAATCCCATGGATTTGAGCTGCGTGCGCATGTCCTTGATGTTCTCGCGGGTCCATTTGCCCGGGTGAACCTTGTTTTCAATAGCTGCGTTTTCCGCTGGCAGGCCAAACGCATCCCAGCCCATGGGATGCAGAACATTGAACCCGCGGCCGCGCTTATACCGCGCGACGACATCGCCAAGCGTGTAATTGCGGACATGCCCCATATGGATGCGTCCCGACGGATAAGGGAACATTTCCAGGACGTAGTATTTTGGCCGGCTCTCGTCTTCGGTTACGCTGAAACAGTTTTGGGATTCCCAAACGCCCTGCCATGCCGCTTCGATTTTCTTATGATTGTACCGCGCCATGTCGCCCGATTTCCGTCTGGTTCGTAAATGAATTGGAGGTCGCTATTTTGAAATCTGTTTGATCAACTTAATCAAAGCTCTGTCACTGTAGCCGCGCGAGACCTGACCGGCACAGGCGGTTAGCCCTTTTTTTGTTGTAGAAGGGCTGCGTTCCGAAGCTGGCGCGCCCGGGTCAGGATGGCGTCCTCAATTTTGATTTTTGTTCCCTCGGGCACAGGAGAATCCAGCCATTGGCCGTTTCGGGTCAGCGCTTGGCGGAATACCGCGACGCGAATTCCATCAGCACGCAAAGTGCGGCCTAAAATATAGACGTTTAATTTAAACCGTTCGTTGGGCGCGTCGGCCGACGAATGCCAATCGGTGATGATAACGCCGCCGAATGCATCGGCGGAATTCACCGGCATGAATGAAATTGTGTCCAGCGAGGCGCGCCACAAGAAGGCATTGACACCAATATCACCGCCGGAATTGCCTTCGTCGTCTTCACCAAACAAAGACAGGCCACCTTCGCCGAAAATCGTTGGGCGCTTATCGCCGCGCAGATGCTCGGCCAGCGGATCGACGCCGTCATGGTCGGTATATTGCCCGGCCTCATAGTTATCGCAAGCGCCGAGCCCCAATGTGAAGGCACCTAGCATGAGCGTAAGAATTAATCGAACCGGCTTCATGGCCTGTTTCCGTTTATTGTCCAATGGCTTGTGGTCTAGCCAGCGTACTATATCGGATTCCACGGCTTCGCCAAGCCAGCTTGGGCAGCATTTTGGATTTTCGCTGTATGTCGAATCTAGCCCGGCGAATTGAATAAACCGATACCGGCGATTCCAGTGGCGCCGCTACCGTGCAGCCGCATAATCGTGTCCTGAGATATCCCACCAAGTGCATATACCGGTATGTTCACGCGGCGCACCAACTCGGTAAACTTCAAGGTCCCGAGGGCGGGCCGCTCAATCTGGCTGATGGCTTCGAAGACCGGCGACAATAATGCAGCGTCAACACCGGCCCGCTCGGCAGCGGCGAGTTCTTGCGCGCCATGGGCTGCGCAGGTGATGAGCCAATCAGGACGAAGGCGTGCCCGGCCTACGGCGGCCATCGAGCGCAACCGGTAACCGGGTAAATGCACACCATCAGCGCCCAACCGCAATGCCATTGCTGGATCATCGGCAATCAAGATACGCACACTCTTTCGGTGCGCCTGGCGGACGACATCTCGGGCGAGGGATTCCCGATAGGGATCGTCGTAATGCCGGAAAATAATGACGACTTCCGATTTCAGGGTTTCGACAAGCCGTTCAAGATCGCCAGATTTCGCCGGATCGGTCATCGCAAAAGCGCGCGGCATCGGCATTTTATACCGATGCCGCGCGCGGCGCATAATTGGACACGGCCCGAAGGTCAAATTGAGAGCCCGGGAAAGGTCTGGTAGGTTGGCGGGCATTTGGCTATTTGCTCACTACGGGCGGCGTAAAGAAGGACATCAATGGGCGACATGGAAATATCATCCGACATTCGGCAAAATCTCAGCGCCGTCAAGTCCCGGGTCGAGGCTGCGGCCCGCGACGGCGAGCGTGATCCCGCTGCTGTCACGCTGGTTGCGATCAGCAAAACCCATGACGCCCAGCGGATCGCCCAGGCGATCGCCGCGGGCCATGCCGTGTTCGGAGAAAACCGGGTGCAGGAATCCGAAGGAAAATGGCCCGAACTGAAGGCCGCCAATCCCGACGTCATACTGCACCTTGTCGGCCCGTTACAAAGTAACAAGGTGAAGCGCGCGGTTGAGCTGTTTGACGTGATCGAAACCGTTGATCGGTTGAAATTGGCCCGGGCGCTGGCTCGCGAAATGGCAGCAAGCGGGCGCCAGCTGGATTGCTTTATTCAGATCAATGCCGGCGAAGAGCCGCAAAAAGCCGGTATTTTGCCGGGCGAAGCGGACGCATTCTTAAAAGTTTGCCGCGATGAAATCGGCCTGCCGGTGGTGGGGTTGATGTGTATTCCGCCGGCGGATCAAGAACCTGGGCTGCACTTCGGCCTTCTTGCGGAAATCGCAAAACGCAGCGGCATTGTGGGCTTAAGCATGGGGATGAGCGGTGATTTTGAAACCGCGATCCGGTTCGGCGCCACGCATGTGCGTGTCGGTACCGCCATATTCGGGCCGCGCGCGCCGTTTACGCCGATGCCGGATTGATCTGAATATGAGTGCTTTCCGTGCAGCTCGCGAGCACAGCCAGTAAATCATCACGCCGTAAAGCCACGCAGCCCTCCGTCGGCGCATAGTCCAGCTTTGCAATATGCATAAAAATGGCGCTGCCGCGACCAGGAACAACCGGCGCGTCGTTGTAGCCAAGCTCAACAATGATGTCATAGACATTGTCATCTCGCCAAAGCGCTTCATGGCCTCGTGCGAACGGCGTTTTGATTAATTGATTGTACGCCGGATCCGCAGGCGCATCGCACCAGCCGTCGTTCGGCGATAACGCCGTGGTCTGTAGGGACGTATCGATGATCGAGATTTTATCCGGTCGATAGAAGACGCGGCGGAGCGGAAATCTGCCTACCGGCGTCGCGCCATCGCCTTCAGCCTTGAATTTGAGTATGCCGCCGCGACCAAGTGCGCAGCGAAAGACCTGACTTTGCCAAGTCAGGCGATCCGGCGCATCAACTATGATATCTGAAAATTTACCCAACCATG
>JABJBP010000069.1 GCA_018665815.1 Rhodospirillaceae bacterium
CAGCTGATCGGCGAACTCGACAAACAAACGCTCAATAATGCCGGCGCTCACGGTGCCCAATGACGACATGGCCTGCGACAAATTACGGATTTCCTCGTCGTCCATCTTTTCAAACAACGGCGCGGAATGCTGATTGCCCACGGCAAGCATGAAGATCGCCGCCTTTTCGGGGCCTGTCAGGCTACGATAGTCATCTTTGATTTTCGCCATGGTGTATCCTCCTTAAATCTTAGGATTCCTGATACATCCAATCTCGGACAATGGACAGGGCCTCATCCGGGTGTTTGTCGACGATTTCACCAACTTTCTTCACCGATGACGCTTTGACCCGGCCCTCAACGTGGTCAATGTCGATAAGTTCTTCGAATTCCTCTTCTTCAGGGACGGCTCCAGATGGGGCAGGAACCCCTACCGCGCCAGGGCCGGCGAGGGCAGGTGCACCACCAGTGTGATCTGCCAGCAATTGCTCGTGCGCCGACGGGATGCTCTCCAAGGCCCGCGATACGAGCGGGCGAACCACCAAAAGGATGACCAGTAGGACGATGATGATCGTGACCAGCATTTCGGCGAATTTGAAGATATCGTTTTTCGACAGGCCGAAGATGAAAAGGTCCAAAGGTTCTTCTGGCGGCCGGAAGTCGGCAAATTCCATACTAATGACTTCGACAGTGTCGCCACGATCCGCGTTAAACCCGATTGCACCGCGGACCAACGTAGCAAGCAGTTCCATTTCGGCTTCGCTGCGTGGTTGGTAGGCTAGATCCCCATCGTCATTTTCAACCCGCTTGCCGTCAATCAGGACGGCGACGGAAAGGCGTTTGGTAATCCCCATTTCGCGAACGTGGCTGATGACCTTTTTTGAAATTTCAAAATTAACGGTTTCTTCGGTGCGGGTTTCCGACGATGTGCTGTTCGCCGTATCACCGCCTTGCAGGTTCGCATCGGGCAGGTTCGTGCCCACCGAGACCGGTGGCGTGCCTTCGGCATCCTTGGCGGATGCGGTTTGTTCAATAGTTTGTGTGGAGCGCGGCACTTGGCCGTCCGGATCGAAGGTTTCTTCCTGCGTGCTGATGCGGTCAAAGTCCATTTCCGTATGAACTTCGGCCCTCACCTTGCCAAAGCCAACGGTGCGCTCGAGCAATTCTTCAATGGTTCTGGCCAGCCGGTTTTGAAAAGTACGGCGGCGATCTTCGGCTTTTGTGGCAATTCCACTGGATGCATCACCGTCATCCACACCGCCAGCTAGAAGCTTGCCTTTGTTGTCGACGACGGAAATGTGGTTGGGTTGCAGACTTGGCACGGAGGTGGCGATGAGGTGCTGCACAGCGTTGACTTGCTCGGATGAAAGGCGTTGCGCGCCCTTCATGGTCAAAACGACGGAAGCGCTTGGTTCTTGCTTTTCGCGGCTGAAAAGCTCGCGTTTTGGCATTACCAAGTGAACCCGCGCGGACCTGACCGAGGCAATGGAGGCGATTGTACGCGACAGTTCACCTTCCAGGGCGCGGGCATAATTAACCTTCTGCATGAAGTTCGTGGCGCCGAGTGTGTCTTGCTTGTCGAAGATTTCAAAACCGACAATCGAGCCGCCGCCCGGCAGGCCTTGATCGGCGAGGGCCAGGCGAATGCGGCCAACTTCGCCGCCGGCAACCCAAATCTGTGAGCCGCCTTGTTTGACTTCGTGATGGATGTTCATGGTTTGCAGCTGCGACACGATTTTTTGCGAGTCGCCGCCTTCGAGACCGCTATAGAGCATTTCCGTGCCCGGGGTCGTCAGTTTGCCGATAAGAAAAATGAAAAACCCGATCAAGCCCAGTAATACGGCGCCCACGACAGCCAGTCGCATGGGGCCGAGATTCCGAAGCGCAAGAGCTATTGTATCCACGTTGAATCCCCGTCCTGTTCATGCCCCCGGACTAGCGCCCGGTTCGCCATCAATTTATTTTTCGATGGATATATTTCCAAACCCAGGCTGATCGTACGGTTGGGAGTCTGAATAAGACGTTAACGCCCGGCAATTTTTGCCTAGCGCCGCATGGTGGGCGCGCCAAAATTGACGTTGAATGCAGCGCGAGCGCCAAAAGGGCGACGCGGGCGGTTTCAATAAGTTGGATAATTTAGATTGGTGGCAATTAACGCCGCGGAATTGGCGGTCGGCGGTATTTCTTTAAATTTGTCGCCCGAAGGCCAGCTAAGCCGTGATTATCAAACAGTTTTTGCCAAGACCGGAATTCATCCTCGGTCAAATTGTAGCGATTGCAGGCCTCTGTCAGGGTGATCAAGCCGCCGCGAACCCCGGCCACAACCTCGGCCTTCCGGCGGACGACCCAACGTTTTGTCCCTGGCGCTGGAAGGTCGGCAAGCGTCATGGGTTTGCCGGTCGGTCCAATCACCTTGATCCCGGGCATTACCTGGTCGTGTTTGCGTGTATCGGTGTTCTGGTAGCTCATATTGACCGTGTACGATCCGTTATGTTGTCGGTTGGCCGCATTAATCGGGTCAAAACATGCTACGGAACGGCTCTTAAAAAATACCTAAGGAAGGTGGTTAAAATGCGCTAACCATAGCCGCGTGCGGGCGCGTTTACGCCAAGTGGGACCAGTGTTACCGTGACGCGCACGCCATTTGCGGATCATCTATCTATGAATCTAAGCGATACCCCGTTGTCGGAAGTCGAAATTCGCGCTGCTTTGCGCGAAGCGCTCGCTCATCATCGCGCCGGACAACTGCAGGATGCCGTTGATATTTACCGAGGCGTTCAAGCACAAATTCCCGACAATCCCGAAATCCTGGTTAGTCTTGGGGCCGCATTACTTGGCCTCGAACTCGCCGCCGAAGCTATTGAGCCATTGGAGCGTGCCTTGTCAGTCAGGCCGGGCCACGCCTCAACATGTTTTACTTTGGCCGAAGCCTACCGCCGAGAGGCCCGCATCGAGGACGCCTATGAAGCCGCCAAGATTGGACTAATAAAAAATCCAGACTACTTTGAGGGCCGCATGGCTATGGCTGACGCACTTCTTGATATGGGGCGTTACGACGAGGCCGAGGATACGTTTCAACAGCTTTTGGCTGATCACCCCGACAACCCTGTCGTCCGTGGCAAACTGGGCTGTTTGAAATATTACGTCGGCGAATTCGAGGCCGCGGAAGCCGACATAAGCTCAGCGCTCCGCGATATTCCCGATGATATGGAACTGAACTGGCATCTAGCCTGTTTGTATTTGCTTCAACGTCGGTGGTCCGAGGGTTGGAATGCATATTCCTGGCGCTGGCCGATGGCAAAGCGTGTGGCGCCTGAAAAATTGGCCGCGCTACCGATTTGGAATGGCGCCGGTTTAACGGGCAAGAGTATCGTTGTCTGGGCTGAGCAAGGATTGGGCGATGAGTTGATGTTCGCGACCTGCTTGCCGGATTTGCTGGAGCGCGCGGCGCCCCGGAAATGTATATTGGCCTGTGACCAACGAATTGAGAGCCTATTGAAAAGAAGCTACTCGGGGCTTGAGACGCTTCCTATCACGAAAGTTGGCAAAGACTTCAGCGAGGCCCGTGTTCCCGATTGTGATTTTCAAATTTCGGCGGGTGACTTGCCGCGATTTTTTCGCCGCTATACTGCCGATTTTCCTTCAGAAATAAGGCCCCTGGTGCCAGACACGGCGAAAGTGGAAAAATGGCGCGCGCGATTGGCGGCGCTGGGTGACGGTTTGAAAGTTGGTATCGCCTGGCGCGGCGGCACCAATGAGCGGTTCAAACGCTCGAAATCCAGCACGTTGGAAGATTGGCGCGGCATATTTTCGATTCCGGGTGTCTCCTTCGTGAATCTTCAGTATGGGGACTGCGCCCCGGGAATCTCGGATATTGAGAAGATGTTCGGTGTCGGTATTCATGATTGGGATGACTTGGATCCGATTGCCGATCCCGAAGATCAAATGGCACAGATCTCGTGTTTGGACTTGGTTATCCAAACCAGCAACGCCTCCGCGCATATGGCCGGTGCGATGAACATCCCGGTATGGAATATGGTGCCGTATGTCCCAGATTCCCGCTGGTCGTTGGAAGGCGACGCGTGCCTCTGGTATCCATCCATGCGCATGTTTCGCCAGCCCACCTTGCATGACTGGAATTCCCTTTTCGCCCAGGTCGAGGCTGAATTGCGCATCTTGGCGAAAGCCCAAAAGGGTTGAGGCCGAAAAGGTTGAGGCCCGGCATCGGGTGGAAATCCGATGCCGGGCCCCGGGGTTGGGACGGTGGGTTGTGGAACTGTCTTAACGTTTCGTCCTCAGGAGTTCTTCAAGCATTTGGTCGGCTGTTGAGATGATCTTCGCGGCCGCCGAGAAGGCTCGCTGAACGACGATCATCTTGGTGAATTCCTCACCGATATCGACGGTGGATTGTTCCAGTGTGGATTGAACAACCTGGCCCGCCGGGCCGTTGTCGGCCTCGCGGAGTGTCGCATCGCCCGACGCTTCCGTCGCATTCCAAACGTTACCCGTCCGGCCTTCCAGCGCGTTGACGTTGACGAAGGTGGCGATGGGGAGTTTGTAGACAGGCCGGGTTTCACCGTTGTCGAAGAGTGCCGTTACCAGGCCGGCGGCATTGACCGTCACGCCGGCGAAGGTGCCGAACTGCGAGCCGTCAGTGGTGATGAACACCGGCGTGAACTCGGCGCCGTACTGGGTCATGCCGTTGGCTTCGCCAGTGGTGCCGAAGTCCAAGGTCATTTGCTTGGCGCGGTTCGGATCATCATCCATGTCGAAGGAGCCATTTTCGAAGCCCAGAATTTCGACCTCGGCAACATTGAAGGAACTCGGGATACCGTCGGAATTAAAGACAATGGCGTTTGATTTATCGACGGTGAACGCCGTGGTTTCCAAGGCCGCGTAGGCGGTGCCGGCATCGGGTTCTGCAATCTTCGCGCGGAAGGCGGCGGAACTGACCTGGACCGTATAGGCCGTGGCAATGGTTGAGAGCATCAGCGTGTTGGCACTGTCATAAGCGGCCGTGCTGGCGTCCCGGTTGGCGGTTCGGATGCGTGCCGTCGTGGCGCCCGAGGCGAAGTTGGCATCGGTGGCCTCGATGGCGGCTTCTAGGTCCGTCATGATGTTGTGAAGGACAACACCAGTACCGGTTGCGGAGGCGGTGGCTTCACTGCTCGGGGCTGTTGCGACCGTAATGAAATCCCCTGTCGCTGAAACGGTGGAGACGGTATATGCCGAGTTATTAGACGCCGAGCTGGCGAAGGTGATGATGTCGCCGGGTTGGAAACTGGAGAACGGCGTGCCCGATGACGAAATCGTGCCCGTCGTTGTGAAATTCAGGGTGCCCAGCCCAAGCGCGGTGAAGGCCGTCGTTCGCGCCACCACATTGTCGCCATCAGCAGCCGTCTCACCGTCGGTGAAGGTATAAGTGTTGCCATTGATAGTCATTGTGTCGCCGGTCGATGGCGAATCCGAGAACGTAAACTGTTCATAGTCACGATAGCCTGTACTGGTTTTGCGTACCGTGAATGAAGCCTCTTGGCGCGTCGCAAAGGTGCCCGATGAGGTGAGCAAACCCGTTGGATTGACGACCATGCCGGCTTGGCCGTTCTGGCCCGTGCCGTCTTCTGTGAACATTACTGATGCCGAGTTACCTGGGTTCAATTGAACCCGGTTGTTGATGGTGTCGAAATCCGAATCCGATGCGATGACTTTGGCGAGCAAAGCGTTGACATCCTGGGCCACTGAAGTGGTGGCACTTGTATTGACCTGCTTCAGGGTCGCCGTTTCAGTGACCGATGAATTCGAGTCAAATTCATACGTGATGCCCTCAATAACGACGCTGGCGCCGTCGGCAGGCCGCGCGATGAATTCAAGCTGCCCGGTGCTTCGGAACGCATTGCCGGACGAATCTTCGATCGTCAAAACTTGTGTGCCCTGTGGTGGGCTGGCGGATACGTTCCACTGATTGTCGCGTGCCGTCTTTGTGTAGACGTAACTCATGGTGTTGGCGTTGCCGAGCGAGTCGAAGAACTGCACGTCGGTTTTGTGGGTGACGCCCTGGGTGTCCGTTGTCGGCAGGTTAGCGCCGATGGCGATTTTGGTGGTCGCCGCCGCCGTGCCGCCGACCCGGTTCAAGTTGACGGTGCCGAGGTAATCGGTGGAAATAACGTTCTGGTTCGGAACCGTGAGCGATTTATTGTTCGGCGTGACGTTGCCCAACGCGTCGGTCGGCCAGGCTTGCAGATAGAAGCCCGCCGAATTGCGCAGGAAACCCTCGTTGTCCTGAAAGAACGAGCCGGCCCGCGTGAACACGAACTCGTTGGAGATCGTCGGCACGTTGGCTTCGTTGGCGACGAAGTACCCGGCGCCGGAAAGCGCGAGGTCGGTTTGTGAGGTTGATGCCTGGAGCAAACCCTGAACGCCGGTATCCTGGCGCGGCCTGGATTGAACGCCACCAGCGGAATAGAACGTGGAGGATGTCTGTTTGGTGACCAGCGTCTGGAAATTGACGAAGGTGTTTTTGTAACCAATCGTCGAGACGTTGGTGATGTTATCGGAGATCGCGCCCATGGCGCTCGACTGGGCTGAAAGACCCGATACGCCCGAACTCAGTGATCCAAACAATGTCATCTTTTTTCTCCTTCCATGTCCCGGCTGGAGCGCCGGTCACATGCTTTCATCAATTTTCATGGTTGCCTGAGCGGCCCGTGCCGCCCGGCTGTAAATTTTTACTCTTCAGTTTCTGCCGTTTCGGTTTCCGGTTTGCGGACCGAGAGAACTTTATCTTGATCAATGATCAGGGACTGACCGACGAACAATTTAACGACACCGTTATCGACGCCGGCGCCCGAGACCGTACCGGTCATCAGGTGCTCGATCTGAACCAAATTGCCTTGCGGATCGGTGCCACTGACCAGGACGGTGTATTCGCCGTCTGGTAATTGCTGACCGTTCTTGTCCTGACCGTCCCAATTGATCGTGTGCTTGCCAGAGTTTGTATCGGCATCGGCAAAGAACACGTTGATGCCGTTTGAATTGGCGATATTGACCGTGGCCTCTTTGACGCCGGTCGGCATCACATAAGAGAACTCGGCCGCGCCGTTCTCCAAAGGCAATTTCTGGCCAAAGAACTCGACCTTGTTGCCAATGAAATCGACCATGTCGGAAATCTGGCTAGTTTCCTGCAGATTGAGCATCTTCTCCAAATTGGAGTTCTGGTAAATTTGCTGCTCGACGCTGGCGAATTGCACCAATTGCGAGGTGAATTCATTGGCGTCCAGGGGATCCAAGGGATCCTGGTTTTGCAATTGGGTCACCAAGATATTGAGGAACCGATTAAGGTCGTCCTCAAGTTTGGCGCCCGCTTCCGCGGATTGCCCGCCCTCGATGGCCGCGGCACTCGTTGCATTACCAAGTATCATCAGTTGTTACTCCAAGTCCTTTAACTATGCGGACGCTTTATGCCCGAACATCGACGCGGCCGTTGACCAGCACGCCGCCCTCATGAGCGACGATCACTGGCGGTTCCGCGTCGGCAAATTCATCTTCGATTTCTTCCTCGCCGGCCTTGCCCCCGGAACCACCTTCGCCGTCCTCGGCAGCCTGGTTCTCTTCGCCTCGCAGATTGAAGTTGAGGTCAGCATCGTTGAGTTGCATGCCGCCTTCTTCCAGCGCTTTTTGCAGGTCGGCGGAATCGCGGCGGAGAAGATCTAGTGTGTCTTTGTTGTCTGCCGTCACGATGGCTGTGGTCCGGCCGTCGTGGGTTAATTCCATCTTGACCTCAACACGGCCCAATTCAGCCGGATTGAGGCGAATGGTGATGCGGTCGTTGCCGGCTTGCAGGGCTTTCGTGATTTTCACCGAAACCTGCTCGGCAACGGAAGCCTGGGCTGCTTGCTGAGGGCGTGCGGCATTGGTTGCCTGCGCCGATTGCTGGCTTTGCGGGGTCTGCTGGGTTCCCGTGCTGCCCGTCAAACTGTTGGTGTTGAACGTTGATTCACCACCGGCTGCATTAGGACCAGCATTATGGATGCCACCGGCATTACCCGCGCCACTTTTGCCTTGAGCACTGGCCTGGAGCGCGGTTTGATTTTGCGTATTCTGGTTGCCGGTTTGCTGATTCTGAGATTGCGATTGGCCGTTTTGCGCCTGGTTTGCGTTGTTGGCGACTTGGGCATTCTGTGCCGCTTTCCCGTTCGGATTGGCGGCGTGTTGCCCGGTCTGTCCCTGAGCCTTCGCATCGCTGGCGACGGCTGAGCCGGCGGTAAGTGAGACAGAAGGACGAGACGTAAGAGTCTCGGCATCTTTCGAAACAGAAACATCAACCGAAACCTTCGTATCCTGGCCAAGTGTTTGCGCCAGTTGGGCGGTTTGCTGCTGGACCGTCGAGCCCGCTTTAGCCCCCCCGTCGCCTTGCTGGGCTGCGGTGCTCGTGCCGGCGGAGCGGGCCTGTTGTCCTTGATTTTGTTGGTGTGACGTACCGGTTTGCGCATTATGCACGCCCGCTTGCTTTTGTGTCGCGGTGGCCGCGGCGGCTAGACCTGCGGCAGCATTCGTTTTGCTGGCATCACTGGCGGCACCCTGTGCCGCTTGAGCCTGCCCACCGACGGCGCTGAGTATGGCTGTCGCGTCCAAGGCCTGAGCCGGCCCTGCGTTCTGGGCGGCCGTTTTTCCGGCGTTGGCAACTTCGCTGGCATTGTTTGCCTTGTTGTCCGAGGCGCCATCGGAACCGTTTTTGTTGTCGTTTTCGGAACTAGCGGTTTTCGAATCGTCGCTGCTGTGTTCTTCGCCGGCGTTCTCTTCACCGCTCTGATGGTCGTCGCGTGCCGGCTTTTCAGCATGGGCTGGGGCGTCACTATCATGGCTGTCCCGAGCCCCATTATCGCTGCTGGAATTGGTGTCCCTGTGGTCGTCGCGCGCGGCGGTGTTGGTGTCATGTTGGGTATCGTCTGAACGCTCGGTACGTTGCGGCTCACTGCGGTCTCGATCGCTACGCTCATCAGTTCCGCGGTCCACAAAGCGATCGCGGCCTTCATCATTAAGCTCGTCCGATCGGCTATCCGCAGCTTGGCGCGACTGAACATTGTCGCCAATGGCCGTTATTCCCGATTGCCCTGCAATTTCATTCAATCCCGTACCGAAATTGATGCCTGATTTACTGACCAAGTCTTGAAAGGATGATGCCAAACCCGCCAGTGTCGTGGTGCTGGTTCGCCCGCTGGATTTGGAAGCCTGAGGGTCTGTGACATTTGAAGGCTTAATCGAGAGTTCATTCATGGCCTAAAATTCCCTAATCACACGCAATGAGTCGAACCGTTGACTAGCAATCGGCGGGCCAGTTTTCGAAAAACATTTAAGTCATTGAAATAAAAAGAATAATTTTAATGATGGGCGAAATTATGTACGGATAAGCACGAACCCGGCAATTTTTGACCATCTGAATCGGACAAAATTTCCGCTTGATGGCAAGTTTGCTAAATTTGACTACTATAATTATCCGAAATAGTAGCGTTCGCCGTTCTGGTCCGCTGAATCGAGAATAGCTTCGACAACTCGTTCCGCGAACAGCATATCAGCGCCCTCACAAAATGTTGCCGCGGAAACGTCAGAAACACCGGCAATCGCTTGCGCAACACTGTTATAAAACGCGCCCAAGGTGACGGATGTCGCAAAGGTTTCGGGTTGTCCAATACTGCCATCGGCATTTGCAACCAAAAGCCGTATCTCGTTTTCGTTGAAAACAAGGTTCAGGCCAGCCATTTCGCCCCATAAATTCAATTCCGAGCGTGCGTGGCAAAGATCTTGAGGCACGGATGTCAGAACAAATTGCCGTGCCTGACTGCTCGAATTTATAGTCAATGCAAAGGGAGCAAATTGGGCAAAGGGAGAAAATTGGTCGTCCCGAACGGAGGCGTCCTCCGCATGTTTAGCATCACCTAGAGCTTGAACCATTTCAATATCGCCGAGTAGATGACGGGCCAAATCGATCCACAAGGTGCCCGAGTGCCATAGCCCGTCGCCGAAAGTGCCGGCGCCACCGAATATCTTGCCAATCCGCTCCTCGATGCCTGTCATTGCCAGCGATTGCAAAAGCGGCTCGGATCGCCATGTGCTGCTTACGACAACACGAATGTTGTTCGAAGCACAAAAAGCCAAAAAAGCTTCTGACTCCGTGAGGCTAAGACCGAGTGGCGGTTCAATCACAATGCAGCGAACGCCGATAAGCTGTTGAACGATTTCCAAGCGATCTTGTGGCCTAGTGAGGATAACCGCTAAATCCAAATCCGTGAGGGCATTGCTAAGCGGCGAAACAGCGTCTTGATTGAGGCGGTTTTCATCGAAATTGACATAAACCCTGTCCAGGTTTGAACTGCTGGATCCGATCCAGGTGAAATGGGAGCATGAACATAACGCATCCATGTGGGTCATTGGGAGAACTTGGTTTTGTCCATTCCGCAGGTGGCTGAGGTATGGAGTTTCACCGATGATCAGCGCAGAAAGTTCTTTCATCACGACAACAGGAAGTTTTTAAAAATGTTGAACCAGTCTAGCACGGGGAATGCGCCGGGCGGTGGGTGTGGTCGCGACGTTTTCCACATGGTTACATTAGCGCGGATTCATCGTAGGAATTATTAATGATTTGGCGCTAGCCTTGCCGGTGGCTGTTGTCGGCGATAAAGATGATGAGAATAGACGTCTGCAAATTTTTTTAACTCGGTTCGACGGGATGTGGTGAATGTCTGAATCCGGCGATTTTGAAGGTAGTATCAAGCTTGCTTTTTCCCATTTGCTGGCCAAACGGAACGAAGAAGCAATTGAAATTTGTGAGCGTCTGGAACGATCGAATCCAGAGCGCTCGGAACAATTGTTTGTCCTCGCCATGGGCGCCGTATTTCTAGGCGATTTACCTGGCGCCATCAGCTTTATGGAAGAGGGGCACAAGCGCGCGCCTCATATTCTCGAATACACCGAAGCGCTCGCTGTGTTGCATACGCGCGTCGGCAATCTTGGCGATAGCGTTTATTACGCAAAACTAGGTCTTGTCGCCGACTCCAGCCCGCTTCTTTGTGACTTTCTACCCAAGGAATTTCGTGACCTTGGGGAAAATTTCAGTCACGTGGGATTGTCGAACTTCGTTGTCGAAGGCTGGATCGCCTTTCATGAAAAACGATATGCGGACGCAGTTGACTTGGCGGACAAGGAAATCCGCCTGTCGGGTGGGGATGCCGATTGTTACTGCCTTTATGGCCGGGCACTGGGCGAGACGCATGAATTTGAGCGAGGGATTGCGGCGCTTGATCAATCAATCCAGATGGATCCGGAAAAAAGTGAGGTCCAAATTTTCCTTGGCGACATGCTGAAAGCGGCCGGTCGCGTATCGGAAGCGCTGGACGCCTACGAGAATGCAATCCAAAAATCCCCCCAATCTACCGAAGCCCACAGTCAATTGATTTCAGCTTTAGCATTTGGTTCCAAAGACAATTGGGATTCGGCTGCCCCGTGGATTGTGAATTTTGACCGTGTCCTGAATGACATTGGTTCAAACCGAGGCAAACCAGCGAAATTGGCGTTGCCGGAGCCATTTCCCCGAATTCGAGTCGCCTACTTGATCGACGAGGTCGGAATTTCCAATAACCGGGCATTTCTGGAAACCGTCGTCGCAGGAAGAACCGAAGAACGTTTTCGGGTCTCTGTGTATCAGCAATATTCCCAGGCATTTCAGACGGATGCCGCCATGCGGCGCAGCGCCGACGATTGGCGTGCCACATACGATATCGATGATACGACGTTCGCTCATATCGTCAAAAACGATGATATTCACATCCTGGTTGATATGTGTGGGCTATCGCATGGTAGTCGGCCGAGTTTGCTCGCAAGACGCGTCGCACCGTTGCAGGTTAGCTGGCTTGGCTTTCCATTTACTGGATGCCCGTCTGTAGTCGATGCGGTCATAGAAGACGAAACCGTTTCCGGTGAGGACGGGAATTCCGTTGATGGCGTTGCCCGATGTCTCATGGCGGGAAACATGGTCTGCTATGCCGGCGGATCGGTGGCAATTGAAGTGGAGGCGAAAGGTGGCCATCCGTTCGAAAAAAATGGCCATTCGACTTTCGGTGCAATGCTGGATCTCCCGCGGGTTGCCCAATCCGTTGAGCTATGGGGGCGGGTGTTATCGTCCGTACCTGAGAGTAAATTAATTTTGGGCGGCACCGGAGAACTCAGCCAATCGACAACGAATTATATCGCAGGTTTGTTTGAGCCGTTTGGCGTCACTGACCAGATTAAACTCCAGGAAAGCAGCAATTTTGAAGCCAGTCGCGGAGAATTCCTAAGCGCTATTGATATCTTTTTAGATTCTCATCCGGTGAATTGCGGCGATCTTATTTGCGATGCCTTGTGGATGGGCGTTCCTGTCGTGGCAATGCTTGGTGATCGGCCAGTTGGTCGGTTTGGGGCGACTATTCTTCAGGCTGCCGGACAAGAGGATTGGATCGCCTCAGACCTCGACGCCTACGTTGACATCGCCACTGGTCTGGCGCGGGATCGAAAGAAAATTTCGACATACCGCGAGACACTGCGTGAACAAACAATGGCGAGTTCTTTATGTGACACGGAAGATTTTATGGCGCGCCTGGAAGCAACATTTGAGGACTTGTGCCGACAACACGCCTGCAGATGACGCCATCACGGCTTGGCGTTGCTCAGAAATTCAGATCGAATTTTGTTAGAGAAGAATGTTTACCGCAGATCCTGCCGGGACGGCATTTGGATTAAACAGTTGGGCCGCCAATCTGTCGGCTAGCGCTTGGCTGACTTCAAAAGCTAATGATATGCCGTTGAGGAGCTGAGCGTAATCTGCTTGCAGTTTGGCAATTTCCTCAGCTTTTTCGGCGTCATTGGCGATAAGGGCGGCTTGAATTTGTAAGACCGTCGCATTGAGGCTGGTTGACGTTCGTTGGCTCAATCCTTCGGCGGCCTCGGCCTTTAAGACTAAAACATCGGCAACTTGGGTAATTTGCGCCAGGGCGGCATCAATGGCTGCGGCCGCTTCTGCATCGTCGGCGAAATCCGCGCGTGATGTGGCTTGAGTTGCCGTGCCGGCATTGTCGAACTTGACCAATCCGTTGCGGCGCAACTCCGTCACGCCGTCGTCAATATATATCCCGACGGATATGCCGTTCGTGGCCGTCGTTTTGGAAATAACAGAATTGATGGTAGTAAGTGCTTTATTAAAGCTGTCCGTATCATCGGCGGTCAGCGCGATCGACAGCGTGTCCAATTGACGTGCCAATTCTCCCGCGGCGTTGATATTGCGACCGTTATCAAACGCAAACTTGTCGATACCATTTTGGAAACGAATGAGATCTTTCTCAGCTTTTATCAAAAATACGTCGACTTGATTGACGATTTCCGATTCTGCGCGTGCTTCTTCCACCTCGGCATTGAGGCGATCGATAATCGTGTTTTGAAGATTGTTGAACTGAAGCTCAAAATTCGGACGCGCAACCTGACTTGCCGTGGCGGCAAAGGTTCTCGCAAACGAGTTAAGGCTCAAAATTCCAGCTGCACCGACCATTCTTGGTCCCCAGAAACAATTCTGTAACCATTAATATTAACAAATTTACTTGAAAAAGTCCAGAAACATGAACGAAATTTGGAAAAATGTGCTGCGATTACAGCTTAAAACATTATCCAGACTGGGTGTGTGACGAATATTGAGGACTGGAATTACTTTGCGATATCTTGGGGGGCTCCAATTCATCATAAAATTCCTGAACCCTGTCATCAATTCTCTGGACTTGTTCAGTAAATTCTTCGCGGACGATTTCAAGAAACTTTTTGCGGTCTGGTCCATCTTCAACGCGGGTGTAATAATAATGGACAGCGGCCATACAAAGAAAAGTCGATCCGCGATAGTAGTGTATTTCCGTCGTCGGTGATTCGCCGCCGGGGATCAGTGCGCGAACAACATGCATCAAGTAACGCAACGGATATCGCGCGGCAGCAGAAGACCGACGCTTAGGTTTTGTGGCTTTCGAAACTTTGTCGCCCGATTGATCTTTAGGTTTTAGCGGCCGTCCGGTTTTACAAATTTTAAGCAACTGGTCGCGAAACTCCGTCATCCTTTTGCGCGGTTCGTATTCGATCCAGGATTTTTCAAACCGTGATTTCGTATAGTCGGGAAATTGTTCGTAAATATTCTCGACAACTGCCTGCTTATCCGGCCCAGGATTCAAGGTAATCGTTGATGATAATTTGGGTACCGTGCCCTCGATACGTATGCCATCACTGGAATTATAGAATATGCCTTTGGCGGAATGACGATTGATCGCAAACTCCATGGTTTGCTTGGCCCAAAGATAAACCATTTCAGAATACACGATGCCACCGAAGTTTCCCGGGACAGGCTGATTGATCGTGCCCGAAAAGACTGCCTCACCGGAATCATAAGGGGTGTCTTTGGCATGATGAACTTCCGGATCACGCGCTCCCAGGTCGATACCAAAATTATATAGGTTCCGGGCACCGATTTCCTGAGCGAACGAAAATCCCAGATTGGTTACCATCGGTGTTGAATAGGTCAATGTTGACTCATGACCCTGAAAAAATAGCGGATAAGACGCCAAGCCACTGCGGAAATAATACACGACCCTCTTGAAATACTGCGCTACGCGAGGATCCACAGTGGTGGTTGCCAGCATCACAATATTTGAAAGATCAAATTGTTTCGAAAGTGCGTCAACGAGGTCAGCGACGAGGGGTACATTTTCTAGTTCGACGTGGAAATCAGGCTGAATGCCGTTGTTCAATAGTACCCGGATCGATGTACCGCACGAGATGATCAGTGCGCGATCTTGATTTTCGCGAATAAAATCGATATCGCGGTCCAGTGACGGGCCGGACCCAACAATGAAAGCCGGAAACGGCAGAACGTCTTTTTGCCCATTGAAAAACTTGCCTTCGAATTCATTCAGATTGTGAAAGGCATTCCGGACCATGTCCATTTCATCTTCGAGAAACCCCAAGCCAATGCCTAGGGTATCGCGTTCGTCAATAAGGATGTCACAGGCCCGCGCCATAACCGAACTGGGGTAAGTTTCAAAGAAGATTGTGCCATCCATGAATGACGGATGAATATAACGCATCTGATCGCGAATATTCTCTGCGATTGGACGTGAATTTGTTTCGCGTATCATGACGATATGGCGGCCTTCCGCCGAAATATTTTCGAGGAATTTGGCCCAATCAAAAACAAACAAAGACAGATAAACGAACTCGAAGTTCGGCTCCACGAGGATCAAATTTTGGCAGGCCGTTCGCCGCGCCAATGCAGGCAAATGATGCGCAAGGCCGACACCAAATCCAACACAATGAAAGCAATGAATGTCGAGCGGCCGATTAGCAAAGCTCAATCCCGCGTCTGTTGAGCGCTTTAACATATTAAAAACAGTCTTGTTCGCTTCGTCGTCGAGCATCTTGCTGTCGGGCGGCGCAATAAAAAGCCGGCTAATGCCATGTTTGTTGTCGAAATTTTTCATCCGCTTTTTGGCCCAAGCTTCAGCACCCATGCCGTAAAGCCGGTTGCCGCGAAAATCGATGTCATATTCACCGTTCGCGTTGATTACTAATTTCGAGTGGGTCGTTGTGATATTTTCGAGATGCGGCGCGACATATGGCATCATTTTTTTAAACGCAGCCAAATTCCGATCAAATAGCTCTTGATTCAAATCTTCCTTAGCGACCGGAAGAAATTCATCGCGGCGGGATTTCCCGGATTTTCGAGTGGCTTTTTTCAACGCCTATATCCCATCGATCAATAATGAGCCATTGTTACTGATGCAGAGTTTGCTAAATAGAAATGAAGATAAAATTTATATTGTCTGAATTATTCTTGGCAACCTTTTCACGATAGTGAATGAGCACAAAAAAAGTTGGGAAGGACCAGGGCCCTTCCCAACGGTTTTCTTAGAACTCATTTCAGGTTATGCCGAATTAACGGAAGAGACCCAAAATCGCCTGTTCGGATTGACCAGCAAAGGCCAATGACTGAATACCCAACTGCTGACGTGTTTGTAGGGCCAACAAGTTGGCGCCTTCCTCGTTCAAGTCAGCCAAGGTCAGTTTGCCGGCACCGGCGGTCAGCGTATTCACGTAACTTGTCGTGAAGTCGAGACGCGTGTTAAGCACGGCAATGTTGGCACCCAACATTTGTGCGCGGGATCGCAATGTGGTCAGCGCGCTGTCCAGGTTCTGAACTCGCGAGTTCAATTCCGTGGAGTAGTTAACACCAATGGAGCGAACCGCGTCCGTTTCCGTGATCGTCAGTGATGTGCCGGTCAAAACCAGAACACCAAAATCGATCCCGGCTGTGGAAACAGCATTGATTGCGATGGACGTAAAGATCACCGATAGTTTGCCGACGCCGGCACTCAAACCGGTACCCGCTGAGGAGGCACTAAAGCCGGTACCTGCCGAGGTCGCGGAAAGCGTACCGGTAATGGCCCGGAACTCAACCGCGGAACCAACCGCATAGGTACCCGCCGTAATGAAGCTAGCGGAAAGACCGTTGTGGGAATCGATACCACTGACAACGTCAACGGTGAACGTCAGGCCATCATAGGCCAGGGTGATCGAATCACCGGCCGAAATGGTCGTCGCCGACTTGTTGGCAACCGTCACCGAAATTGAGTTCTTGGCAACATCATCACCGGCGGAAACACCGGAGGCGCCATCGGTTTGCGTCAATGAACTTGAGAATGCACCGCCGGTAATGGCCGCACGGTTAAACGCAAGATCAGTGCCGCTGGCGGCAGAAAGTTGGGCAACGCCCAAGCCATGCTGACTGGCGGTAACGTCAACCGAGTTCGCGTTCAGAACACTACCGGTGTCGTTCGAGAAGTTAACCGTCAGCGT
The DNA here is from genome assembly GCA_018665815.1 of Rhodospirillaceae bacterium. Taxonomy (GTDB): domain Bacteria; phylum Pseudomonadota; class Alphaproteobacteria; order Rhodospirillales; family Casp-alpha2; genus UBA3470. The sequence continues at coordinate 16,890 of JABJBP010000069.1, forward strand.
ACTGCCGGTACCGTTAACCAGGTTCAAACCCTGATAGGTGGCGTCGGCGGCGAGGTTGTTGATCTGCGTGCGCAAATCATTGAACTGAGTGACGATGTTGTCGACCTCGGTGGTGGTCGTTGCCGACTTGGCGTTCGACGCCAAACCTTTGAGCTGTTGCACCAGGGCTTCAATACCGGTGACTGCGTCGGTCGCGGCCGTCAGTGTTGAAATACCTTGGTCAATGCCGGCTTTCTTTTCGGTGAAATCCGAAGCCCGGTCATTAAGGCCTTTGGCTTGGAAGAAGTTCACCGGATCATCAATAGCGTTGGAAACCCGTAAACCCGTCGACAAACGGTTCTGCGTGCGGCCAATGAGATCGGAGGTGCTTTGGAGAGACAGAAGGTTCTGCCGAACAGCAGATGTAAGTGTAACGTCTGACATAGCTTAATACTCCATTCTAGAGCTCTGATGTAAGGGCAATTCTTACCCCGGTTTACCTGCAAAACCGCCACATTCTGCGACAAAATTTACAGCACGAGTGAAAATACTTCTCCACTTCGATGGCCCTTCATACGATAAAGTGAAAATTAAATCAAGTGAAAATTGGCTTGCTGCCGCGTTTTGAGCACGTAAGCGTCGCGTTCACCCCGCTTCGTCGAAAAGTTTCTGGATTATGTGGTGGTTCGTCGTCGGCGGGCTTCGAGTGTTGATTTGACGCGCCCGAGCAGCCACCATCCTCCAATGAGTATTCAAGAGAAGCTGAGCACGGCGCTGGCATTCCATCAACAAGGTCAATTGTTGGAAGCCGGGGAACTATACCGAGAAATACTTGCAGAAGATCCCGATCAGGTCGATGCGTTGAACCTGATGGGCGTTGTTATGCAAGCCGCCGGTGATCTCGAGGTTGCGCTTGACCTTTTAGGCCGAGCAACGGAATTGGCACCTGACTATTTTGCGCCATTCGCCAATCTTGGCAATGTATTGCAGGCGTCGGGGCGCTTGTTAGACGCAGTTGAAGCGTTTGAAACAGCGCTTAAATTGAATGGCGACTCGCCCGAAACTGCTAACAACCTTTCCAGCGTTCAGAACGAGCTTGGAAACCCAATTGCAGGGCTCGAAGCCAGCGAGCGGGCATTATCGCTCATTCCGCAGTTTCCGGAAGCCATAATAAACAAAGGAAATGCGTTACTGGCATTGGCGCGCCCGGTGGAGGCCGTCAACGCCTATCGAGAGGCGCTGACGCTGGCGCCCGATAATGCACGGGCGCATTTTAATCTGGGGAACGCCTATCTCGACTTGGAAGCCTACGCCGAAGCGGTCGAGCCTTATCTCAAATCCGTGACCCTTGATGATCGAAACGCGAAGGCTTGGTTCAATTATGCCAATTGTCTGGTGGAATTGGACCGGATTGATGATGCTGTAGGATGTTTCCAACGAGCGCTTTCTATTGAGCCTGATTATGTCGATGCGCTATGCAATCTGGCCAGTGCACTTCAGTCCCTGGGCCGGACAGGTGATGCTATTGATTTGCTGCGCAAGGCGTTGATTTCGCAGCCCGATAGCCCGGATTTACATTGGAATTTATCACTGACCTTGCTGCAACATGGTGACTATTCACAAGGTTGGCGGGAATACGACTGGCGTTGGAAAATGCCGACTTTCGAGGATTATCGCCGTGATTTTGATCGACCGGAATGGGATGGTGGGCCGCTTGATGGACGGCGGATACTCATTCAAGCCGAGCAGGGTTTTGGCGACTGTATTGAATTTTGCCGCTACATCCCCATGGTCGCAGCCATGGGGGGCGAGGTCGTGCTGGAATGCCGGCCCGAATTGAACCGATTATTGGGAACATTGGACGGCGTAGCCAAGCGCATCGATCTGGGAGCGCCGCTTCCGGAATACGACGTTCACACGCCGCTCATGAGCCTGCCGCGAATATTTAATACGGATTTACAAACTGTGCCGTCGGATATCCCTTATCTCGACGTGCCAAAGGATGCCATCCTCGATCATGCTGTACTGTCGGCAACGGGGCTAAAGGTCGGTTTGGTTTGGGCGGGCAGCCCGACCCGCCGGGACAATCACAAACGGTCGTGCGGGCTTCAAGCGCTTACCGACCTGATGTCCATCGAACGTGTCGATTATTTTAGCTTTCAGGTCGGCCCCGAAGCTTCCGAACTGCAAAACGATCCGTTATTTGCCGGCGTTGCGGACATTGCCGCGGGGTTTTCCGACTTCGCCGATACGGCCGCGGCGGTTACGGATATGGATCTCATCATTTCGGTCGATACATCCGTTCTCCATTTGGCAGGTGCGCTTGGTAAACCGGTTTGGGGGATGCTATCAACGCCAACTGGCTTTCTATGGATGAATGACCGCCTCGATAGCCCGTGGTATCCGACGTTGCGGTTATTCAGGCAACCGCAGCCGGGCGATTGGGACAGCGTAGTCGCTGAGGTTTGCAGTGCCCTTGAGGAACGATTAGCCAAGTCCCCTCAGGGATGAGGCGACATCGATTGGTTAGCCGACAACGTTCACCAATGATCCCACCGGTAGACCGTCTCCGCTGATATTTGAGATTAGCGCTGACAGCGCGGCGCCCGTAAAATCACTGTTCGTCAGCGCTTGTTGCAAGGCGCCAAGGCTGCCAACGCGGCGTGTTGCCGAATTGATTGCCAATTGCAGGCGTGCCGCTGCGTCTTCGGCGCCGGCTTGGGTCAACAGGTTGATATTCTTTAAATTCAATCCCGCACTGTTCAGCGGTTGGGGCGCGATATTGATGCTGCCACCAAACCGCGTTGTCTTGAGTTGAATATTCGCACCATTACTGGAAATGAAATTTGCGTTCGCGAATTCCGATTGTTGGACCAAGTTATCAATCAACGAAAGTGCGCGGTTGGCGTCCGAATGCAGGTTGAGCCGTGAAATGCGGGTGCCGCTGATGGTCAAATTGGTCAAAGGTGAAACCAACGATTCATGGCCAGCCAGCGCTGCGGACGATTGTAGGGCCTTGAGTGCTGCGACAATGCCGTGGCCCGACAACACCGCCAGGGACAATGCGGTTCGTGCCTGAGCGCCGCCGAGGACAATCCGGGCTTCGGAAAAAATATTGGGTGCTAATTGATTGTCGAGCGTAACCGCGCCGACACGATTGGCCCCAAGTCCCGCCGCCGGCAGCACCGAGCGTGCACTTTGGGTCACCGATATAGCTGTGCCAATGGTGAGCGCATCCGCCACGACGGCACGCCTCCCTTTCCATTCTTGTCAAAAACCAGTCATAAAAAGGCAACCAATTTTGGCCCCCAAGACCGGCCCCGCAATTCTCGCGCCCCAGACACTGATTTTAGCCGAAAATTGACGAAAACAGCAATTTTAGATGCCATTAGTCTGCCGCAGGCGATACAGTAACTGGCATTATTCTGAAGTTTTGACAGCGTGAGATTACATGTGGGCGAAAATCGAATTTCCAGAAACACCGGATCCTCTCATTGAGTTGCCGATGAAATTCATCCAGGGGTGGGTTAACGGCGACACCGGTGCCGCCGCCTATTACAACGATGCAAGCGAGGTATGCGAAGAGTTGCGGCGTCGCCATGCCGGTGCGGCGTATGTGTTTCATCTTTCGGGTTTGGTGGCATTTTGTGGCGGCAATTCGGACGCGGGTATGCGCTTTTGGGGGCGGGCTTTGAGCTTGGACCCTGAATATGCGCCATCGCGGGAAAGCTTGGAAGACGCCGTTGAAACCGATCCGGATTGGCCCAGTGTGGAGATATATCTGGATGCGTTGAATGAGGGTGAAGAACAATTCCTGGCGCGGATTATGCGCAATGCACGGGAACAATTTGATGAGAAGAATTATGCTGAAGCTGATCGGCTGTGCCAACGCGTATCAGCGTTTAAGAGGCCTAAATTTTCGCAGTTATGGCCTTACGCAGAGTGCCGGGAGAAATCCGAAAAGTTATATGATGACAACCTATTATCGGAAAAATGTCAGATACTTTCATCGGCTTTTGAAGAACATTGGTCGGGCGTGAATGCCGCGGATATTGAAAAATCCCACGCGGAATGGGGCGATTTGCCGGACCGTCGCCAATTGGCCCAGTTGGTTGCCGGCACCGTCGCCCAATCGTCCGCCGACCCCTGTCGAATTTTTGAAATTGGTTGCTTGGCCGGCTTCAATTTACACATGGTAAAAGA
>JABJBP010000070.1 GCA_018665815.1 Rhodospirillaceae bacterium
CGAAATTTGCGCGTCGGAGAAACCGGCCAGCACGGGCCAGTCGGCGCCGTCCGACGCAAGATAGGTCCGGAGCGCCTGGGCGATATCTTGCTGGACGATAATCTTAGTGACGATCAGCGCAAAATGATTTTAAGAATCACAGGTGCTGGCCAAGCTCTGATCACGATTCTGAACGATATTCTTGATCTTTCCAAAATTCAGGTCGGAAAGCTTGAGATCGAGTACATCGACTTCGATTTGCACCAGTTGATCAGCGAATCCCTCGATCTTTTCTATCGAAAGGCCAGCGACAAGGGGATTGCCCTCGGCTCGAAGATCGCCACCGATCTGCCCCACGGTTTCATTGGTGACCCGACCCGAATCCGCCAAATCCTGGTGAACTTGATTGGCAATGCCGTCAAATTCACGGAGCGCGGCAGTGTAACTCTTGACGTTAGTGTATCGGAACAAACCGATGAAAGGGTGGCTCTCCAATTCGAGGTCGTCGATACCGGTATTGGAATTCAAGCCGACCACCAAGACGGATTGTTCCAAGATTTTGCGCAGTTGGATGCATCGACGGCGCGCAAGTACGAAGGAACGGGATTAGGTCTCGCCATTTCCAAGCGCTTGACCGAACTGATGGGCGGAGAGATCGGGGTTAAGAGCATCGACGGCAAAGGATCCATTTTCTGGTTTACGGTGCATGGCAGGCCGTCAAATATGGAAGTTGCGACTACGACGGAGGCAATAAGCGAGAAGGAATACCGGGCGACGCGTTCATTGGATATATTGTTGGCGGAAGACAACGACTTGAACCAGATGATCATGACGGCCGTTCTTTCCAAGTTCGACCACCATATTACCGTCGCGGACAACGGTCGGGCCGCTGTTGAAGCCGTCTCAAAGGATGACTTCGATCTCATTCTCATGGATATACGCATGCCAGAGATGGACGGCCCCGATGCCACGCGCACCATTCGTCAGCAACCTAATTCAAAAGCCGGCATCCCGATTATCACCGTCACGGCGGATGCTGTAGTCGAGAACCGCCAAGACTACTTTGATGCCGGAATGAACGCATGCACCACCAAACCGATTAATCTTCCGGAGCTCTTAGATGCCATCAATCGAGTTCTAGATGAGGAAGTTCATATTTCGGAATAGCCGGATTTTACGCCCACTGACGGGCATCGCTGATCTCGGTGCGCCCGTATCGGGCCGATAAAAAAATTCTAAAATCTCTTGCCGAATTAATTCCCGCGGCTATGTCATGGATAGCGGTTTGTACGAACGGGCGAATGCGCTCGCTATTTTATATTGTGAATACGAAGTCCAAAGGCCGGTGATTTCAATCTCAAGCGGGATTGGGATGATGTTCTTCGACCGTCGCTCCGGTGGAGCGGCGTAAGCGCAGATTATCCCCCGGAGGGAGCAAGGCGATCCCGGGTGCCTAAATCCCAACGAACGCTTCATAACTTCACAAGTAGACAAATGATGACAAAAGGTGATTTTGTGCGAAATCATGTACACATTTGTACACCGCGTTAAGGCATTGAGTTAAAACGTTTTTGATGATTTTTGTTTGCGAGAATACGTACAAATGATGACTTTTGCTGACGGATGCTGACATTCTAAAAATTATCGCATATTCAGGTGCCTGAGGGACGCGGAATTGCCAAACCGCGCCATCCCAATCCTGCCTGAGACTGGATTTACCAGTTTACTCTTCGCCGGCTTCCAGCCATGCCGCATATTCAGCTTTCGCCGCGTCATTGGGCGGATAGATACCCGGCACCGGTCGGCCCTGGCTGACCCGCAGTTTAGCGAAGCGTTCATAGCGTTCCTGCTCAAGCCCATCCCGGCCGATGTCTTCGGCCAGCGCCTTCGGGATGACGATGACGCCATCGCCATCGGCCTTGATGATGTCGCCCGGGATCACCGCGACGCCGCCGCACGATATGGGCGTTTGCAGATCGCCGGCAGCATGGCCGGTGACGCTGGCCGGGGCAGCCGGACCGGCGGCGAAGACGGGGAAATCGGCGGCCAAGCATTCGTCGAAATCACGCAAGCCACCGTCGGATACCAGACCGGTAACACCGCGCACTTTCAAGCGTTCAATCAAGATATCACCGACCACCGCAATATCAGGGCGCCCGCGCCCGTCGATGACCAGAATGGAGCCGGACGGCGCTTCTTCGATCGCAACGCGCGGTGCAAAATCGGGTTTGGCCAGCATCTCAGGCGTCGATAAATCCTCGCGCATGGGAATGTAGCGCAACGTATAAGCCTCGCCGACGATGGGCATCATGGGCGTGTTCAAGGGCTTCGGGCCGACCATGGAAACGTTGCGAATGCCGCGCTTCAGCAATTGCATGCTGACGGTGGCAACGGAGATGGTTTCCAGATTGGCGCGGGTCTTATCGTTCATGGCGGCGCTTATCCTTCCTTGGCTTCCATGCAGGCACGCGCGAGTATACCAGTGAAATGCCTGACATCACGGAAATCGAGCAGCGCTTCGAAGCGGCGGCCACGCTCCACGAACAAGGACGGCTGGCGGACGCCGAGGCCCATTGCCATGCCATCTTGAACGACGCGCCGTCGCACGCCCCATCGGTCAGCCTGATGGGTATCGTTTTGTGCATGACGGGACGCGCCGACATGGGCGTGCAATTCATTGCCAAGGCATGCGAACTGGCGCCGGATGAAGTGGCGTTCCAAAATAATTTGGGCACCGCACTGAGCGGGTTGGGCCACCATGAGGAAGCCATCGGGGCCTTCCAAAAGGCGCTGGCCATGCAGCCTGATTACGCGCCGGCGCACAACAACATCGGCGCAGCACTCCGGCCCGCCGGGCGCCTCGATGAGGCGGCGGCGCATTACAGCCGGGCGGTTGAGCTGGCGCCGGACAATGCCGAAGCCTGGGCCAACTATGCCAATGTGCTGATGGATTTGAACCGCATTGAGGACGCTGGCGATGCCGCCCGCAAGGCTACCGCGCTGTGCCCCGATTACGCTGTCGGCCACAACAATCTGGGCACCGTTTCGCAACGTCAGGGCCAGTATGGCGCGGCAGAGACAAGTTTTCGGCGCGCATTGGAAATCAGCCCGGATTACGCCGATGCGCTCTCAAACTTAGGCGAAGTGCTGAAGGAAACCGGCCGAGCGGCGGAAGCGCTGGAATACTACCAGCGCTCGGTCGACCTCAGTCCCGATGAGCCGGCAATGGGATCGAACATGCTGCTGGCGATGTGTGCGGCTGAATTACCGCCCGATGAGATTGCCGACGCCCACCGGGCCTGGGGCACCCGCCTTGAGACCGGGGATACGGAAAACACCTTCGCCGGGCGTGACCGGTCGCCTGACCGGCGGCTCCGGATCGGGTACGTATCGCCCGACTACCGCCGCCACTCGGTGACCTATTTCCTGGACCCGATATTCGCGCACCATGATCGCGATACTGTTGAGGTTTTCGCCTATGCCAACATGGCAGAGCCCGGCGACGCGGTGACGGAACGGCTGAAAGGGCATGCCGGTCACTGGCGCAATATATTCGGCATGGATGATATGGCATTCGCCCAATTGGTCAGCACCGATCAGATCGATATCCTGGTTGATCTCGCCGGCCATACACGCGCCAACCGCCTCGCCGCCTTCGCTGTGCGCGCAGCCCCGATACAGATGAGTTACTTGGGCTATCCGGCGACCACCGGCCTAACTCGTGTTGATTGGCGGTTGGCCGACGGATGGACGGACCCGATTGGGGTGACCGAGGCTTTCCACACGGAACATCTCGCGCGCATTGACGGCGGATTTTTGTGTTGCCGCCCCGATGACGATGCCCCCGCGGTAGCGCCGCCGCCGGCATTGGTGAGCGGTCAGATCACGTTCGGGTCGTTCAATAATCTGGCCAAGGTGACGCCAGGCGTAGTCGAAACTTGGGCCGCTGTTTTGAACGCCGTGCCCGGATCGCGCCTGATGGTGAAAGCCAAATCTCTGGGTGACGCGGACACGGCCGGTCGCCTTACTGCGGCGTTCCAGGCGCGCGGCATCGAGGCGGCGCGGTTGAAACTGGTGGGATGGATCACCGAGGGCAACCCGCTGGCCGCCTATGGCCAGATCGATATCGGCCTCGATACTTTCCCTTACAACGGCACCACAACAACCTGCGAGGCGTTATGGATGGGGGTGCCGGTGATCACCCTGGGGGGCACATGGCATGCGGCCCGGGTCGGCGTCAGTTTGCTCAGCAAAATCAGTTTGAGCGATTGTATTGCCACTGACACCGGCGACTATGTCACTAAGGCCACCTCGCTTGCCGCCAAGCTGGACAGCCTGACAGAACTCAGAACAGGAATGCGAGACCGCGTCGTGCGTGGAGGATTGACCGATGGCGCGGCCTTCACCCAATCCTTGGAAGCGACCTACCGCGAGGCTTGGCGGACATGGTGCCGGTACGATTAATAAATTTCATCAAACCCCATGACGCCACCGCCCGGAAGGCTTATATGTGACTCATGACTGACATGTTTCCGGTGCTCCTGGTTCTATTCATGCTGCTCACCCTTGGTGTTTTGGTGACCGGCGTGGTGTCCTTTGGCCTGAACGGTGAGTTTTACAAGCGCAACTCAAACAAGCTGATGCGGCTACGGGTGGTTTTCCAGGCGCTGGCGTTAGTGTTTTTTGCACTCCTGATTTTTACGGTTTTGGCTTAGATCATGGTCACACTTTCGAAAATTTACACCCGCGGCGGTGACAAGGGCGAAACGTCCCTGGGAAGTGGCGACCGGGTCGCCAAGCACAGCATTCGGGTCGCCGCCTACGGCACATCCGATGAAGCCAACGCGGTAATCGGCATCGCAAGACTGCATGCTGAAGGCGACGCCGACGCGATGCTGGCGCGCATTCAAAATGACCTGTTCGATTTGGGCGCTGATCTCTGCACGCCTGAAGGCGGTGCACGCAGCGACGGCGCGCTCCGGGTCACAGCGGCGCAGGTCAAGCGCCTGGAAACCGAGATCGACGCCATGAACGAGGTCCTGGAGCCGTTAAAATCGTTCATCCTGCCCGGCGGCACGACGGCGGGGGCATATTTGCATCTGGCCCGCACCACCGTCCGCCGCTGTGAGCGCCTGATGACCGAATTGGCCTTGATCGAGCCAGTTAATCCCGAAGCTATAATGTATGCCAATCGGCTTTCCGATCATCTGTTCGTCCTGGCCCGCCACGTCAATGATGACGGCCGGCTTGATGTTCTGTGGGTACCGGGCGCCAATCGCGAATAGGCGGGCTTGCGGAAACTCACCCGCCAGACCTCACCCGTGCCATCTTGACCTCCGCCAAACGGCCCCTTATTGTGCAGCGCGATATACGTTGAGAGCCGTGGTTTTATGGGCGGGCAGAGGGTTCGGTTAAGTCTCAGTTCGCCCCCGCGTCATAAAGATTTTTGACCTCCAAGGATCGTGCAGGATATCCGATGAAAGTACTTGTCGCTGTCAAGCGGGTCGTCGACTACAACGTCAAGATCCGCGTCAAATCCGACCAGACGGGGGTCGAAACGGCCAACGTCAAAATGTCCATGAATCCCTTCGACGAAATTGCCGTCGAAGAAGCCGTGCGCCTCAAAGAAGCCGGAACCGCCGATGAGATTATCGCGGTCTCGCTAGGCGCCCAGCAGTCCCAGGAAACTATCCGCACCGCGCTGGCCATGGGCGCCGACCGGGGTGTGCTGGTCGAAACGGATGAAGAATTGCAACCACTTGCCGTTGCGAAATTGCTGAAAGCGGTTATCGACAAGGAAAGCCCGGATCTGATTATCCTGGGCAAGCAAGCCATTGACGACGATTCGAACCAAACGGGCCAAATGTTGGCGGCTTTGCTTGGTTGGTCTCAGGGGACTTTCGCCTCGGCACTGAACTTTGATGGCGACACGCTCAACGTGACCCGCGAAGTTGACGCCGGGCTGGAAACCATCGCTCTGGCCATGCCCGCCGTAATTACCACCGATTTGCGCCTCAATGAGCCTCGCTACGCCAGCCTACCTAACATCATGAAGGCGAAGAAAAAGCCCATCGACACCCTGACGCCCGACGAATTGGGCGTCGATGTCACACCGCGGTTGAAAACCTTGCAAGTCTCGGCCCCGCTGGCCCGCGAAGCCGGCGTGATTGTCGAAACGGTGGCGGAATTGGTGGATAAACTGAAGAACGAAGCGAAGGTGATCTGATGAACATTCTGGTCCTCGCCGAACACGACAACGCGGAACTCAAACCCGCCACCTTGAACACCGTCACGGCCGCTTCCGAATTGGGAGATGTCACCATTCTGGTTGCCGGGTCGGGCTGTGGTGCTGTCGGAGACGCGGCGGCAAAGGTCGCTGGTATCTCGAAAGTTCTCGTCGCTGATGCAGAAATCTATGCCAATGGGTTAGCTGAAAATGTCGCCCCACTGTTGGTCGGCCTCGCGGAAAGCCACACGCATCTGTTGGCGCCAGCGACCACATCAGGCAAGAACATCATGCCAAGGGTTGCTGCCCTTCTTGATGTCGCCCAGATTTCCGAAATCACCGCCGTCGAGAGCGCCGATACTTTCGTTCGTCCAATCTATGCGGGCAACGCCCTGGCGACGGTGCAATCCACCGATGCGGTCAAAGTTATTACCGTCCGAACAACGGCTTTTGATGACGCCGCCGCCGAGGGTGGTAGTGCGACTGTCGAAGCGATCGGTGCAGCGGATGCGCCGGGCTTGTCGAGGTTCGTCGGACAGGAATTGACGGTTTCCGAGCGCCCGGAATTGACCAGCGCCGGGATTGTGATTTCCGGCGGCCGAGGTATGCAGTCGGGCGATAATTTTCCCATGCTTGAAGACGTCGCCGACAAATTGGGCGCCGCCGTCGGCGCCAGCCGCGCTGCCGTTGATGCCGGGTTCGTGCCGAACGATTACCAAGTCGGACAAACCGGCAAGGTCGTGGCACCGGATCTTTATATCGCGGTCGGCATTTCCGGTGCTATTCAGCATTTGGCGGGAATGAAAGACTCAAAAGTCATCGTCGCCATCAACAAGGATGAAGAAGCTCCGATTTTCCAAGTTGCTGATTATGGGCTCGTCGCCGATCTTTTCGACGCGGTACCTGAATTATCCGCGGAACTCGATAAATCTTAAAAATAATAACGGAACACAAAACATGAGCGTCGATATCAAGAAGATTGGAGTTATCGGAGCCGGCCAGATGGGCGGCGGCATCGCCCAGGTATGCGCAGCCGGCGGTTTTGACGTCTATCTCATCGACCAAACCGACGAGGCAGTTTCCACAGGCCTCGCCAGAATGACGGCGAACATGGACCGCGATGTTTCGCGCGGCCGGCTTTCTGAGGAAGATCGCGACAGCATTTTATCGAAGATCGTGACGGGCACGTCCTATGAGGGATTTGCGGATTGCGATCTGGCCATTGAGGCGGCGGCGGAAGACGAAGAGATTAAGAAAACTATTCTCCGAACGCTTTGCGATCATCTGCCGGCAGACTCGCTCATCGTGACCAATACATCATCAATTTCCATCACCCGTCTAGCCGCACAAACCGACCGACCAGGTCAAATTTGCGGCATGCATTTCATGAACCCCGTGCCGCGCATGGATTTGGTGGAATTGATTAGAGGTATTGCCACCGAGGAAGATACCTACAAGACAATTCGCACCCTGGCGGAAAAGCTCGGCAAAAAACCGGTCAACGCCGAGGATTTCCCGGCCTTTATCGTCAACCGCATATTGCTGCCCATGATCAATGAAGCAATCTACACGCTGTATGAAGGCGTCGGTTCCGTCCAAGCGATCGACACCGCGATGAAATTGGGCACCAACCATCCCATGGGGCCTTTGGAACTTGCCGATTTCATCGGCCTCGATACTTGTCTTGCCGTCATGCATGTTCTTCACGATGGCTTGGCGGACACCAAATATCGGCCCTGTCCGCTATTGGTCAAATATGTCGAGGCTGGGTGGCTTGGCCGCAAGACGGATCGTGGGTTTTATGATTATTCAGGTGATGAGCCGGTCCCAACGCGCTAGCAACGACAACGCGCGATGACGCCAAAGGCTGTCAGTTTTCATGTCGCGCAAAGCCAAATTCTTGATTTAATGCGAAATGACCCATGGCGGATGACCGCCCTGGCTTCAGTGAGGGCGTTTGGCCTCAAAGACTGGGCGATCGGCGCTGGGTTCGTCCGCGCCGCCGTTTGGGACGCCTTGTCGAATTATCCAACAGCGACCCCGATTGAAGACATCGATGTCGTATATTTCGATCGGAAACTTGCCAGCGAGCATCATGAGAAACGAATCGAACGGCGCTTGAGTAAGTTGTTTCCCGCGCCATGGTCCGTAAAAAATCAAGCGCGCATGCATCGCCGGAATAACAACCTTCCCTACCACGACACATCGGATGCCCTCGGCCATTGGCTGGAAACACCAACCTGCGTGGCCGTCCGACTCGATGCCAACGACGATCTCAGGTTGATTGCGCCGCACGGTATTGACGATCTTGTCCGGCTTCGAATTCGACCAACTCCGGCAGCGCGCCGAAGGATGCCGGTTTATCGCCAACGATTGCGCCGGAAGAATTGGCGAAAGAATTGGCCAGCATTGTCGGTTCACATGATTTGACGCCGCCTAGGGCCAATGGGATGCTTGGGGTTGCTCAAATCTCTCACAAGGAAATTGCATGGCTCGCCGCACGCCCGTTCCCTTAATGGCCGCAGCACTCCTGCTCTGTTTATGGGTCGTGACCGCGCGCTCGGGTTCAGTGCCGAGATTCAGATGCGACGAGGACTACAAAGAACTTTTGACTGAGATCGAAAACAATCGGAACTTATCCATCGTCGAAATCAATCGCCAGCTCGGTGAGGCAGTCGGCGACCAACGCGAATCCCTAGAAGCCATGCGCGAACAAACCTGGGACGATGAGGAGGGTCAGAGGGCTCAAGCCAGCCAAATGTGGAGAGATTGCATACGAGCCGCCAAAGGAAAAAAATGAACCTCTGGCGTGCCCTGCTTGGCAGGATTTCCGAATGACTAATCCAAATGATCCATCACTCGGGCCGGACAAACCCGAAACATCGCCACGCCAAAGCACCGCGCTCGTGTTGTTTGTTACAACGATGGTTCAGGCACTCGTGACCATGAATGTTGTCATCCCTGCGGCCATCGCGCCGGAGGTCGCGCAGGCCCACGGTGTCCCCTCGTCCCTGATCGGATTGCAAATCGGTCTTGTCTATGGCGGGGCGATGATCTTATCGACCTTGTCAGGGACCTTGGTGAGGCGATGGGGTGCAATTAGAACGAGCCAAACCGCCCTCATACTTTCTGCATTTGGCGGCGCAATGATGGCAATGCCGTCATTATTCGCATTGATTCCGGGCGCGATGATATGTGGCTTCGGTTACGCCCTGACCAATCCACCCGCGTCACACCTGTTGACGCGCGTATCCGGAGGCCGAGGCCGAAACCTTCTCTTTTCCATCAAACAAACCAGTGTGCCACTTGGCGGCATTGCCGCGGGCGTCATGGCGCCGCCGGTGGCGCTGACTTTCGGTTGGCAAACGGCGCTTTTCGTCGGTGCCGTGACCGCACTGATATTCGCCATGGCCATTCAATACATTCGCGCCACATGGGATGCAGATCGCTCGCCCAGCATTTCGCTCAGGCGCAATCCTGCTTCAGACATGGGAATTATGTGGAATGACCCTCGGTTGCGGCTCTTTGCATTTTCCGCTTTTTGTTATTCCGCCGTTCAACTTTGCCTGACGACATTTGCCGTAACCATGCTCGTGGCAGACCTAGATTTTGGCTTGGTGGAAGCGGGTCTCGTGCTGGCCGTTTTACAGGTTGCCGGCGTCACGGGCCGGCTTTGGTGGGGCTGGCTTGCCGATAAAATTTCTGATGGTAATGCTGTCTTGCTCGCGATCGCCGTACTCAGCACAGCCACCGCGCTGGTGACCACGCAACTGACGCCGGGGACGGAACGCTTGGTCGTGTACGGATTGCTGGCGATATTCAGTTTTGGCGCCGTTGGCTGGAATGGTGTCGCCATGGCGGAAATTGCCCGACTGGCGCCACAGGGCTTGATCAGCACGGCGACCGGCGCGGTATTGGTCGTCACATTTGCCGGGATCCTCGTCGGCCCCCCTGTGTTCACCGGGTTGCACAGCTTGATCGGCGATTACACGTTGACCTTCGGCATGTTCGCTTTGATTTCGGCGATCGGAGGTGGCTTCGTGCTGGCTGCCAGACGGCAAAACTCCGCCTAGTGCCGCATCGCGTTGATCAGTGAAGTTCCGCCCGTAACTTTTGCCGATAGAGATCGATGGGTACCATTTCGCCTTTCTGCTGAATGTACCAAAACTGCCATCCGTTGCAGGCTGGCGCTTTTTGTACAAAGGCGCCGACTTGATGAATAGAGCCGCGGAACCCATCGGTAATTAGTGTCCCATCCGCGCGCACACGAGCGGAATGTCGCCCGCGCTGATCTGTAAGAACCTGGCCTGGTTGCAGCATGCCCCGCTCAACCAACCATCCAAATGGAATACGAGGTTGTTCTTTTTTTGATTCAATTTTCAACACGTCTTCCTCTTGTATTCGATTAACCTTAGAAATGCGGTCTTCGGCCAACGCAGCGTAATCTGGGTCGCGTTCGATACCCACGTAATGGCGCCCGAGTTTTTTAGCGACGGCGCCCGTCGTGCCACTGCCAAAAAACGGATCGAGCACAATGTCGTCAACGTTCGTTGAGGCAATAATGGCGCGGTACAACAGCGCTTCGGGTTTTTGCGTGGGATGCGCTTTTTTACCATCAATCTTCAAGCGTTCACGACCGGTGCATAACGGCATCAGCCAGTCTGAGCGCATTTGCAAATCGTCATTCAGCGCCTTCATGGATTCGTAATTGAAACGATATTTGGATTCTTTTGATCGCGCGCACCAAATCAACGTTTCATGGGCGTTGGTGAAACGCCGCCCGCGAAAATTCGGCATAGGGTTGGTTTTGCGCCAAATGACGTCATTCAACATCCAAAAACCTAAATCTTGCAAGGCGGTGCCGACACGGAAAATATTGTGATAGCTGCCGATCACCCAAAGCGAACCATTGGGCTTAAGGACCCGACGTGCACCTTCAAGCCATTCGCGTGTGAACTGATCGTAAGTGGCGAAACTGTCGAAGCGATCCCAATCGTTATCGACGCCGTCAACGCGTGAATTGTTCGGCCGGTGCAGTTCGCCTTCCAGCTGAAGATTGTAGGGGGGATCGGCAAATACCATGTCGACGCTGGCTTCCGGCAGCGACGCCAATTGCTCCATGCAATCACCCATGAGAATGCTATCGGCGTATGCCGGCAGCGGCGCGGGTGCCGACGGAGCAGTACTTGCCCGTTTACTTTTATGATCTCTGCCCATAGTCCGGGCAGCATGGAGAAGCCAGGAGTCGCCGTCAAGAACGAAATGGAATCAATGAGTTAGAAGAGATTCGGCGCTAGATATGGAGTCCCGGAGTCAGTCCGGACTCAAGATGTTGCGGATCGGCGCGAAGCTCCGGCGATGTTCAGGCGTGACACCTAGACGGGCCAGAGCGTTTTGGTGTTCGCGCGTACCATACCCAGCGTTGTGCTCCCATCCATATCCTGGATAGCGCTCATCCAGCGCTACCATAATTCGATCACGGGTGACTTTCGCGACGATTGACGCCGCCGCGATCGACAGGCTTCTGGAGTCCCCTTTGACGACGCATTCCAATTCGCAATTCAAGTCCGGCAGCCGATTGCCGTCAACCAGGGCGAAATCCGGCGACGGCTCGCCCAGATCACTGACCGCGCGGGCCATTGCCAACATTGTCGCCTGAAGGATATTGAGATGATCAATCTCCGCCACATCGGCTTCACCGACGCCGATCCTCGCGACCCCTTCAAGGGCACCGAACAATTCTTCGCGGGCACGTGGCTTTAATTTCTTTGAATCATCGAGACGGCTCAACAAGTCTTTCGGAATGATCTCCGGGTCCAAGACGACCGCGCCGGCAACCACTGGGCCGGCCCAAGGTCCTCGCCCGGCTTCATCAATCCCGACAACGGCATCAGCACCTGTCGCCCATGCGCTTTTTTCGAATTGCCAATCAGGCATTCTTCCGCCTTGGTCGTGGTGATTTAGCGACGCGCTTCACCGGTTTTTTCTTGGATTGCGCTTTCTTTGGTGGCGTTTTCTTTTTGGGGGCAGTTTTCGTAACGTGCCGTTTTCTCTTCACTGGAACCGGCTCGGCATCGATTTGAACAGGCGCCTTTTTGGGCGCTTCGGGCGACTTCAAGTCGAGCTCCAGGGGTAAAATTTCAACCTTGGCAACGCTTGTGTCTTTGGCGGAAGGCGTCGTTGGCGAGATTGGCTCTGCGGCCTTAGACCCCTTCTCCCGCCGGCGTTTTGCACGCCGGCGCCGGACCCAGAGGGCGGCGATTCGGAGTTGGCGCTGCCAGCCTGAGCGGGCATCGCCAATCGCCTCGGACACCAATTCGACTTCCGGACCATACATCAACCGCATCAGTTCGCGGGACTCCGTAATCCCGTAACTGACAAGCAATTGCAGGCGCCGGCCGGCAATCACCCAAATCGGACTGAGCCCCAGGCTCATCACCGTCACCGCAACAACGAGACGGCCCTCACTCTCGGAAATGACCCCTACATCGGTTGCGATCACCGCCATCAAAAATGAAAACTCACCAACCTGGGAGATCATAATTCCGGCCAGAAAAGCATGATGCCAAGCCTGCCCGAGAAGCCCCAACGCCAACACGCTGATCACCGTTTTGAATACCGCGATCAACATAAACAACGCCAAGACAAGTGTCAGATTATCCCAAATGTAATCAAGATCGATCAGCAAACCGATGGATAGAAAGAACACCATCATCAGCACGCTCTGGATCGGTTGCGTCGCCTGCAACATGGAATGCCGGTTAGTGCTGTTGCCGATAATCAACCCCGCCAAAAAAGCGCCGTAGGCCGCCGATAAACCCAACACACCGGACAAGGCCGCGAGGCCAAAGCAAAATCCAAGCGCACTGAGTGGTAGAAGGTCGGCATGCCCGGCAACGACCTCGGAAAAAGGCAAGCGGACCTTTCGACCACCACTGAGATACAATATCAATCCCACCAGGAAGATAACCGAAAACAGAACCTTCGGCACCACCAGCCAATTAACTTCCTCGCCGCCCATGGCGTTGATGGACAGCATCATGGGTACAACAGCCAAATCCTGGGCGATCAATACGCCAACGGCAATGCGCCCCGTCCGCGTTCTAAGCTCCCCCAAGCCCTCCAAAATTTTCACGGCAACGGCCGTTGATGATATGGCAACGACAAATCCAAATAAAATTGCCGCCGGCGTACTCCAGCCGATGACCTTCGCTGCAATCAGCATGACGCCGACGCTCGCCGAAATCTGAATAACCGTCGTCGCCAGGGCCAAACGCCAAACCCGCCGGAAGGCGCGTAGCGACAATTCCATGCCAATCAAAAACAACAAAAGCAGGACGCCCAGTTCGGCTAGGCTGTCGATGCCGCTCCGATCCTGAACCAACGCCAGCCCGGACGGGCCCAGCAACACGCCGGCCACGATATATCCGACGATGGCGGGTTGGCGGACTCGCTCCATAAGCACGCCGCAAATCAGCGCGGCGAGGGCAACGGCGGCAATTCCCGTGAGCGCGGTATGAGCTTGAGATTCCATTGGCCGAGCTTACCACCGCACCATCAAAACACCCGCAAAAGAAAAGCGTACAGTTCGGCCGTTTCCTTGAGCCGGTCAAACCGCCCAGCTGCGCCGCCATGCCCCGCATCCATATTTGTTTTCAGGCATATCAAATGATCATCCGTCTTCAGCGCACGCAACCGTGCCACCCATTTCGCCGGCTCCCAATAGGTCACCCGAGGGTCCGTCAACCCGGCAGTGACGAAGATGTGCGGATAATTCTGCGCGCTCACATTGTCATAGGGCGAATAGTCTGCAATTCGATTATATGCCGCACTGCTTTCAATGGGGTTGCCCCATTCGGGCCATTCCGGCGGGGTCAGTGGCAACGTGTCATCAAGCATCGTATTGAGGACATCGACAAAGGGCACATCGGCCAAAATGGCTTTGAACAAATCAGGTCGGAGATTGGCAATGGCCCCCATGAGCATGCCCCCCGCGCTGCCGCCATGCGCGGCAATTCGGCCAGATTGCGTCATTCCTGACTGGATCAAAGCCTCGCCAGCGGCAATAAAGTCACCGAATGTGTTCGCCTTGTGCTGCCCCCGGCCATCCCGATACCACCGATATCCCTTTTCCATACCGCCGCGGACGTGTGCGATGGCATAGACGAACCCACGGTCCACGAGGCTCAGGCGCGGCGTTGAAAATGCCGACGGCATAGCCATGCCGTAGGCGCCATACCCATAAAGCAAAACCGGTGCCGTGCCATCCAGAGGCGTGTCCTTGCGATACAACAAGCTGACCGGCACGGTCTCACCATCCGCCGTCGGCGCCTGCAGGCGCCGGGTCACATAACCGTCGGGATCGTGGCCCGACGGGATTTCCTGCTCTTTGCGCAGTGTCCGCTCACGGCTCGCCATATCGTAGTCATAGACCTGTTCCGGCGTCGTCATCGATGAATAGGTGAACCGCATGGTCGTCGTGTCATATTCATACGAGCCGCCAAGCCCCAACGAAAACGCCTCCTCGTCAAAAGTGATCGCGTGCTCTTCACGGTCTTTCCCGACAACGATGATCTTTGGAAGCGCGTTCACACGCTCATAACGGACCCAATGGTTTTTGAAAATTTGTAATCCCAAAATGAGCCGCCCTGGCTCGTGGGCGACCACCTCCGTCCAGTTCTCCGGCCCGGGCGCATCGAACGGTGCGGTCATCACTTTGAAATCTTCTGCGCCATTCGCGTTGGTCCGTATCAAAAACCCATCGTCGGTGTCGCTCAGATCGTATTCCGTATTGACCACGCGCTCGGCAACCAAACGGGGTGCCTGGTTGGGTTTGTCGGCGTCGATGATCCGAACTTCCGATGTTTGATGATCGTGCGCACTAATCATTAAAAATCGCCGGCTTTCGCTCAGAGACACACCGACAAAAAAACCGGCGTCCGGTTCCTTATAGACCCACGGGTCATCGGCCGGGTCAGTGCCCAGCACATGGCGGCGCACGGCGTGGGGGCGATGATTATCATCAAGGACCGTGTAGAGAACCGTGCGACCATCCGGCGCCCAGGCCAAACCACCGTTGGCATTCTCGATGACATCATCAAGCTCCTCACCGCTGGCCAGATCACGAAACCGGATTGCATAAATTTCCGATCCATTCAGATCGACGGCGTAGGCGCATAGTTTGTGGTCGGGGCTTTGGTCGAAGGCACCGATCTTGAAATACGCCTGGCCTTCGGCTTCCGCGTCGCCATCAAGCATGACCTGTTCAGCGCCGCCGCCCTGAGGCTCGCGGCAGAAGATCGGGTGCTGACCGCCGTCACGGTAGCGCCGATAATATGCCCAGGGGCCATCGTCCATGGGCACGGAGGCATCGTCTTCATTGACCCGTGCTTTCATCTCCGCGAACAACGTTTGCACGTCACTCTGTGCCGGCGCCATGACCGTCTCGGTATAAGCGTTTTCAGCCTCCAGATAAGCGCGGATGGCATCATCGAGCACATCCGGGTCGTGCATGACCTTTTGCCAGTTATCATCACGCAGCCAGGCGTAGTTATCCGTTCGAGTGTGGCCGTGGCAGGTATCCGTGTGTGGCCGGATTTCCGCCATCGGTGCCTTCATTTCCGTCATGCCGTCAAAGCCTTTCCCGCGATCTCGCGGACTGCATCACGGACAGGACCCGGGTTGGGCCGGTCCGCGAGGGTTGTCATCCAATGTTCGAAGGGCTGGCGCCCGCGCCGGTGTTGCCAGTTGACTTCACGCAGCAACGCCTCGGCCTTAGCCGGCAATTGATCCGGCACTTCAAAGCCATTAAGTGTCGCCCAAATGCCGCTCCAGCACCGGCCCACGGCATAAGGGTTATACCCGCCGCCGCCCGAAACCAACAGACGCCGGGTCGCACCGGCCACCAAACCCACGGCCCGCCAAAGCGCGACATTCGACAACCGCAACTTACTTTGCGGATCATCTGCCAACGCATCGGAGCCGGCTTGGACGTAAATGACGTCCGGCGCAAACTCAATAATCTTCGGTAACACGACGCTTTCGGTCAAAAATTCCAGCTCCGAATCGTTAAAACCTTCCGGTACGGGCATATTCAGCGCAACCCCACCGGCGCGATCATCGACCCCGCCCGCATCACCAGGCCCGCCGCCTCGGACCATCGGCCAGCGACCGGCTTCATGGATCGACAATGTAAAGACCCGTGGATCATCAGCGAAGGCATCCTGGACGCCATCGCCGTGATGCGCGTCGAAATCAACATAAAAAACCCGCGATATGCCGTTCGCCAATAATTCGCGAATACTCAGCACTGGTTCGTTGAAATAGCAGAATCCGCTGGCATGATCGGCGCGGCCATGATGCTGGCCACCACCGGGGCTGTAGAAGATGCCATCCGCCGCCGCTAGGTGCCGGGCCGCATAAAGACCGCCACCGCAGGCCGTTGCCGGGCGGCGGTACATGCCGTCGAAGATGGGATTGCCGTTGATCCCGATATGATGGCGCTGGGCAACGTCAAGGTCCAACCGCCCATCGCGTTCCGCTATCTCAATGGCATCTATATAGGCCGCGTCATGAAAGCCGGCCAGCGCCGCCTTGTCGGCTCTCGGGCTGTCGACGAAATTCTTCTCATTCAGCCAGCCCAACGCCCGACAGAGATCCATCGCCAACGACACCCGGGGAATGCCCAAGGGATGGCTAGAGCCGTAGGTAGTGCTCCGATAAACCTCGCTGGCGATGAAACGCGGCGGGAAATGGGTTTCCGGGGCTGGCTTTTTTTCGTTCATCGGCTAAAGGTAGTGGGCTGCCGAGGTTCCGCCAAGGGCGCCGGCGGCATATTACTGTCCCCGCAACAACGCGCGAGCATCCTGCCTTGATCGAGCTTTGGATTCCCATCACGATTTTCGCGGCGTTCATGCAAAACCTGCGCTCGGCCCTGCAAAAACATTTGAAAGGCCGGCTGTCGAACGGTGGCGCGACTTATGTACGGTTCCTTTATTCGCTGCCGTTCTCGCTGATTTATCTGTGGGCGGTTTATACCTTCGGCGGTTATGCGATCCCCGAAGCGAACTGGCTGTTCATGCTGTATTGCTTGCTGGGCGGGCTGTCGCAAATTCTGTTCACCTTTCTTTTGGTTTATCTGTTTTCGTTTCGGAATTTTGCCGTCGGCACGATCTATTCGAAGACTGAAATCGTCCAGGTGGCGTTTCTCGGTCTGATCTTGCTGGGTGATACCATTAGTGACACGGCGCTGGTCGCCATCGCCATTGGCATGGCCGGCATTTTGACGCTTTCAGTGGCGCAAACCACGGTGACCTGGAAAAGCCTATTCACCAGTGTGTTCGAAAGACCGACGATGATCGGCCTCGTCTGCGGGGCTTTTCTGGGTGCCTCAGTAGTGTTTTACCGGGGCGCTTCATTGTCGCTTGGCGATGACCCGGCCATCATGCGCGCCGCTTATGCCCTCGCCGTCTCTGTCAGCATGCAAACCGTGATCATGGGCGCCTACCTACTGGCCCGCGAACCAGGGCAAATGACGGCGGTGTTTACGCACTGGAAACCGTCCTTGGCGGTCGGCATTGCCGGCGTTTTGGGCTCAATCGGCTGGTTCACGGCGTTTTCGCTGCAAAACGCCGCTTACGTACGCGCTCTGGGTCAAATTGAGCTGGTATTCACCTTCATTGCATCGGTATTTTTCTTCAAGGAAAAGACCAATCGGCTGGAACTCTGTGGGATCGCCCTGGTGGTCGGCGCCATTCTGATCCTGGTTCTGGGCCAGGCATAAAATAGGGCTGAAATCTGGGGATAAATTTTGTTTTTTTGGCCTTGAATGACGAGCCGGAACACCGATATTAGACATTTCCATCATTCCAAGAGATTGCAAGCCATGTCCGATCAAAACACACCCGATACCGCCACTATCATTGCCAATTGCCTGACCGATGCGATGATCCCGGAACTGCCCAACCACACCACGGGCAAGGTTCGCGAATCCTACGATCTGCCCGATGGCCGGCGCATCATGGTGGCATCCGACCGCCAGTCGGCTTTTGATTATGTGCTGTCCGCCGTCCCTTACAAAGGTCAGGTTCTGAACCAAACAGCGGCGTTTTGGTTTGAGGAAACCCGCGATATCTGCCCGAACCACATTATTTCCTTCCCCGACCCCTGCGTCGTCGTCGGCAAGCGCTTGGACATGCTGCCGGTGGAAATGATCGTCCGCGATTACATGACGGGCTCAACCGAAACCTCGATCTGGCCCATGTATCAGCGCGGCGAGCGCACCCTATACGGTATCGATTTCCCGGAAGGCCTGACCAAGAACCAAAAATTGCCGGGCACCATCCTAACGCCGACAACCAAAGGCCAAGCCGGCGAGCACGACGCGCCGATCACGCCCGAACAAATTGTCGCCGGGGGCGACCTCACCCAAGGGCAATGGGATGAACTGGCTAGGCTTTCCCTGGCCATCTTCGCCCGTGGCCGGGAGATCGCCGCCAAAAACGGCCTGATCTTAGTCGACACGAAATACGAGTTTGGCGTGGATCCAGAAAGCGGCGAGATCACCTTGGCCGATGAAATCCACACGCCGGATTCCAGCCGCTATTGGATTGCCGAGACTTATGAGAGCCGCTTGGCGGAAGGCAAGGAGCCCGAAAGCCTGGACAAGGAGTTCCTCAGACTTTGGATCAATGACCGTTGCGATCCCTATAATGAGCCGATCCCGGATATTCCCGCCTATACGTTGATGGAGTTTTCCGGCAAGTACGTGCAGCTCTATGAAAAAGTCACCGGCAAGAATTTCGAGTACGCCGCTATGGATCGCCCGGTCATTAAGCGCATCCGCGACAACCTCGCTAAGGAATTCCCGGAATACTTCTAAAGCCGGTTTTTAAATTCGTCAGCATGAAAACGTGACCGCAGCCATTTAACGCGGCCGCGTAAACGCGTTTTCATCCCCCGGAGGAACGCTGCAACACCCCCCCATGCATCGACACGCTCAAGATGAGGAGGAGAACCAAGCATCCGCGACATTCGACACCTCATTGTGATAACCTGCGCGAGCAGCGCTCAATAGTGCAATATTGATACACTCGCCAAGCAGGCCGGAAAGTCTTGTGGCCGATGTGAGAGTGATTTGAGGGCAACCGGGATAATGAATTACATCCGCGGACACTGGCGCGGCGATCATTCCCTGGTGTGGTCGTTTTGGGTCAATCTGGCGGCGCACGCCGGGCTGGCGGTCGCGCTGTTTTTTACCGTGACCTACGCCTTCGGCGCCTTCCAATCGCTGCTGGTCGCCCCGCTGACTGCCGAGAACGACCCGGCATTGGCCATCCGCCATCCCCCCGGCACCTATACGCTCACGCTTTCCACCGATGGTGCGCGCGTCATTCTGGATGGTGATTTCGAAATCGGCATTACGGCGGCGCTCTCGGCCCTGCTCGACCAACACTCAGACATCAAAGGCGTCGTCCTGCATTCTAACGGCGGGCGGGTCGCTGCGGGCCGAGGCGTGGCGCAATTGATCAAAACCAAGGGCTTGGACACCTACGTGTTCGAGACCTGCAAATCAGCATGCACGACGGCGTTCATCGCCGGGGGGACGCGAATTCTTGGCGCCAATGGCCGGTTAGGCTTTCATCAATTCAGCGTCAATGCGGCAAACCACGTTCCCTATATCGATCCCGAGGCACAGCAGAAAAAAGAACTGGAATTTTATACTGCCCAAAACATTCAACCGGCATTCCTGGATAAAATATTCCGAGCCGCACATTCGGAAATTTGGTTTCCAACGACCGATGAACTTCTCGCCTCCGGTGTAGTTCACAAGATCATCAAGTGACAATCAACCGAACCTTGGCACCGCATCTGACCCTGCTAAGATCGGCACCAATCAGTCACGCCGGAGAATATCATGAACATTTCGGAACGCGGATACACTAACCCCGATTTGTTGTGGTCACCCGAGACCTTGATCGCGCGCCTGAATGAGCCCACTGTAATCGTCATCGACACGCGCCCCGCCGAAGCCTTCGCCGCCGGCCACATTGCCGGTGCGCGGCACTTCGATCTCTATTTCGTCAATTGCGACGACACCGACCCCGCGCCCCTAGCCTCCTGCGCGCGCATGTGGGGGAACTTATTGGGTTGGCGCGGTGTAAAAGCCACCGACACCATCGTCTTCTCGGGCGAATTTACAGACATGTGCGTGGCCAGGGGTTACTGGTTCGTGGAATATCTGGGCCACGCCGATGTGCATGTTTTAGACGGCGGCATCAAGGCCTGGGCGGCGGCGGGCGGCGAGATCACCACCAGCGGCGACATCCCAAAACCGGTGAAGTTCCTGGCCACGCCCACCGAAGATAAGGTCATCACTTACCAGGGCGTCCTCGACGCCATCGATAATCCGGATTGCGTGATCGTCGACAACCGCAGCCTGGAAGAATTCATCGGTACCGACAACCGAGCGCATCACGGCGGCGCCATCCCGACGGCCCGCCACCTCGATTGGGAAGAGCTCTACGATCATCAAACCGGCTGCATGAAACCCGCCGAGCAGCTGCGCGATATGTTCGAAGCCCTGGATGTGACACCCGACAAAGACGTCACCCTCTACTGCAACACCGGCTACCGCTCAGCCCACGCCTTTTTGGCGTTGCGCCTGCTGGATTACCCGAGGCTTAGAAACTACGTGGGCTCCTGGCAAGAATGGGGCAACCGCGACGGCCTACCGATCTGGAAGCCGTAATTGTAAAACTCTAAAGAGGAACAGAGCGATTAAAAGGGGAAACGAGCGATCGAAAGGGCGTAGAATGACTTTCGGTTCAAGCCTTACAGCGGTCATAATTTGCGCCGCAAGTAAACTTCCGAGATTAGCCACGAGCTGCCGCTCACGAACTACCTAAGCCACTTAAGCCAACGGAACAGAATAATCATCAATGCGCCTGCAACGAACAGGCCTCCTGTCACCCACCAGAACCCGAGCTTACCCTCAGCCAGTGGTATGCCACTGACGTTCATGCCGAGCAGTCCAGTGATGAAGCTCAAAGGCAGAATGATGGTCGCGATCAAAGTCAGCGTGTACATGGTCCGGTTTGTGGCTTCGCCCGCCAAGGCCATCAACTCGTCATGGACGACGCCCGCCCGCTCACGAACCGCATCGAGTTCCTCAACATACCGTGCAGTGGCCGAGGCTACTTCCCGAAGTTCCAATTTGTACTCCGGCTTTAGCCAAGATTGGTTTTCCATTTGTAAGCGGCCGAGGACATCGCGTTGCGGTGCCAAATGGCGGCGCAGCATGATGGCTTGATGGCGGATGCTTCTGAGTTCGTCCCGAGCCTGGCGCGGAGACAGTGTCTCAACATTGTCCTCAAGATGATCAAGTTGCTCGCTTAGGCCATTGATCACCGGCCCCATGCGCTCGACCAACCGGTCCGCGACCATAACCAGGAACTCGCCAGAGGATTTTGGCCCGTTTCCATTCTCGATCCGGTCGCGGATATCGCGGACACTTCCCAGCTTGCGAATACGGACGGAGATCACCCTCGTCTCCTCCAGCCAAATGCGAAGGCTCACCATGTCTTCAGGATCGGAGTCCGGGGCGGTGTTGACACCCCGGAGGATCACCAACAAACAATCGCCGGCAGAAACGGCCCTGGGATGGGTTTCCGCCGCCAAAAGGGCGTCGGCGTATACCGGGTCGATTCCGATAGCTTCAACCGCTTGTTGACAGGCCATCGACGCGCTCCGGTCGAGATGAAGCCAGACCGTACCGGCTTCAGGGTGAAGGTCCTCCGACGTGCAACGCTCCAGCATTTTGCCGCCACCCTTGCCATCCAAGATGTAGGCGGCAACGACACCATCGTCATCAATCATTGTTCTAACCTCGATTAACACAGCATCCCACATTACTCTGTCCCTATCTAAAGGTACGGCGAATTTAAGGCTTTTTGCAGCAAAATGAACCGAGTCTTGACTAGCGGCAACAGTGATCGAAACCGTTCCGCTCCCCTCTTGAAACAAAAAAAATAGGCTGATCGTCTTCTGAACTATACAGGTATCATAGCGACAGGATTGAAATCAGGCTCCAATCAGACCCAGGCGGCCAAGGCTTCGGCGCGTTTCAATAACCGTTTGGCGTTCATGTAGATCGGCAGTTCGACTTGCGAGCCGTCAACTTCGACGCGGCCATGGCCGGCCATTTGGGCGTCCTCGAAGGCCGTGGTGACGCGCTGGGCGTGGGCGATCTCGTCGGTGTTTGGCGTCAGCACGTCATTGATGATGGGGACGTGGGCAGGGTCGACCAGGCTTTTTGCCTTATAACCGAGCCGCCGGGCGTAGCGGGTATCGGCTTCGACACCTTCCGTGTCCGACCAGGTGAACGGGCAGTCGATGGCGGGCGTGCCGGCGGCGGCACATTCGACGATGAAGCGTTGGCGGACGTATTGGAGCTCTAGGCCGTCGGGGCCGCGCTCGGCACCCAAATCGGCGGCCATGTCTTCTGATGCCACCAGGGCGGCGGTGATGCGCGGTGACACGGTGCAGACGTCATGAGTTTGGATCAGTCCGCGCGCCAGTTCGATATTCGGCACCAACTCCGTCGATCCACTTTCAATGCCATGCACCGCCTCCAGGCGTCCGACCTCGACATCAAGGCGTGCCACCTGCGCCGTCTCGGCCACCTTCGGCAAAAGTACCGCGTCGGGCCCTGCCGTCATGACGGCGTCCAGGTCGGCCATGCCATCGTCAGATTCCAGGGGATTGACGCGAACGGCGGCGATGATCCCGGCGGCCCGCCAAGCGGCGAACAATTCACCGGCGCGGGCCCTGGCCACGGGTCGGGCGGCAGGCGGGGTGAAATCTTCCAGTTCTAGAATGAGCACATCGGCGCCAGCGCTGCCTGCCGCATCCAGCGCCGCCTCATCAACCCCACCGACGAACAGCCATGAACGCCGCAGCTCCGGCGGGCGTCGATGGGGCGTCGTGATGGTCATGATCGAGGCTTAATGGCCGGGGATAGCAAACACACCGCGTTCCTGGTCATCCAATTGATCGACCAGGCCGATCTCCCATTCCAGGTACTGGCGCATGTGGTCCTTGTTGCCGCCGTGGCGTTCGGCGGTAAACGCGATGAAATCGATGCGTGCCGAGGCCGGCAGGTCATCGGTTTCCGTCACCGTCTCAAATCCTTCTTCGGCCCACGCCGGCATGCCCCCAGCTAGCCAAGCGACGGCCCCCGCACCGGCAGCCCGCAAGTCCTCAGCGGCAAGCCTGGCCGCGTCACGATCATCGCCAACCAGCACGACGTTGGCGCCGCTTTCCGTGAGCGCCGCGGCAATGTGCGCGCGGGTCGCCCAATCAGCCCCTTCGATATGGCCATCACGGAAGGCGCCGCTGGCCCGCATATCAATTATCTGGAAGTCGCCGACGGCCACTTCACCGGCGGTGATGTCTTCCAAAGCATCCGCTGCACTTTCTGGGAACACGCCCTCGACCGGTCCGGGCTCAAGCCCTTCCGTCCCAATGCCATCCTTCAGCACATGTACGTCCCAGCCCATTTGTTTGAGCCAATGGGCGGTACAAACAGCCGCCACCTCGGCGTCATCACAAACCACGATGCGCGCGCCGCGAACGCCGACCCAACGGTCGGTGCCCTGAACCAATTGGCCGCCCGGCGCATGCGTACTGCCCTGGAGATGCCCGGCTTCAAATTCCCCCCAGCTGCGCACGTCAAAGACATAGAGCGTGCGGGTCTCGTCAGTTCGCCATTCATTGATGGTGTCGGTTTCAACGAATGACAGCGCGTGGGCGTGGGCCAACGCATCGGCCCGCGCCTTGGCGGCTTCCAATGCCGGTGGCATGACACCACGCGGCGGAAAACGTCGAGCACCGGTCTCCAATTCGCGGTCCGCCAATGCCCAGCCCTGGGTGCCGTTTTCCAGCGCCACGACCTTGTTCGGCACGCCGAAATTGATCAACGTTTGGGCACCAATGATCGACCGCGTCCGCCCGGCGCAATTGATCACCACCGTGGTCCTATCATTGGGCACCATATCGTTGAAGCGCAGCGGCAATTCGGCGTTCGGGCACGACAGGCCGCCGGGGATATTGAACCGCCCGTATTCCTCCGGCGTGCGGCCGTCGAGGATAACAAAATCGCCACCCTCGTCCTGCATGGCGGCCAGGTCATCGGCCGATATGTGCGGCGTATCCTGGGCGAGCTCAACCAGTTCGCCGAAGGTTTTGGATGGCAGGTTGACGCCTTCATAAAGCGTATGCCCCGCCGCTGCCCAACCGGGCGCACCGCCTTCCAAGCACCGCACATCGCCGTATCCCAGTTTGGCCAGCGCCCCGGCGGCTTTTTCCGAAACCCCGTCACCGGCGTCATAGACGACGACCGGCACGGCCTTTCGGGGCACAAACGCGACGATTTCAATTTCCAAGCGGCTGTAGGGTACGTGGGTGGCGAAAAACAAATGCCCGGCGGCGTATTGGCCGGCCTCGCGAACATCGAGAATCGCCAATTCCGCTTTGCCGGTCAAAGCCGCGTCAAGCGCGCCACGAAGTTCTTCAACGGTGATGCTGGCCGCCATGGTGTCGTCTCCAGTTTTTTCGTATTCCAATTGTTGTATCGGTCCCGGCTGGCCCGAGCAAGGGTCCGGGGGTAAGCTTAAGCCGCACGCATTATGGCATGAGGCGCGAACATGGAAATCACACGTATCAAACGGCAATGGGCCGACGGCAAGCCCGCCCTGAACGGCTGGTTGGGCGGCCCATCACCGTTTAACGCGGAAATTATGGCGCACAGCGGCATTTGTTCGGTGACCATCGACATGCAGCACGGGCTGATCGATTTCAGCGATGCCGTCCGCATGCTCACGGCGACCAAGGGCCTGGATGTGACGCGCATCGTCCGGGTCCCCAGTTTGGATGCTGCGATCATCGGCAAGGTCCTGGACGCCGGCGCCGACGGGGTGATTTGTCCGTTGGTCAACACACCAGCCCAGGCCGCCGATCTGGTCGCGGCGTGCCGCTATCCGCCCGACGGGCGGCGCAGCTACGGCCCGTTCCGAGCAGGGCTGGTGCATGGCCCGGACTATTTCGATAAGGCGCGCGGCCGCAGCTTGGCCTTCGCCATGATCGAAACCGCAGAAGCGCTTGAAAACCTCAACGCCATTGCCGCGACGCCTGGCCTCGATGCATTGTTCGTCGGTCCCGCCGATCTATCCATCAGTCTCGGACACCCGCCGGGCTTCGCGCCCGATGCTGATGTCGTCGTTAAGGCCATCGAACGGATCGCCCAGGCCGCCAAGGATGCCGGCATTCACGCAGGCATCTTCACCGGCGGCCCGGATTATGCGCGCACTGTGATCGGTCAGGGGTACACGTTCGTCACCATCGCCAAGGACGGCATTGTCCTGGCCGCCGGCACGGGGGCCGCCGTTGCAGCGATGAAGGATTTAACTGACTGAGTACAGTGCCTACTTCGGCAATGTCATCATATATGTCATCGTGTCCGCCGCCATCTGTGGCCCGACGACGCGCATCGCCGGCATGTCCTCGCCGGGATGGCCATTCAAAATCTTGTGCATCACTTCCCATGGGTTGCCCATTTGCTTGCCGAAAGATTTCATGTCCTTCGGTTTCTTCCCATCGCGCCCATGGCAATTCGAGCAAACACTTGCATAGTAGGCACCGCCTTTATTGGCATCACCCATCGGTTTCTTTGTGCCGTAATCGATATACTTACGCATGTCGACTTGGCCTTTCGAGACGAAAAGCGCCAAGGCCCCCATGTCCTTTTCGGGCATTTTTCCCGCCAGCTCATGAATGGCGTTTCCCAGAACCGCCGTAATCTTGGCGATATTGGCGCCGGCATAGGCGCCAATGCCCGGTATCCCTGTCTTGTAGGAACCGGACCCATAGGCCCCGTCCTTGCCCATGTAATCCCAACCATGGCAGGACTTACAGTGATGCGTGGTCGCGCCTTTCTTCTTGGTGTTCGACTTGGGCCACGCCTTGTGCGTGCCCTTTGGTCTCCCACCGCCGCTCAACGTATACCACTTGTCATAAAGTTTGCCGCCACGGACGATGGCATAAGTCTCGGCCGCCGTCACACCATCGGCGAGAACCGGCGGCGCGTATGCGAAAACCGCGCTGCCGGCGACAAGACCAATCACGCAGCCGAATGGAATGAGATTTGAATGTTTCATAGAAATCCTCCTCGTCCGGCTGTCTAGAAACCGGAATCCATCTTCGGGGAAATTCCCGAAGCAATGATCGGAGGCCTCCGATTGGAATAAATTTTAAAGTATTTGTCGCAACATCGCGTTGATCGATATCAACTGGATATCAGGTCCACGTAGCGACCCACTCCTATGTCACCAAAAACCCATGCGCAAAAGGATCGTGGTCGTCGATGGTGATGGTGTTATCGCCATAGATCCGCGCCCAGCCCTCAATGGACGGCACGATGGCATCGAAATTACCGACTGTCGTTTTCGCCTCGACGCGGCCGGTGAACTGACTGCCAATGATGCTTTCGTGGACGAAGCTGTCACCAACCTCAAGTTCACCTTTTGCCGCCCATTGCGCCATCCGCGCCGAAGTCCCGGTGCCACACGGTGAGCGGTCGATAGCCTTGTCGCCATAAAAGACGGCGTTCCTGGCATCGGCGCCACGGATCGTCGGCACGCCTGTCCACATGATATGTGACAGGCCGCTGATTTCCGGTTTGTCAGGGTGCTGAAACTCATAAGTTTCGTTGAGGCGCGCGCGGATTACCGGGCTCAGGCGTTGAATATCACCGGGGCTCAGGTCCGCCATGTCGCGAAAGTTTTCCTGACGCTCGACGATGGCGTAAAAATTACCGCCGTAGGCCACATCCACGAACAATGTGCCAAGCTCCGGCGTGCCAATAATCAGCATTTCAGAATGCAGAAAGCTCGGCACATTGGTGATCCGGACCGCGTCGACGTGGCCGTCCTTCATGATGTAGGTGGCTTCGATCACGCCCGCCGGCGTATCCAGGCGCAGCATCCCCGTCTCTTTCGGTTCCACCAAGCCGCGCTCAAGCGCCACCGTCACCGTGCCGATGGTGCCGTGGCCGCACATGGGCAAACATCCCGAAACCTCGATGAACAAGATACCCAGATCACAATCGGGGCGGGTAGGTTCATACAAGATCGAGCCCGACATAACCTCATGGCCACGCGGCTCAAACATCAGGCCCGTACGGATCCAATCGAACTCGGCTTGAAAATGCGCACGCTTTTCCAGCATGGTTGCACCCTCAAGCACCGGCCCGCCGTCTGTTACGACGCGCACAGGATTGCCGCAGGTGTGCGCGTCGATGCAGGTGAAGGTGCTGTTGGTCATTCTCAAACCCTAATCAAACCGCGCGATGCGGAACGGTGCCAGATCAATACCCGGGTCTTCGCCGCGCACGAGCGACGCAATCAACCGCCCCGTGGTGGCGCTGCCGGTTAGGCCCAAGTGGCCGTGGCCGAAGGCGTAGTAAATGTTATCGAAGCGCTGGGATCGGTCAATAACCGGTAGCGAATCCGGTGTCGAGGGCCGGTGCCCCATCCATTCCGTACCGCCGCTGGTGTTGAGGTCAGGCAAGTAACGATTGGCCAACTTCAACAGCGCCTGGGCACGTGAATAGTTCGGCGGTGCCTTGAGCCCAGCGAACTCGACCGCACCCCCGATCCGAAGCCCCATGGACATGGGCGTCATGACAAAACGTTCCTCGGCGAAAGTTACCATGGCATTCACTTGAACGTCGGGGCTCGGCAAGGTGGTGTTGTATCCGCGCTCGGTTTCCAGTGGGCAATAGTCGCCCAGGCGATTGCTGAGATGATGCGACCAGGCGCCGGCGGCGATGACCAGATGATCGAAGGCGAGACGGTTTTCGCCGCGCGAGAAAACGGCCGTCGGACGCCCTTCCTTGATTTCGATATCAAACACTTCGCCCGAACAGAATGCGACACCGCGCTGGCGCAAGTGATCCATGAGGCCGAGCACCAGGGCTTTCGGGTCCGCATAATGCCCCCAATCCTCGGTCCGATAGCCGCACGCGGCTCGCGCGCTCAGCGCCGGTTCATAGTGTTCAACGCCGGCACGGTCCAAGGCTTCGCAACGATATCCAAGGCGTTCGCGAAGCGCCCATTCGGCGGCGCTGGCGGCCCGCGCGGCCTCAGATTTATAGACCCATATATGGCCACCGCGTGACAACAGATGCCCGAGCCCGCTGGACTGCAAGATTGTTCCATGGTCTTCGAATGCCGGCGCCAACAACGCCGCCATGGCCTGAGCCCCGGCTTCGAACCGATCGGGATTAGCCGCCGCTAGAAACCGCGACATGTAAGGCCACAACCGCCAGGCATAACCGAGCTTGATCGACAGCGGCCCCAGGGGATCAAACAGGTAGCCCGGCACCTTCCAGGCAACGCCGGGCTCGGCGATGGGCATGAACTCGGTTTGCGCAATGGCGCCGGCGTTGCCGAACGACGTGCGGTCGCCGTCCGGGTCGCGGTCGATGACGGTGACGTCAAAGCCCGCGCGTTTTAAAAAGAACGCACAGCTGAGCCCAACAATGCCCGCGCCGACGACGACAACGTGACGGGTTTCGGCCATGCCGCCTTAGAGGTTGGGCCGGTTGGCTATCGCGGTTTCCACAAGTTCCGTGACCATGCGCCGCTCTTCACCTTCCAAAGTGAGGCGTGGCCGACGGACCCATTCCGAGCCCTCGCCGGCGATCTGATTGGCGAGCTTGATCATCTGCACCAGCTTCACATCGACATCAAGGTGCAACAGCGGCATGAACCAGCGATAGATTTCCAGCGCTTCATCAACGCGGCCTTCGCGGGCCAGTTCAAACAGGCGCACGGATTCCTTGGGGAAGCTGTTGACCAGACCGGCGACCCAGCCCTGAGCGCCGAAGAGAACGTTCTCCAACACCAGGTCATCAACGCCGCAGAACATCTGGTAGCGGTCCTTACACGCGTTATACATGTCGGTGATGCGGCGGCTGTCGTGAGATGATTCCTTAACCGCGATGATGTTGTCGACGTCGGATAACTCAACGAAAGATTCAGGCGTCAGATCAACTTTATAGGCGACCCGGTTATTATAGATCATGATCGGCAGATCGGTGGCTTCGGCGACGCCCCGAAAATGTGCCATCGCCTCGCGCTGGTCCTGCGGATAGACCATGCAGGGCAACACCATCAGGCCGGCGCAGCCGGCGCGCTCGGCCCGGCGCACGTGATCGATGGCCATGTCCGTAGTGTATTCGGCAACGCCGGTCAAAACCGGCAAATCGCCCGCTGCCTCGACGGCGGCGGTCAGCACAGCCGCCTTTTCATCGCCGTAGAGCGACGGATTTTCACCCAAGGTACCCAGCATGACGAACCCCGACACACCGGCATCGATGCACGATTGGATATGGCGGCCCGTCGCGTCCAAGTCCAGCGAGCCATCTTCGGCAAATTCGGTCATTAGCGCGGGGAAAACCCCGGTCCATTCAACGCCCATATTATGTCTCCTCCCTTAAGCGAGTGATTTTCGCGCGTTCAGTCGGCTTCGCCAAGACGGATGATGCCGCCTTCGGCAATTTCCGCCCATTGGCCGGTCTCGAAAGCATCAATGTCGCATCGCAAGACTGGCAGCATCGGCAATTCAAGTTCGCCGGCAACCACGGCGCCGAGCGCCAGAATAGCATCGGCTTTGCTCAAAATGATCGCCGCAGGCGCCATGCCCTCACGGATAAGTTCCAGCATGATCGCGCTTGATGACGATGACCCGATGGTGCCCGGCAACACCAGCACCTTGCCCGCAATTGACACACCGCAATCGGGATGCGTGGGCTGAATAATTTTGCCGCTTAGCGGATCGACGCCGCCCCAAAAACTGATGGGTTCGGCTAGGCGTAACACCGGGCCAGCCGCGGCGCCGTCGATAATGGCCTCGGCTTGAAGGGTCAAGCCCATATGGCCTCCTCGCGGACCACATGCCCTACCACCGCTGATTTGACGCAATCGGCCAGCGAGCCGAACACCGGCGTATAGCCCGTATTGGGTTTGGCATAATGGGCGAACTTACCGGAATTTGTCATCAGGACGCCGGAGATATCCTTCAAAATCGGCGTCACGACGACGCAGGTATCGATGACGAAGATCACACCGCGGGCCTCCAATATCTCTTTCAGGCCATCCGCTGCGATGGCATCGATGACATGGCGCCCGGTACAGACGTATACGGGCACACGGAAAGTTTCGTCCGCTGCAAGCCGGGCCAATTCGCGGGTTTCCGGTTCCGAGAAATGCGGGCTGCCGAGCGCTATGCAATCCAGTTGATCACCGATACCGGCGCCCAACCCGTCACGCGCGGCCCGGACCATCTCCACCGTGACGTTGATTGTCGCCTCGGGCTCATGGCCCTGCAGCGCATCAGACACGGTTGCCGCTTCCGGCGTCACGCCGGCGACATGAAACAAGCCAACGGCACCCGTCGATGCCGCCGCCGCCCCCAACGCCTTCAATCGGTCTTCGCTGATATCCGAAGGCAGACCCGTAATCACCCCCACCAAATCCCCCGCCTCGCGGCCCAGGATCGCGCCCAATACCGGGTAAAACGCATCCAGGCGGCATAATGCGGGGCTTAAATCCGATACGTCCAGAACCAGCCGGGCGCGGCGGTTTTCGGTTCGATGTAGCCCGACATCCGGGGCGCAGCCGGTGACGGCGCAGCAAATGTCCAAAAAATCGCCGTAGCGTTCCGACCGAGCACCCAAAACCGAATTTACAAACGCAATGGCATTGCTTTCCCCCCAAGCGACCTGGGCGCCCAGGGCGGGGCGATGGCCAGCTTGATAAGGCGCGCAGGTCCAGGTCGGCTGACATCCCAATACCAGATAGGCGTCCATCTGACGCCGCGCCATATCGCGGTAATGCGCATCGGCGGCGATCACACCAGGATTCCCGAGATCCAGCGCACCGGCATTTAGCGTTGCCGGCACCATTATTCCGGCGCCGCCCTCGACGAGTTTTTCGGCAAAATAAACACCGCCGTCGCCGTGATAGAGGCAACTATCGATATGCGCCGATGTGATTTTGATCAAGTTCTCGGCGCCTAGAAATTCCGCTGCGCGGGTGACAATCCGCATGGCCATAGCGCGGCCGGCGGACGCATCATCGGTGGCCCAGGCCCGTTCAATCTCTGTCAGATGCAGAACCATGTCCCGTCAGCCGTCATTCGCCCGCGACCCTAAATGGTGCCGCATTGCGGCCCGGGTCTCTTCGCCGCCTTGGTTGATCAGCATGTCCTTGGCGCGCTCGCGTTGGCGCAGGCGATAGGCGTATTCGTGGGGCATCAGGCCTTGCGGATCATCAATTCCCAGTTCCTCAGCCGCATGGGCTGGCCAATCGGCATGCCATAAAAGCTCGCGGGCCAGCGCAATCAAATCGGCCTGACCATTTTGCAAAATTTTCTCGGCCTGATGGGCATCGGTGATTAGCCCGACGGCGATAGTGGGGATGTCAGCCTCGCGGCGAATGCGTTCGGCGAACCCGACTTGATAGCCCGGCACCCGGGGAACCAACGGCATATCGGATGGGCCGCCAATGCCGCCTGATGAACAATCGACGTAGTCAATATCGCGGACCTTTAACGCCTTGGCCATGGAGATCGAATGTTCAAGCCCCCATTCGCCGCCCTGACCGTCAACACATGAGATCCGATAGAACACAGGACGATCAGCGGGCCAAGCCTCGCGCACCACTTCGGCGACTTCCAAGGGAAACCGCATGCGTCCCTCAAGATCGCCACCATAGGCATCCGTGCGACGGTTTGAGACCGGCGACAGAAATGCATGCAATAGATAGCCGTGCGCTCCGTGGACTTCGCAAATCTCATAACCCGCATCAATGGAGCGCTTTGCCGCCTCGCGGAAGGCGTCTAACACTCGGCGGATATCGCCACGATCCATTTCTTTCGGATCAAAAAATCGGTTTTCCGGATTGAGGCCGCTTGGCGACATACCTTGCCAGGGCGCCAGCCCCGTGGCGTCGTCGTCGGTCAGCGGCGCCCAATCGTGAACCGCCGTATGACACGACGCCTTGTGCCCGGAATGGCCGATTTGAACGGCCGGGATTGCATCTTGTTCGCGAACAAAATCCGTCAACCGGCGGTACTGGGCAATATGACGATCGTCCCAAATACCGGCGCAGGTGTAGGTTTTCCGGCCGATATCCTCGACCGCCGTTTCCTCGCCGAATACGATACCGGCGCCACCGACTGCCATCCGACCAATATGCACCATTTGCCAATCCGTCGGCCCGCCATCGACCGAGTGGTATTGGCACATGGGCGAGGCAACGATCCTGTTGCGCGCTGTCAAACCACGCATACTTAGTGGCTGAAACAATAGCGGATCGGATAGGGATGCTGTCTGGTTCATAGGTCTCTGGGTAAATGTTGGCGTGCGAGCGCTCACCAATATCGATATTCTGATCGCGCCGGGCAAGCCCCGGGCTGGAAATCGCAGCAATTTATGCAGAATAATCTGGTGTGGTTGATTCCCACTACATTAGAATTGAGATGATGAGATATTCCGCGCCGAGGGACGGCGGTCAAGTTACGCGCGAGAAGGAATAATATGGGCGTGTCGGGAACCAAGCGCTGGCTGAGTTCAATTCGCGGACGCTTGTATATGGCCTTCGCCGGCGTTGTCCTGCTCGCCGCTGGCACGGCGCTATTTTCCATCATCACCTTTCAACAAGGCGCCGAACAGTTTAAATCCGCGATTTCCCGAAATACAGCGGCGATCGCCCACGGCGCCCTGATCGCCAGCGCGG
The DNA here is from genome assembly GCA_018665815.1 of Rhodospirillaceae bacterium. Taxonomy (GTDB): domain Bacteria; phylum Pseudomonadota; class Alphaproteobacteria; order Rhodospirillales; family Casp-alpha2; genus UBA3470. Next base: position 33,064 of record JABJBP010000070.1, read on the forward strand.
AACATCAACTTTCAAAATCCATTCATGCCCTAGCGGGTTCTTTAACACCGGAAAAGTACGCCGATCAATTGACGTTCATTGGTTTCCATTGGCGTGCATTAAATGGATTACTTGGCTCGGAGGCTATCGTCGACCCGGTCGTGCGGGAAGGCTTGAGAGAACGCGCCACGGCGATCCGTGAAAGCCTGGATAAACTGAATAATACGGTCGCGCGGCAAATTCAGATTCAGATCCAATCAAGAGCCCAAAACCCTCGGCTGGACCGAGCCTTCGAGGCGATCAAGCGGATTTTCGCGCGCATCAATACGACCACGTCCGCCGAAATGATCAATTCCTTGAGTAAGTTAGCCAGAAACAAACGTCCTATCGGGGGGGGGGAACAAAATTTCGAAACTGCGGCGACAATCCCCTTGACCCACACGTCGCAGTCGGCAACCAATGGCGCCGATACTGTTTCGCCAATGGAGGAACCCGCTATTTCATCCGAAGATCAAACCATCGAGCAGTCCGACGCGCCTGTCCTTGATGTAGAGAATACACTTGAGCGATTGATGGTCCCCAGACCGATCTTTATCGACCTGTTGAACAGTTTCAAAGATAGCTACACCAATGCTGTCGGCGATATTCAAGCCATGATCGATGCCGGAACCCGCGAAGACGCCGAGCGCCAGGCGCACAGCCTAAAGGGCGTGTCGGGGTCACTTGGGGCTGAGCAAGTGCACCAAACGGCCGCCGCCATCGAAATGGCGATCCAAGAGAATCGGGATGACGACACGGCCGCTGGCCTTGCTGTTCTCGCGGATCAAATCGCCCAAGTGATGGACGTCATTGAAAAATTGAGCGCCGGGGACGATACCGCTTAAGTTCGCTGAGCCCATCTTCAAGTTATTGCTGCGAACACCTGTCATTTCATTCAAGGCAATCCATTCGGGCGCTAATAATTGATGCCATAATCAATACGCGCGCGGGTGTTACTGACCAAACCGTTTTCCATATCGGACAATATGGCTTCCGGAGCCCGGGCACCGGCATCCCCATATCCCGCGCCGCCGGGTGTATGGATAATCAACCGTTCACCAGCCCGCACTATTTGAGTTCCCTTGCCACGCAGCGGCGCGCCCGATCCCAATTTGACGGATCCCGCTTCGCCGTCACCGCCGCAGGCACGGCCGCGCGGTGGGTGATTGATCCGGTCAAAAGCCGCCAGTAACTCCAGATCGGCGCCAATCGCCGTCTCGACCTCGATCACTTGACCCAACCCACCGCGGTATGCACCCACACCGCCTGAATCGGTTCGATATTCCTTACGCCAAACGACAATCGGCGCGACGGTTTCGTTAATCTCAACGGGCGTGCCACGGACCCCCGAGGGAAAAGCCGTCGCCGACAAACCATCCTTGGTCGGGCGCGCACCGGTCCCGCCGTTGGTCACCGCGGTGATGCAGAAAATACTGGCATCGTTGCTGCCTCGGTCCGTGTCACCCCGAAAGGTCAAGTTCCAAAGACATCCCGCACCTTCGGCGGGTATGCGTTCGGGCACCGCTTGTGCCAGACACCCAAAAACCGTATCGGGTAACATTTGGCCAATGACATGGCGCGAACAGACGGCCGCCGGATAAGGCGCATTAAGGATCGTGCCTGCGGGCGCTCTCACCTTATAGGGCGCCAGCGATCCAGCATTATTCGGCACATCGGGCGAAACAATACACGCCAATCCGAAACAACTGTAGGCAATGGTATAAGCATGCGGCACGTTGACACCGAACCGCACTTGGGCGGACGTGCCGTCGTAATCAACGGAGATGCCCTCGTCATCAATGGTCAGCGCGACCACCAATTCCAGCGGTTTATCGTAGCCGTCAATAGTCATTGCGTTGCGGTAAGTGCCCTTCGGCAGCTTACCGATTTCCGACATCACCGCCGCATAGGATTGCGCGCAAATATAATCCGCCAGGGTATCCAGGGTATCGAGGTCAAATTCCCGCATCATCTCAACCAAGCGCGTGCATCCGATATCATTGCACGCCGCCAGGGAGTAAACGTCGCCTTCGGTTTCCACCGGCTGGCGGGTGTTTTGGCGGATCATGGCCAACAATGTCTGATCCATGCGGCCCGCATCGGCGAGCTTCAACATGGGGATGTAAATGCCTTCCATGTGAATATCAGTACCGTCCGGCCCGGTGCCGATGCCGCCGATATCGGTGATATGTGCCGTACACGCCAGCAAGGCCACCAATTCACCATCTTTGTAACACGGCGTTGTCAGGACAAAATCGTTGAGATGGCCGGTCCCCAGCCAGGGGTCGTTGGTGATGTAGATGTCGCCTTCGACCATGGTGTCGATGGGAAAATGATGAATGAAATGCTTTACCGCTTCGGCCATGGAATTTACATGGCCCGGTGTCCCGGTCACCGCCTGAGCCAGCATCCGCCCGCCGATATCGAAGACGCCGGCGGATAAATCACCACATTCCCTGACGATCGGACTAAACGCGGTGCGCAATAACGCTTGGGCTTGTTCCTCAACAACCGAAATCAAGCGGTTCCACATTATCTGCATATGAATGGTATCAAGTGCTTCGGTTTTTCTCATGGCGAAGCCTCCTCATTGCGGTCAATGATGATATAACCGTTGTCGGCGATATGGGCGGAAAAGGCTGCGGGCACGAAAGTTGACGTGGCCTCTTCGGCGATCACCGCCGGCCCGGACACAGCCGCGCCGGGGCTCAAATCGGGGCGCCAAAACAACGGAATATCACGGACCTCGCCGCTTTCGGGCTCAAAAATCTGGCGGACACCCACGGCATCGCAGGCGTGGCGTTCTGCGGTCTCTACAAGGAGCTCGGGCGCGTTATCCGGCGTTGTCAGGGTTAGGCCCCAAGTCAAAACCTCGACCTCGGCATTGGGCAATGTGCGGGCATAGAGCCGGCTGTAGGCCGCATCAAAGGCATCTTGAAGAATTTGCCCCGCATCATCGCCAAGGGGCTCGGCCGGCAGGGCGACCGCGATTTCGTGGCCCTGGCCCAAGTAGCGCATATAGGCCAGGCGCGACCCGATCAACCCTGAACCCGGTGCGCCGGCCCGCACGACCTCAAGGGCTTCGCTGTGCATATCGCGAAAAATCTCATTGACCATCTCAGCATCGAAATGCCTGAGACGCAGATTGCGGCTACGGACCACTTCGTAAGCGACGGGCGCGCGCAAGAAACCGACCGCCGAGCCGACACCCGCATCCGTCGGCACGATGATCCGGCTGACCGCGAGCTTTTCGGCGAAGCGCCCGGCATGCAACGGCGCGGAGCCGCCGAACGCGATAACGGTGTAGTCACTGGCCGCGCGGCCCTGTTCGACCGCATGAACACGGGCTGCATTGGCCATGGTTTCATCGACCATCTCCACAATCCCGAAGGCCGCCATATGACTGCTCAGCCCAAGTGGTCCGGCCACATCGTTGTTGATCGCCGCTTCCGCTCGGTCCGGCGCCAGGGGCACCTTGCCGGCCGCGAACCGTTGGGGATCAATACGTCCAAGATGAATATCGGCATCGGTGATGGTCGGGCGCTCCCCGCCCTGCCCATACGCCGCCGGTCCGGGATCCGATCCGGCGCTGTCGGGTCCGATGGTAATTCTTTGCATGGCATCGACCCGGGCGATGGACCCACCGCCGGCGCCGATCTCAACCATCTCAATCACCGGAATACGCAACGGCAGGCCGCTGCCCTTGCGAAATCGCGCTTGGCGGTCGACTTCAAACTCGCGGGCCTTTTGCGCCTGAAAATCGTCAATCAGGCAAATTTTTGCGGTCGTCCCGCCCATATCGAAGGAAATCACCTTTCGCAGGCCGAGCTCAGCGGCGATCCGCGTCGCTAAAATCGCCCCTCCGGCAGGCCCCGACTCGACCAATCTAATCGGCAACATCCGTGCCGTCTTCAGATCAGTCAGGCCGCCACCCGACGTCATCAGTAAAATCGGACACGCCGCCCCCAACGCCTTGAGGCGACTTTCAAGATTTTCCAAATATCGCGCCATCAGCGGTCGCACATAGGCATTGGCCGTCGCCGTCGTCAGTCGCTCATATTCACGGATTTCCGGACAAACTTCGGATGACAGGGAAACCGAAAGGCCGGGCCGGTGTTCGTTCAAGATATCGCGTACCCGGCGCTCATGGTCAGGATTCGCATAACTGTGCAGGAACCCGACAGTGACGCTATCGACTTCCATTTCATCAAGCTCGGGCAACAAATCCACAACCGCCGCTTCATCCAGAGGCTTCAAGACCTTGCCACTGACATCCACACGCTCGGGCACCGTCAATCGACGCTTGCGGGGCACCAAGGCCTCGGGTTTGTCGATAAACACGTCATACTGATTGAAACGGGTCTCATAGCCGATTTCGAGGACGTCGCGGAACCCTTCGGTCGTGATCAACGCAACCTTCGCTCCCTTGCGCTCAATGATCGCATTGGTCGCCAATGTGGTGCCGTGAAGGACAACGCTGACATCGCCGGCGTCGGCACCGGTTTCAGCCAATACGTCCTCGACACCGTTCAGCACTCCTTCTTCGGGCGCCGCCGGCGTGGTCAATACTTTTGCTGTGGCCGATCCGTTCGGCCCCTCTAAAACGACGTCGGTAAACGTCCCGCCGATATCAACAGCTAGCCTGAACAAGCCCGGTTTTTCGGCCATGGAATTTATATCCCGTTTGGCACCGGCGCACCGGTGGCTTGAAGTTTGTCCTTTAGGCGGCCGAGCAAGCCATCCAATTCCGCCATGTCATCGGCGTCAAGACTTGGCCCCGGCGCCCGCGCCGCCGCACAAACCAGTGCACTCCGGCGACGCAGGATTTCCTTGCGGATCGCCAGCCCCATGCCGATCTGCTGTTCATGCCGGACAATCGGTAGATAACAATCGAACAAATCCTCGCCCGCTTGTTCAATACCCGCGGCGTAGTTTTCATAGACATCAACCAACATGCCAGGAAAGGCGAAACCTGTCATCAACCCATCCGCGCCCCGTGCCAGTTCCTGCGGCACATAAAGCGCCCCGTTGCCGGTCAAAATACTGACCCGGCGGACGCCGTCGGTCTCCGGTGCACGCCGTATCCGCGTCAGTTTCCGGTGGCCAGGACAATCTTCGTGCTTAAACATGACGATACGCGGATGATCGGTGATCAACTGATTGACGTTGCCGACTGACATATGAACGGTCGTCGTCGGCGGATAATCCTGTAAACATACCGGCGTATCGGCATCAATCTTGCCCATCACATTGTCGAAGTAACCCAGTACCTGCTCGTCGGTTTTCAGACCAGGCATGCCGGCGACCATGACACCCGCCGCGCCCGCATCCATGGATGCTTTCGACAACGCGGCGAGATTATCGATGCCTGGGTTACTGACGCCGACAATCACCGGCACACGGCCATCGATCCGTTTGAGATAACGCGCGAGAACGGCTGTCTGCTCGCTGTCGGTCAGCTTCGGCGCCTCGCCCATGATGCCCAGTACGGTCATCCCGTGGACGCCTTCGCCGATATAAAATTCAACAAGCCGGTCAATGGAGGGAAAATCTACCGCGCCGTTTTCGGCAAAGGGCGTCGCCGCGATAACATAAACCCCGCGCGCGTCTTCGGTTAGTCGTGTGCTCATGGCCGTCCCGCCACCTATTTCTTAAATTGCCGGAAATCCGGTTTGCGCTTCTCCAGGAAAGCTTTGACGCCTTCTTGGGATTCTTCGGTCTCATAGTACAACGCCAAGGCCTGCATCCCCATGGATGATATGCCGCGGTGATGTTCCGTCGCTGCGTTGAATGAACGTTTGGCGATAGAGATAGCGGTCGGGCTTTTCTCCATGATCTCAGCGCACCAACGCTCGACCTCGGCGTCCAGTTCCTCAGCCGGCACGACCGTGTTGATCAGCCCCATCTCCAAGGCTTCGCGGGCCGTATAGCGGCGGCACAGGCACCAAATTTCACGGGCCTTCTTTTCGCCCACCACTTGAGCCAGATAGGCCGTCCCGAAGCCGGGATCGACGGAGCCAACTTTTGGCCCGACCTGACCGAACTGGGCGGCTTCCGACGCAATGGTCATATCGCAGATAGCGGCCAATACATTGCCGCCACCGATGGCGTAGCCTTGAACCTTGGCGATCACCGGTTTCGGCACATCGCGGATTAGGCTTTGCAATTCCTCCACGGGCAAGCCAATCGTACCGCGGCCGTCATAGGATCCTTCATGCGCCGATTGATCTCCGCCGGTGCAAAATGCGCGATCACCCGCGCCCGCCAGGACGATAACCCCGATGTCGTCATTCCAACCGGCTCGGTTTAGGGCGTGAATTAGCTCTTCGCAAGTTTGGCCACGAAAAGCGTTCATCTTGTCGGGCCGATTGATGGTGATTGTCGCGGCGCCGGCTTTCTCGGCGTAAATGATGTCTTGGTAATCCATTGTTCGTCTATCCATTCATGGTCAATCCGCCGGACACACTCAGCACCTGCCCGGTAATGTAAGCCGCATCATCGCTGGCCAGAAAAGCAATCGCACCGGGCAAATCGTCCGGTTGGCCCAATCGGCCCATGGGGACGGCGCGGCGGAAGGCGTCGGCCAATTTCTCGGGGTTCGCCGCTTCGGCCATGAAACTGTCCAAGAGCGCGGTTTCCGTCGGCCCTGGGCATACCACGTTGAAGGTGATCCCTTGGCGGGCGTGCTCGCGGGCAAGGGTCTTTGATAACGCCACGATGCCCCCCTTGCACGCCGCGTAGACGGCTTCTCCCGATGAGCCCACTCTAGCCGCATCGGAGGCTACGTTAACGACCCGCCCGTGGCCGCGTTCAACCATACCCGGCAGGACCGCGTGATGGGTATTGAGCACACCGCGCAAGTTAATGGCGATAATTTTCTCCCAAAGTTCCGGGTCGGTCTTCAAGAACGGCCGAAAGACATCCCAACCGGCGTTGTTGACCAGCACATGAATGGGGCCCAGCGCTTGGCCAGTCTTCATGACAGCCGCCTCGACCGTATCATAATTCGTAATATCACAATCAATCGCCGACGCCGTGCCGCCGGCGTTGGAGATTTCCTGGGCAACGGCATCCGCCGCCGCCACGTCGATATCCCAAACGGCGACCATTGCCCCTTCAACGCCAAATCGATGACATGTCGCAGCGCCGATGCCGTTGCCACCGCCGGTGACAATCACCACTTTGTCCTTCAGGCCTTGCATCTCGATCTTCTCCTGAGCGCCCGCGGTTACATAGTATCGCGCATTTCGCGGATCATGTTCCGCGCGATCACCAGTTGTTGGATTTGTGTCGTCCCTTCGTAAATACGAAATAGTCGGGCGTCGCGGTACATGCGCTCAATACCATAGTCGGCAATATAGCCGTTGCCGCCATGGACCTGCACCGCGCGATCAACAACCCGGCCGACCATTTCAGACGCGAACATCTTGCAACATGCGGCCTGGGTCACAACGTCATCACCACGGTCGCGACACCGTGCCGCATCCAAGGTCATGCACCGTGCCGCATAGGCTTCGACTTTCGAATCCGCTAGCATCGCCTGGACCAATTGGAATTCCGCAATCGGTTGGCCGAACTGTTTGCGCTCAATGGCATACGCCAAGGTCGTCTCAATGATCCGCTCGGCGAAGCCGGCGCAAACCGCCGCCAAATGCAACCGCCCCCGGTCCAACGTCTTCATGGCGGTCTTGAACCCGACGCCTTCCACGCTACCGATAATATTCTCAGCAGGTACCCGGCAATCCTCAAAAATCACGTCCGAGATATGCGCGCCCTGCTGGCCCATTTTCTTTTCTGGCTTGCCGAAAGAAAGACCCGGCGTATCACGTCTGACAATAAACGCGCTAATCCCGCCGGCGCCTTTAATTTCAGTATTGGTGCGCGCCATCACCGTCAGGATGTCGGCCCGCGGCGCATTGGTGATGAAACGCTTGGTACCGTTCAACAGATAATCGCCACCGTCGGTGTGGGCCGTTGTTTTCAAGGACCCGGCGTCGGACCCGGCATCGGGCTCGGTCAGGGCGAAGGAGGTGACGTATTCACCGGACGCGATCTTGGGTAGGTACTCGCGCTTCTGAGCTTCCGTGCCGTCGATCACGATGCCTTGTGAGCCGATCCCGACGTTGGTACCGAAGGCCGAGCGAAAAGCCGGTGACGTCCGGCCCAACTCCAAACAAACAAGCGCTTCCTCTTCCATCGTCAATCCAAGGCCGCCGTATTCTTCGGGGATCGACAAACCAAATAACCCCATGTCTTTCATCTCGGCAATAAGATCGTCGGGAACTTTGTCATCTTCGGCAACTTGATGTTCCAGCGGAATGAGCCGCTCATCAACAAATCGCCGAACGGTCTCAATCAATTGGTTCAATGTTTCGGGATCTAGGGCCATCGTGTCCTCCGGCGTTGGGACTATGGTTATCGCATCGCGCCTGTGGCCGGACAAGCCTGACAGCCCTGGAATCCTGGGCATTTCGCTGTTCGAAACACGCCGATAGCTTCCGAGTTGGTATGTATATACTGCTGGCGAGGAGGCATTTTCATTGACCTTGCAATGCACATTTCAGATAATGTGACGAAGGCTATAGCAGCCGCTCGTCAGAGGAGGAATTCGTGGCAGAAGACGTACCCGAAGAATATTTCGCCGATCTTATTTCCAACGTGTCTCACGCCAACGGCGTATTCCGCCTGACCTTCGCGCAACAAGAAGTGGACAACACCGTCAGGCCGGTTGTCCGTGTGTTACTACCGGCCAATCAGCTGCAAAACGCGGTGCGCTCCATCACCGGGGCAGCGACCGAAATCAGGGAAAAAGTCCAAGCACAGATGGACGAGCAGGCTGATGGTGTTGAGGCCGGTGACGATGCCATGGGCGAACCCGCCGCCGAAGACGCCAAAGAAACGAAAAAGAAAAAATAACTCACAGCGCTTGATTGCGAGCGGTGCTCAGGCACCAATCCATCCGGTGTCAAACCGCCCGGCATTATCGCTCTTGAACGGCGCTTCCCATGGCATATCGAATGGGGTCAATGACATACTGCAGAACGGTTCGCTGGCCGGTATGAATACTGGCCATGACCTGCATGCCCGGAAACAGATTATATTTAACCTTGCCACGGGAAAAATACGCTTTGTCTGTCTCAATGCGGACCCGGTAAAACGGCTCACCCTCCGGTGATAGCAAGGTATCGGGGCTGACGGTCACGACCTTGCCGTCCAATCCGCCAAATCGCATGGCATCCGCAGACGCCAATTTGATAATCGCAACCTGCCCCGCCACCACATAGCCGATATCCTGGGTTGGCAATTTGGCTTCGACGATCAACCGATCGCCGGCGGGGACAATATCGGCAATGGGGTCACCGGGGCGGACCACGCCGCCAATCGTAAAGACATGCAGCGTCTTGATGACGCCGTCGACAGGCGAGCGTACCAATGTCCGCTTCAGGCTGTCTTCAAACTTGCGGACGCGTTGGTTCAGCTCCCCAAAATTCAATCTCGCTTCGTCCAGGGCGTTTTGATTTTCCTCATCGAACGCGTTTTGAATATTCGCCAGTTCCGCGCGCGCCTCGCTCAGGGCCGATTTAGCCCGCTCCAAAGACGCCCGGTCGGTCTCAACCCCGCCTTTCAGACGTCGAGATTCTTTCAGCAAATCGAGATGCTGGAATCGATTGGTCAGGGCATCCTTCATCAACTCCTCGCTGATCTTGATCTGTTCATTGACCAGCTTCAGGCTTTGCCGACTGGAATTGATGCGCGTGCTGATTTCCTTGATCTCCTGGCCGCGCTGGGCCACGGCTTCGCGTTGGCGCTGAACTTCGCCACGATGGCGCCGGCGGCGCACATCAAATCGCGTGATCGCCTGCTTAACCAACAAGGGGTGGCTAATCATCAATTCCGGCGGAAAGGTCGGCTTGTCCTTGCCTTCCGTCAACGCCACCAGCCGGGACAGATCAACATTCAAGGAGCGCAATCGAACCTGCAACTCTGAGACGTCTGCATCGCTGGATGTGGGCTCGAGCTTCATCAAGGATTGGCCTTTGGTGACAGGGGTCCCTTCGCGGACGAAAATTTTCCGGACAATTCCACCTTCCAGATGCTGGATGGTTTTCACCTGGGTTGACGGTATGACTTCGCCGGTGGCCATGCTGACGATATCCAATGTGCTCACAGATGACCAAATCCCGAAAGCCACAACCACAACACCGCAAAGAACGAAGGTCATATGTGCCGACAATGGGACCCGTTCTGACATGGGATCCGGTCCGACCTTGGGCGGCGGTGCGATCTCTTCAGTTTCCGGTGGTGTTTCCGGAGGCAAAGGCGCAGCGGCACCCGCAGTATCCGGCATCACGCCCTGCGGTCCTATTGGTGGCCCACCCGAGGGCGGCACAGCAGGTGGGCCCGGGGGAGGCATTGGCTGGTTCATTTCTTCACCTGAGCATCGGCATCGATGGCAAACCGCGATATCGCGCCATTTACCCCAACGGCTTCCGTCGCGGTCTCGGGCACAACTTCATCCGTTTGGTCATTCGCTGAACTCGATTCGCCGGACGCGGTTGCAGCGACGGATTTCTTCTTGGCCTGCGCTAACTCAGTGACTTTTTGATCATCCGCTGGGTCGGCATCGTTCTCGACCGCCGGCGCTGCAGCGGCAGGCGGCACTGCCACTTGCGCGGCGGCCGGATTGACCTCAGCGGCCGTCGGCACGGGTTTCTCATTCAAGTCCAGCACTGTATGTGGGCCATTCACGACGTTCGGGTCGTGTGACATGATGATGATGGTTTTGCCCTGCTTCACCAGGGCGCCGAGGATTTGATGGACGGCGGCGCAGCCGTCCGCATCCAAGCTTTCCGTCGGCTCGTCAATGATCGCCAGCTGACCGTTTGTGGTCAGGCCCCGGGCCAGGGCAATCCGCCGGCGAATGCCTTCGGACAAGCGCCAACCGTTGTCCATCACCGGAGTCTCAAAGCCTTGTGGGCTTTCATCAAGAAATTTTCTGAGCCCGCAGGCATCGACGATCGCATTCAGGGCAGTGCCATCGATTTCCGGATTGTTGACCCGGAGATTTTGTTCGATGGTGGCATTGAGAAGGGCTGGTTCTTGCGGCAGATAAATCACTTGGCGACGCCACCATTCCGGTGCGACCTGCTTGAGGTCCAAGCCATCGACCAAAATCTGCCCACGGATCGGCTCCAACAGGCCCATCATCAACCGGCCGATCGTTGTCTTGCCGGTGCCGTTCGAGCCGGTGACCACCAGTACGGACCCCGGTTCCATTTTCAAAGACAAACTTTCAAACATTGGTGCGTTGGCGCCCTGGAACGCGAATGCGGCGTCACGGAACTCAACAGCGCCCGAATACGTACGCAATGCCGAGCCGCTATCCGGTTCCAGCGGCACCTGAGATAACTTGGCAAACATTTCAATGGATTGGCGCGCCTTGGCGAAAGCTGCACCCAATTGAGACAATTTCGAAATCGGCTGTAAGGCACGGGCGGACAGAATGTTGGCGGCAATCATCGCGCCGACGTCCATTTCGCCGATCACCACCAAGGTGGCGCCGACGCTGATCACCGCGACACTCAGTAATCCTGTTGAGCTTTGGGTGATCGTTTGCACCATGCCCTGGCGGGCATTGATGTCTCGCCTGAGTTTTTGCAAACCATAAATATGATCCGTCCACGAACCGCGCAGCATGTCACCGGCATTGAAGCTTCGCACCGTGTCGCCTTCGCGCGTTACGGTACCGAGCAACGCGCTGCCCATGCCCGACGCTTCTTGCATCTCGGCGGTTTGTGCCTGCATGGCCAAGCCGCCAAGAAGCCCCACCAAGAAGACGGCAATGATGAAGCCCAGGACGATATAGGCGATGATCGGTTGCAGGACATACAGCACGAATACGAACACAAGGGAAAACGGCACGTCCAATATGGTCGTGATGTTGTTGGCGTTGTAGGCAGTCTCAATGGCCGCCGTGCCACTGACCATTTCCTTGCGCGTTTCAGGCGGAATCTGATCAATGGCGGCGACCTTCGCTCGGGTTAACGTGACGAACCCGTTGACCGCGGTTTTCTCATCGGGCCCGACACTGACGCCGCGCGCCAAGCTGGCGCGGGCCTGGCGGAAAGCGAATTCCAGCGCGATCGCCATGAGGACGCCCGTGGTCAGCGTGATCAGAGTGGCGTCGACCCCTTGCGAGACATAACGATTCAGGACCTGCATGACATAAAGTGACGAGCCGAGCGCTAGGATATTGATAAACAACGATCCCACCAGCAGCTCGATCGCGATGATCGGCCGCGACAGCATGCGCCGCAGCAGTTCCCTCATGGCACGTCTGCTTCCATCATCTTCTTCATTTCGGCTTATCCATCACAAAGCAACACACGTTTTAAAGTGTCCCCTGTTCGCCGACATTCAGTGTGCGGCGAATTTCATCGGACTTGAACCCAAAAGCCATCGGCCGGCGTGCACCGGGAATCACCGACACGTCGTAAAGTTCTTGAACAATGCCGTCCATTTTCAGCCAATGGACGGCGTCACCGGTCCGCGTGTCGATCACATAGAGCGCACATTGCGCCTCTGCGTTCCGTTCGGCCAGGGCATCATCCAGCGGCAGGCCGGAAAACGTCTTGTTTTCCCGTGGCTTGGACAACCCGACCACGGCGAAGGGCCCGATGAAGCTGAGCCCCCGCAAATATCCCGGGCAAAACGCCGCGGCATCCTGCACTTTGTCGGCGGCGGTAGAGCCGTTCGTGGTTTCGAAATCGGCGGCGGAATCCAAGGTTGAATTCGTCGCAGCCATGGCATCGCGGGTAAATGCCAGCGCTTCGTCGCCGGACGTCACCGCCGCATCGCGCGACGCCTCCGCCGACTTGGCGGCGGTTTCCGCGGTCTCGTTGGCGGCGTTGATATCTGCCGCCGCCTTAGCGCGCGGCAGGACAACCGCGTCAATACCTTCGTCGGCGGCGGCCGTGGCCACACTCGACTGGGCGTTCGCATTGGAAAGCGATTCCGCTGCGGCGTCGGCATCCTGTTGGGCGGCGTTGGCGGCTTCCAGAGCATCATCGGCGGAATCAAGCGCATCGCGCGCCAATGCCTTGGCCGCACTCGATGCATCCGCGTCATTGATAATGGCATTCGCCGCCGCCTTAATCGCCGTGGTCGCCGCCGCCGCCGTTTGCGGCGTAAACGTCAAATTCAGGTTCTGCGCGGCAGTGATAATCCCGTTAGCGGCGGTCGTGGCGGCCGTTTGCGCGGCATTCGACGCGGCCAGGGCGTCCGCGGCGGCACTGATGCCATCGGCCTTGAATTGATCGAGCACGCTTTGGACGGGCGACGGTTTGCTCAGTTCCGTGTTCGCGCCATCCGCCGCGGTCTTCGCTGCCGCAGCCGCAGTCGCGGCATCGGCGGCGGCTTCCAGGGCATCCAAGGGACTGGCATCGGCGACACCGTCATCGGCACGGCTTTCCGCCGTGGTTTCAGCGGTCTGGGCCTGGGTCGCGATATTGTTCGCCGAGATCGTGGTTTGGGCCTTGAGCGCGGCGGCTTCCGCCTTCGCTGCCTCTTCGGTGGCGATAACCGCTTGTGCCTGGACCAGCGAGACGGCCATGGAGTTCTGATCCCCGCCCGGATCGTAGATCATCTCATCCAAGGTCATCCGGCCGCTGTCACCGAGCGAGAACGTCGTCTCATCGGCGAACTCGATACCGAGGGCGGCATCCTTGCCGGTTTCCAGCACGTCGCCCTGATAGACCGGGTCACCTTCCTTCAGCGTCACGCGGGTGCCGTCGGCGCGGGTCGCTTCGACCTTGCCTTCGGCGGTGACAACTTTACCGATTGGATCACCGGCACCGGCGGGCGCGGCCTGGGCGTATTGGCCCGGCGCCAGCGGACCGGCGAGTTTGATGGCGAGCTCGGCCTTAATCAGCTGGCCGCCTTCGGTGATCAGATCAGGGGGGTTCTGGAGCCGGAAGAAATCGCGGACGCTGATCTGTTGACCATCGGCGCCCGTCAGGATCAGGTCCGACCCTTGGCGGACAAAGTCCGCACCAAGCACCCAAGCATCAGCAGGCAACACCTGGATGGTGCCGGCCTGCGCTTCGATGATGGAGATCTCGCCGCGTGGCGCAGAATCCCCCTTGCCTTCTCTGCCCGATGGCCCTTCGTAGTTCAAAGTGCCGCCTCTTTTTTCCAGCTCCGATTCTGTCCTCTCGCCCCTCAAGAGCGTGCGGAGAAAATTCTTCCTCCGTCGAGTAGTGCCAGTTAGAGGATTATTATAGTCTTCTTAATTAACGTGATTGTAGGGAAACCTGCGCAAGAAGTCTAAGGAAATCGCCGCTTTTAGGCATGTTTTATTACACGCTTTGTAACCATTGTTAATATGATGAAGCATTGTAAATTTCTAATATAAGGTGTGAGATCAACAAAATATTACCCTGAAATGTGTTAATTTGAGACGATTGAAAAGCATATTTTTGATGATTAATTTTATAAATTAAATATAATTCATAAATAAATTTTATATTTTTACGTGTAAGAATTCACGGATTCAATGAACAGAACAGGTAAATGTGCGCCGGCGGCACAATAGCACTTCCGTCCACCCGAAGACGGGCTACAATACCCTGGCATCGCCCCTTTGATGCGACAAATCACCTGGGAGCCCCCGCCGCATGGCCATTGAGACCCTGATTTTTGAAACATCCGGCGCCATTGCGCGGCTCACATTCAACCGCCCCGAACGCCTAAACGCGATCAGCCGCCGAACCATTGCTGAGGCCAACGCGGCCATGGACACTATCGAAGCGGACCCGGCGCTTCGGGTTGTCGTCCTGAACGGTACGGGGCGGGCATTCAGCGCCGGAATGGATCTCAAAGACGATGCGCAAGCCGCCATCAGCGGCCATGACGCCTGGCGGCAAATTCTGACGGAAGACCTCAACTTCATCATGCGGTTTTGGGATTGTCCGAAGCCGACCATCGCGGTGACCCACGGGTTTTGCCTGGCCGCTGCGTGTGAGCTGGCCATGGCCTGCGATATTACCATCGCCGAGGAAGGCACGTTCTTCGGCGAGCCCGAGCTCAAGTTCGGCTCGGTGATTACGGCGATGATCATGCCGTATCTCACGGGGCCGAAGGTCGCCAAGGAATTGTTATTGGTCGCCGACGACCGTGTCTCTGCCGCGCGCGCGCGCGACGTCGGTTTGGTTAATCATGTGGTGCCGGTAGGCCAAGGCCTGGCCACCGCCATGGAAATGGCGGGACGCATGGCGGTGATGGACCCAGACGCCGTGCGCCTGACCAAGCAAGCCATCAATGGCGCGTTTGATGCCATGGGCCTGCGCCAGGCACTCGAAATCAACCTTGATCTGGCCGTCGAGATCGAAGCCACGGAAACGCCGTCCAGAAAACAGTTCAAGGAGATCGCCGCCAAGGACGGCCTGAAGGCCGCGCTGGCATGGCGGGAGGGACGAATGAACCAGGATGGATAACGGTGCCTATTGCGGCGATGGTGTTATGATACCGGCCTAGGCCGCAGGGCCGGCGACGTATAAGGGAGGTTCGAGCATGCCGATATTCGAAAACGGACCGGTGAAAATTCATTATCAGGAAGCCGGTTCAGGCTTTCCGCTGTTGGTCATTCCCGGCGGTGGCCTGAATGCGACGATTGCCGGCCTCGCCAATCATGCCTTCAATCCGCTTGAGGAATTCAGCGACACCTACCGGGTCATCGCGCTCGATTTGCGCAATGCCAATGGCGGTCAGACAGAAGGGCCACTGGAAATCGAGCGAACCTGGGACGGCTTCGTTGACGATCAGCTTGGTCTCCTGGCGCACCTTGGCGTTGAGCGGTTCACGGTGTTGGGATTCTGCATTGGCGGGCCGATGATCTGGAATTTGATGAAGCACGCCGGTGAGCGGGTCGTTGCCGCGACGCTGGTGCACCCCAGTGGCTACACATCGAGCCACCCCGATATCTACTATAACAACAACATCGCCGGCTGGGGACCTGCGTTCACTCAGCGCCGGCCCGAGGTCACCATGGGGATGGTCTCGGACTACCTCAATAACATGTACACCAAACGCGCCGATTTCGTGTTCACCGTTGATCGTGACTTTGTGCGCAATTGCCAGACACCGGTCCTGGTCTTGCCGGACGATATTCCGGCGCACCCTTATGCGGTGGCCATGGAAACCGCGCTGCTGGCGCCGAACGCACAAGTCAGTCTTTATCCTTGGAAAGAGAACGACCGAAAGATCGCGCTGGCCTTGCGCCACATCCGCGACTTCCTAGCGACCAACGCTCCCGCGGTCTCGCCTGAGGCGGCGGACTAATATTACGTCCGCTTGTCGGGGCCTGGGCGGACTTCATTCAGAGCCACCTCAAGCTTCTCAAGTTTGCCCTGAGGGGGCATTGAGCGGTCAATGGCAAGTGATCAGATGCTACAGACGGCGTTGGAAAGTTGTCCAAGCGCTGTTTCAAGTTTGGCACGCGGACAGGCGATGTTGAGCCGGGCAAATCCAATTCCTTCGTCACCGAAAGCCGGTCCACGAGTGACTGCCCATTTCGCCTCATTCCGGAGGAACGCTGTTAATTCGTCTGGCCGTAATCCCAGCGCCCTAAAATCAAGCCACATCAGGAATGTTCCCTCCGGCTCGATCAGTTCGACGCGTTGCGTAATTGCGAGATGGTCTCTGACCGCTTTGACGTTGCCCTGCAAATAATCGCGCACCGCCTCCAACCACGGCGCACCATACCTGTACGCGGCGACCATGGCGGCACTGGCAAAGGCATTGTTCTTGTTCACGGTCAATCGACTATTCTCGGTCTGAAAAGCGGCGCGCATTTCTTCGTCTTCGACAACCGTAAATGCAGAGCAACACGAGGCGATGTTAAACGTCTTCGCTGGTACAAACAGGTGATGCAATTGCCAGCGTGGCGAGCGCTGAGCGACGAGAAGGGCGTGTAGGGGTGATCGGGGAACGCCAAATCCCCATGCATCTCATCGGCGACAACGATGACGCCATTTTCGATGCATATATCCCCCAAGGTGCGCAGCTCATCAGCTGTCCAAACCCGGGCAACTGGATTGTGAGGATTGCACAGATAGATCATCTTGGTCTGCGGTGCAGCGGCTTTTCTTTCGAGGTCAGCAAAATCCATCGTGTATCGACCATCGTTCAATACCAAGGGATTGGTGATCAGAGTGCGTCCGTTCTCCCGCAGGATATCGAAGAAATCGAAAAACACTGGTGGCTGAACGATGACCCCGTCGCCGACTTCCGTGAAAATCGAGGCGGCCATGGCCAACGCATTCAGCACATTCTGTGCACGAAGGATATGTTCTTGATTGACTTGCCAACCGTGGCGGTCCTGAAGCCATCCCGTCAGCGCAGGTAACAATTCTGCCGGCACGGCTTCATAACCAAGGACGCCATGGCCTAAGCGCATCCCCAACGCATCAAGAACCACCGGCGGGGCTTTGAAATCCATATCCGCGACACCGGCTGCAAATAAGTCCCGACCATCTTGCCCCAACACCATCGGGTGGGATTTCAGCGCAGGAACTTCACGACGGTCGATATCTTCATCCAACGAAAACGGGCTAAAACATCTGTCGGTCACGCTGCACACTCTTTGGCCGGTTTCAGGTTAGACGCCGTCGCGGACGCCCGATATGACAGCTCTCAAACCCTATCGCCGATAGCCTGTATTGGAAACTCCCAAACTTATGAGGTTGCCTCCTCCTGACCGAGGTCACAGCCTCGGTGAATGTCAGGCATTTTGAGCCGACTGACGTTTAGGTTGATGATGGCAAAAAGGTGGATATGTTTCATTCTACCAATGAGCGGAAAATAAACTAATTTAAGGGTTGTTTATCCTATTTCAGCTTCCTATCTCTCATGCATGCTGTCCGCGTCGAGCGGAGAAGCACGTTATTTTATATTGTGAATACGAAGTCCAAGAGCCGTCGATTTCAGTCTCAAGCGGGATAGGCACGGAACCGCACTATATCTGTCCTTTGGGAAAATTCGGTTCGTTCCGTCATTTTTTTATGAAGAGCTTGATATCACTGGGCTTTTCACCCCGGAAATAACCGGCCGTTCTATCCGCTGCCCTTGCGCTCCACCTCCAACCGCCGAAGCTCCTTACGGTTGATCTTGCCGCTCGAGGTCAGTTCGAATTTGTCGACGTACTCAACCTCGCGGGGGTATTTGTAGGCTGCCAATTTTGATTTCACGTGGTTCTGTAATTCCACGGTCAGCTCATCGGTTGCTTGATGGCCGGCAGCTAATCGGATGAAAGCTTTGACGACAGCGCCCCGATCGGCGTCCGGACTACCGACGACGGCAGCTTCGGCGACGGCGGCATGACGAACCAGACAATCCTCGACCTCGGCCGGGCCAATCCGGTAGCCGGCACTTTTGATTAGATCGTCGATGCGGCCCCGGTACCAGAAGTAGCCGTCGTCATCGCGCAAACCCAAATCACCGGTGCGCAGCCAGGGCCCAAGCCTGAGGTCGGCGGTTTTACCGGGGTCTTTCCAATAGCCCAAAAATTGGGTCACGTCGTCATCGCGGGTCACGATCTCGCCGACCTCGCCGTTCGGCAGCGGGTTCCCCTCCGCGTCGACCACCGTTGTCGCATGGCCCGGATAAGCCATACCCATGGAACCTTGGCGCGGCTCAAACAGTGCCTTGCAATTGCCGATCAGATGATTGACCTCAGTCAGGCCGTAAAACTCATTGCAGACGACGCCCAAATCCTCTTCGGCCCAGCGCAACACTTCGCCCGGCAATGGCTCGCCGCCGGTGCAGATGACCCGCAACTTGAGGCCCCAACGGTCCGCCGGCACCGGCACCTGGGCCATGCGCTTCAAGGCGGTCGGCGTGAGGAACGTGTGGGTGACGCCTCGGCGGGCCATGAATTCAAATGACCAGGCAGCGTCGAAGCGGTGTTCGCTGGTCGCCACCGTATGGCCGAACGCCCACGAGATCAGCAGCATATCCAAAAGCCCGCCGACCCAGGCCCAATCGGCCGGCGACCAGAACACGGCGTCGGGATCATCGCGGTCAAGATTGAACGCGAACGACAGGCTTGGGATATAGGACTGCAAAATCCGGTGCCCGTGCAGCATCCCCTTCGGCATGCCGGTGGAGCCCGATGTATACATCAACAGCGCCAGGTCATCGGACGATGTGGGGGTTGGCGTGAATTCACCGGGGTCGACGGCCAGCAAGTCATCAAAGGCCAATTCATCCCCCGTGGTGGCACCGACGACGATAACTTGGCGAAGCGTCGGAAACGCGCCGATGTCGGCGCGGTAGCGTTCCCAGGCTGCATCCTGGGTAATCATAATTTCGGCTTCCGAATGATTGAGAACATGCGCCAAGGTGTCGGGGCCGTATAGTTGCGATAAGGTCACGGCGATGGCGCCGAGCTTATAGATGGCCAAATGCGCAAGGCCGGTCTCCGGGCGCAAGCCCGTATGAATGGCGACACGGTCTCCCTTGCCGACACCAAGATTTGCCAAGGCCACAGCCAAGCATGTGGCATCGCGTTCCAGTTCGGCAAAACTCCAAATTTTGGCATTGTGGTCGGCGTCTTCAAAGACCATGGCCGGGCGGTCGGGAAATTTTTCGGCATGGCGGGCAACCGTGTCCGCGGCCATGTTGGCGCCTTCGGGCATGACGATCTCATAAGGCGTCGGTCCGTCGGATTGGCGCAGGTTCAGACTGGCCAGTTTCGCTGGATCAATGACGTAAGCCATGGCCTATCCTCCTAGTCTCTGGGTCGATGTTTTGACGGCGCGCGCTCATTGATCTTGGTCTCTCTTAAATACGGCAGCGCCGGACGGATGTGGCGACGCGCCTTGGGCACCGGCTAGCCGGACCCGGGTGCCGACGGCGACAGCGTCATCAGCATGGGCATCGATCATTCGCCCGAACATGAAATTGTCAGCCCCATCCATGGCGACAAGGACAAAACTTTGGGGCGTCGCATGATCGCCGAACGGTGGCACCGCGTCACCGTGTGTGACGGCGGCGACCTGGCCTGCGCCCGATAGGTCGATCGCCTCGGTTTGCGTACCGTCATCCGGACAAACCGGTCTCGGCGGCATCCGAACATCGCCGCAGGTGGGGCACTTACTGGCCCGGGCACGCCCCACTTCCAGCGCCTCAAAATAGGGTGCCATCTCACCGGTCGCATGGTGGTAGTTCAATGCCAACACAAGGGGGAAAGATTGCTCAGTCATCAATCCATCCTTTTCATGACATGGACGGCGCTCGACGTGCATATACCGCCGTGGGCGTCGACAACGCCCAGGCGAAAATCCCGCCCGCTGGCCATTTCAGAGCGGCCGGTCAACATGCGATCCATGTTCACCGCCTGCATGACCCCGACCGCGCCCGGCGCACCGCCTTGGCCAATCAGGCCGCCAGACAAATTCACCGGCAGCGGGCCGTCCGCAGTGTAGGCACCATCCAGCAACGCCGGCCCGGCCCACCCCGGGTTCGCCAGCCCCAAAGCTTCAAGGCCTTGGATTTCGGCACCCGTGAAGGCATCGTAAATTTCGGCGACATTGATTTCCGATGCGGGATCGTCAATGCCGGCCATGGCGTAGGCATCGCGCGCGGCGCGCGCTTTCGCGTCGAAGACGTGCGGCTCAGCACGGTCGCCGAGGCGGGCATGATCGGTGGCGGCGCCACTGCCGACAATCCGTGAACGCGGCGTGGGCGACGCGGGGGCGTGATCGGGGTGTGCCAGCACGATCGCTGCGGCACCATCGCTAATCAGGCTGCAATCAAGGCGCCGGTAGGGTGTTGAGACGTTCGGTGAAGTGAGGACATCATCGATGCTCAAGTCCATCGGCTTGTGGGCATTGGGGTTGGCTTTCGCATGGCCGTGATTTTTCACCGAGACGGCAGCCATCTGTGCCGATGTCGTTCCCAATGCCATCATGTGCATGGAGATCGACAGTGCATAAAGGCTAACCGCCGTGGCACCAGCCATTCCATCGATCTCGGCATCGAATGAAAGCCCATAAATCAACTGCACATCCTTGGCCGACAAATGACTAGCGCCGGCCTCAAAGCCAACGACAAGGACGCGCTTTGCCGTGCCGCCCATGATCTGCGCGAAAGCTGTTCGCAGCGCCGCGCCGCCGCTGCCACCGCCCGCCTCGACCCTAACCGTCGCCACGCCGCTCATGCCCAACTCATCGGCCACCACAGGACCCGGATTGACCTGCAGGGAAATGAAATCCGTCTCGTTGGCGACGACCAAACTGTCAATGTCCAACGGCGCCAAACCAGCGTCTTGGAGTGCCGCCCGACCGGCGTGGCGAACCCAGTCACGCCAGTGAGAGCCGTCCTTGTAGCGCCGGAACGGGACCGCGCCGCCGCCCAAAACCACCGGTCTGATATCTGCCCCCATGACCATCGCCTACCCCGCGATCATCTGTTTTGGCAGCCAGGTGGCAAGTTCGGGGAAAATGATCAGCAGCGCCAGAACGATCAAATCGAGGATGATGAACGGGATCACGCCCAAGGACACGTCCTTGAACGTCGCCTGCTTCCCCACCGCACCCAGCACGGCGAACAGATTGATCCCGACGGGCGGCGTGACCACGGATATTTCAATCAGCTTGACCAGGACAATGCCGAACCAGATCGGGTCGATCTGCAGAGCGACGACAACCGGATAGAGGAATGGCAACGTAACGACCATCATCGAGGTGGTATCAAGGAAACATCCTAAGACGATATAAAGGATCGACGCCATGATCATGAACTTCACCGGCGTCGAGGCGACGGCGGTGATCTGCAATACCATGTCGTCAATGACACCGACCACGGCGAGCATCCTCGACAACAGAAGGCCGCCGATCAAAATGACGAAAATAATACAACTGATGGACGCCGCATCCTGTAACGCCGGCACCAACCAGCCGCCGCGGATACCACGTTTTTTGACGATCGCAAGACAGAACGCGCCAAAGGCGCCAGCGGCGCCAGCGGCGGACGGCGGGAACAGGCCGGAGTAAATGCCGCCCAGCACCAACACCATCAAAATCAAGATCGGCCAAACCTGACCGGCGGCCTGCCAGCGTTCGCTCCAAGTCACCCGGTCGTCAATGGGCGGCGCCAGCGACGGTTTGAAACGCACAATCACGGCGACACCCGCCAGATAGACAACGGCGGTAATCACCCCTGGAATCACGCCGGCAACCAGCAATTGGCCGACCGATTGTTCCGTCATAATGGCGTAAATGACCATAGTGATCGACGGCGGGATCATCGCTGCGAAACTACCAGCGCCAGCGATGGCGCCGATGGACAAGCTCTTGTTGTAACCGTACTTGATCATCTGCGGGAAGGCGATGCGGGTAAAGACGACGGCGTTGACGATGGTAGAGCCCGATATCGCCGCAAACACGGCGGAACCGACGATCACCGCCTGGTAGAGCCCGCCCCGGAATCGCCGCAGCCACAAATCAGCGGCACGGAAGACCTGCGCGGTAATCCCCGACGTTTCCGCCAAAACCCCCATCAGGACGAACATGGGCAGCACCGCAAAAGCGTAATTGTTAACTACCCAAAACGGCAGCACCCGGAGCTGGCCCATGGTCAACAACGGCCCGGCGCCGAGCAGCATGCCGCCGATGCCGATGGTGCCCATGGCCACCGCCACGGGAATGCCGGCAGCCAGGAACACAAACAGAAGGCCGGCGCCCAAATACCCGATGGTCAGGGGTTCCACTTGCGGCCCCTAGTTAGGAGATGGGCGCATCATGGGCGCCATTCTCGTCAATGATCTGGAACTTTGGAATGTAGACGCCGACAACGTCGAATAGGCACTGAACCGTCATCAGCGTCGCGCCGACGCCGAGGATCAGCCGTGCCGGCCAAAGTGGGAAATTGATCAATCCCGTGGCGTATTCGCCGACCGAGACACTGTGAATTCCGGACTTCCATCCGTACCAAGCAATCAGGCCCCACATGACGGCGCTAAGGGTGTGTTGGACCGCCTCCATCACCTTCCGGCCGCCGGGCGGCAGCCGATTGACGATCACCTCGACCCGGATGTGATTGCGCCGCGCCTGAGCCAACGCCGTGCCCAGGAAAACCGTGAACACCATCATCGCTGCCATGAATTCGAACGCAGCCGGTACCGGCTGCGATTGGAGCCCGATGATGTCGAGGTTGGTACCGATTACATCCGATGCGCCGGCGACCATCATTAGCAACAGGGCGATCCCTGAAAGAAACGCACATGCGCGGCTGAGGCGCAGGACCCACCGGCCGATGGGGTGGCGGCCCTCGTTCATAGTTTCACCTCATGGTCCAGACTTCGGGATCCAATTTTTGGGCGAAGAGGCGCCCGGTGCGGTGAACCATACCGCACCGGGCATCAGGGAGGAGAACTTGAGTTACTTATTTGACGACTTCCCGCCAAATCATGATGGTTTTCTTTGCCGCGTCACCCCGGCCCTTGGCATCCTGGCCTTTGATGAAATCACCGAAGAAATCCGGGTTCGCGGCCTTCCAGGCGACTTTGTCAGCAGCCGGGAACTTGCGGAAATTCACACCCTTGCCCTTAAGAGTGCCGATGGCTTCCTTACCCGCGGCAACGACCGCATCACGATCCCGCTTGGCGGCTTCGAAGGACACCTGCTGGACAATTTTCTGATTCGCCGGAGACATGGCATCCCAGATCTTGCGACCGATCCAAACCGCGTTGGTCGGGCCTTCCCAGAGCGTGATGTCGTGGATGTTCTTGGCAACTTCGTAAATCTTGTAGTTGACCATCAGATCAACCGAGAACGGAATGCAGTCAACGGTGCCGCGGCTGAGGCCTTCATAAAGCTGTGCCAAGCCCAGCGTCACCGGTACACCGCCGGCCGCCTGGACCATGCGCGGCATGTCTTTGCCCCAGGTCCGAACCTTTTTGCCTTTCATGTCGGCAAGGCTCTTGATGTGGTCTTTGCAGACCAACTGATAGGGGTTGAGGTGATGCATGAACAATGCCTTCATGCCGTTGCGCTTGGCTTCCATGTCGAATTCCGGCACTTCGGTCAACAGGCGTTCCATCAACGCGGTCGCTTGATCGACCCGTGACATGGCCATGGGAATGGAATTCGGCGCCGCGTGAAACGGCAGTTCGGCAGGGAAGTATCCCGGCGACATGGCCGCCAGTTCAATGGCGCCCTGTTGGATAAGGCCCAAATTTTCCTTGGCTTTGCCGAGCACGCCAGCCCAGAAGATTTTGATCTTCACTTCACCTTTGGTGCGTTTTTCAATCTCGCTGGCCCACCATTTGTCGACTTTCGCGCCGGCGGTGTTTTCCGTCCACTGGCTGCTCATCCGCAATTCGGCAGCGGAGACGGCGGTGCTCAAGCCGGCGGCCAAAACGGCGGCGGCTGAGACGATCATGGTTTTTCTTAAAATTGTCATTCTTTCCTCCCTTGGAAAGCGGTCGGTGACCGCTCACGTATCCATTTACGACGCGACCCTCTGGTCGACGTTATTCGAAGAGGACACCCCGCGCACCGGAATTGATATCCGAGTGCAAAGGTCTTGCTGCCCAATCGGGTTCGCCTCTTGGGTAGAAGTATGCGGGATAATTTAATATCAGCGCAAATTATATAAATTTATCTGATTATATAAGAAAATTTGATATATTAAATTACTGCGATCCCAACCTCTTTGAAGACGGCCGTTTATGAACCTCAAACAAATCGAAGCTTTCGTCCATGCCGCACGATCCGGCGGCGTCAGCGCCGCAGCACGCAAGCTCAACACGACACAGCCGGCAATCTCGATGCGAGTTAAGGAATTAGAGCGTAGTCTCAACGCCCAGCTTCTTGACCGCTCGCGCCGGCGGATCAGATTAACGCCGCGTGGTCGGGAATTTCTTGAATACGCCGAACACATTTTAGCGATGACAGAGGAAGCACGAAGCCGTTTCGGCGCCACCCAATCGGTCAGCGGGCGCATTCGCTTAGGTGTCACGGAAACCGTCGCCCTGACGTGGCTGCCGGACTTGGTCAGTCGCATCAACACGGAATTCCCAGAGGTCGTTGTCGAACTGGATGTCGATTTGACAGCCGGCGTATGGAGCAAGCTGAACGCCGGTGATTTGGAAATCGCCCTGATGCCCGGCCCGGCACAAGGCCCAGGCTTAGTGGCCGCATCGCTTGGCTATATCCGCTATGACTGGATGGCCAGCACGCGGCTCGATATTCCAGATGGCGAATTGCAGCCTCAAGACCTAGCCCGTTGGCCGATTATCACGCTGGCCCAGGAATCAAACCTCCATGACGTTATCGACGTTTGGTTCCATCGCCATAACCTGCGCCCCCGTCGCATTGATGTCTGCAACAGCCTCGGGGTCGTCGCCTCGTTGACCAAAGCTGGCCTCGGCATCAGCCTGTTGCCGCCTTCGGTTCTCCGCGATGAACGTGACCGTGGCGAGCTTCGTCTGTTGGAAACGGCGCCACGTCTTGATGACTTGGAATTTCAGGCCGTATACCCGCGCAATGCGGAAACACCATTAATCAAGTTCGTCGCGGACATGGCCCACGAGGTCAGCACGTTTGGCTTAAAGGCCTCCGAACGCTCAGTCGGGTGAAGGAACAGGCGCCAGGCACCAGATCGCCAGCAGCGGCGTATCGCCGGCCCGCATGGCATGGACAATGTTCGGCGGATTGAACACAAGCCCGCCGCGCCCCGGGCGATGCCAGGGGCCATCTTCCTGGCGCCATTCGCCGTCACTCATGACCACATAAACTTCCGCCGGCGGATGTTGATGGTCAGGATATTGAATGCCGGGCGCCATCAGGCTGACACCTATCACCACGTCATCACGAACTTCCAGGCCGTTCGGCCCGATGATTTGCGCGTTCGCATGGCCGTTCTCGAATTCTGGCCGCGCGGCATCGGCGCGTCGGTACCAAGGTAGCGCCGGGGCAAGCGCGGCAACAGCCGTTGCAATGACGGGAACGATACCGGGCCCCGCAGACGCGTCTTCAAATGCCGGCTCAAGATAACGCAAGACGGGCATGTTCGACGGCGGTGGCGGCGCGTTGGCCGGGCCCGGCGACTTCAACGCCGTGAATACATGCGCCGCCGCGTCAGCCGCTTCGCCGGGCGGGAATAACGCCGCAGATGCGAGGCCGTCGATTAGCGTTTGGAGGTCAGTATTCCGCATTTGCCATCACCATATTCGTCGGCGCGAAAAGCCCCGCACCCGGTTATGTACAATACAATAAGAACGCGTGGGTGAAATACCTCATGGTGCGGCGAATTCAGGCTCCTCCCGTCGGGTCCGCGGTGATACCATGCGGCTCATGAACGCGCCGCTAATCAGCACCGAAGATTTGGTTTTCGACTACCCGACGAAGCGGGCCTTGTTCGATATCAACATATCAATACCGCTCGGTGGCATTACCGCCCTGGTTGGGCCCAACGGCGCCGGCAAAACGACCTTGATCAATTGTCTGGTGGGTCTACACGCACCCGTGGATGGACGGGTGATTTTCGACAGCCAGGACATCACCGCATCCCCACGCGCAGCGCACAAGAGAATGGGGTATCTGCCAGATTTTTATGGCCTTTATGATGATCTGACAGTGCGCCAATGTCTTGAACACGGAGCCGAAATGCGCGGCATAAAACGCCGCGACGCCGAGGCCCGTGCGGCGACGGCGGCGGCACGGCTCAACGTCGCCGATCGGCTGGACGACAAAGTCGGATCCTTGTCACGCGGCCTCACCCAGCGTGCCGCCATCGCCCGGACAATTATTCACGATCCAGATTTCCTTATACTTGATGAACCCGCCGCCGGCCTCGACCCGGATGCCCGTCAGCAATTGTCGGCGCTGTTCCGGGGGCTGCATGACGACGGCATGACATTGCTGGTGTCGTCGCACATTCTTGCCGAATTGGAAGATTATTGTTCCGATATGATCATCATTCAGGGCGGCCGCGTACTGCGCCACGACGGCGCGTCGCCTGGCACCCAATCGCGCCGCCGCATCGTTATCGAACTGGCGGAACCGAATGGTAATCTGGAAGCCATCGTGACAGGCGCCGCAGGCGTGGCTCACGCGGAATTCGACGGCCTGCGCGCGACGGCGTATCTCGATGGCGGCAAGATAGTTCAGTTGACGTTACTTAAGCACTTGGTCGATGCCGGCCTGCCGGTCATCGGCTTCACCGAAATCAAGGAACGGCTTCAAGACACCTACCAACGCGCCGTGGGCGGGCAAGCAGATACCCAGGCAGATAACAAAGAGAGCGGATCATGAACCCGGAATTCCGCCGCCTTTTGCTGACAGAATTTCAAGGCTACCGGCTGATCGCCCTGCCTGTGAGCCTGGGTGCGATTTTCGGGCTAACCTATTATCTCAACGATTTCGCCTTCGACAGCGGCTCGAGTTTTGTCGCCACGGCGGGCTATTTTGCCTTGGTTTTCATTTGGGGCACGCGCCAGGCAGCGGACAGTGTGCTTCAAGAAATCAATCACAAAACCTGGGTGCCGCAACGCATGTCATCGATGTCGGCCTGGGGCATGGGATGGGCAAAACTGGCGGGCAGCACGGCGTTCACCTGGATCGGCGGGTTCATTTGCTTAGGCGTTTTCGCTGCCTCAAACACCGAATGGTGGAGCACCCAACGCCTTATCATGTCGGTGGCTCTTTATGCCGGCACGGGCCTGTTGGCGCAGACCATCTGTTTTCTAGTCAGTCTTTCGGCCATCCAGAAACGCCGCGAGTTTGGGCGAGTTCACGTCGTTTCCTATCAGTTCCTGGGCATGATTTGCGCCTTGCCGCCTTTGTATATCGGGCTTTCGGTGACCGGCGGCGAAGGCATTCTCGATCTGATCACTTGGCACGGTGAGTATCTCAGCTTGCCGCAGTTCATGGCGATTTTCACGGCCGCCTTCATTGGCTGGGGGCTGGCCGGTATTTGGGCTTTGATGCGCGCGGAACTGCAAGAACCCGTCGACCCCTGGCTTTGGGCGGCATTCGTTGTCTTCGCCATGGTCTTTTTCGGCGGCCTGAGAAGCCTGCCCGTCGGCCCGAACACACCCATCGCATTTTACGATTTCCCATCGATCCCGACGATGGTGCTGATTGCGGGTGTATTCCTAATTTATCTGATTTGCGTAACAGAGGGTAAAAACCGCATTCAACTGCGGCGATTGGATGGCGCAATTTCCGGCCGGCAATGGCGCACGGCCTGGATGACAATGCCGCGCTCAATCATCACCGTGCCTCTGGTCGGGTTGGGGGTGTGGATCGCCGCCAGCAATTTCAGCGACTACACCGTATTGCGCGGCCAAGATCTGCACCTGATTTACGGCGCGACTATTCTATTCGCCTTGCGCGATTTGGGCTTTATTTACTTTATCTGTTTGGGCCGGCGCGATGGGCGAGGCGAGGGAATCGCGTTGATCGCCTTGGCCTTGCTTTACATCTTGGTGCCGGAAACCATTGGGGTCGAGACGTTGGATCAGGTGATCCCGCTTTTTTCGCCCTATGGTGAGAACCCGTCGTGGTGGACAGTCATCGCGCCGATGCTGGAAATCGGCATCATCGGTGCGTTATTGGCGCGACGCTGGCGCCGTGTGATTCGCGGCCCGGTCGACGCGGGGGATTCCTCTCCCCCGGCGACCGGAAACGCAACAGAACAAACTTAAGCCTGTGGGGGCGTTCAGCCCGCCATGGCCTTTTCAATCGCTTCGTTCAATTTTCCTTCGTTCCAAAGCTTGACCGCGGCGGCCGGCGGCTTGCCACCAGTCATTTCCTTGATCGTCTCGTTACAGATTTTGGCCTCTTCGGGCGAAGCCTTCTGGGCAGATGCTGGCCTGGCGGCCAACAGCCTAAAATATTTTGCCCGCACGTCTCCTCCCGACAGCCTGCCCTGCATCGGCACCATGCCTGAACATGACAATTTATTTGCCGCATTTGGCCATAGTCATTACGGTTTTAGGATGGCACCGAACACGAGACATATCGTCGCTGGCGTAGTCAGCGGCGAGCCGAAAAACGTCGACCTGAAACCTTATTGGATCGATCGATTCCGATGAGTGGAGCGTATGACGCTATCATCATCGGCGGCGGGTTGCTGGGATCGGCCATTGGTTTTGGCTTGGCACGCCAAGGGCTTGGCTGCGTTATCCTTGATGAAGGTGATACCGCATATCGGGCGGCGCGCGGAAACTTCGGCTTGGTTTGGGTGCAGAGCAAAGGCATCGGCAAACCGGTTTACGCCGACTGGACCATGGGCTCGGCGGAGTTATGGCCCGGGTTCGCTCAGGAACTGACCGAGCGGACGGGCATTGATATTTCATATTATGCCCCAGGCGGCATTGAGATTTGCCTCAGTGAAGCGGAATTCGATGAACGGGCCCAGAAAATGGCGTCCCTGACCGGCCACCAGAATGGCCGGTTCAGCCACCAGATGCTGGATCGCAAGGCTATGATGGAGCGCCTTCCCGGTCTCGGCCCGGACGTAGTCGGTGGATCATTCAGCCCCCACGACGGCCACGTCGGCCCGCTCTTTTTGATGCGCGCCATGCAGCGCGCCTTCGTTGATTTGGATGGCGTCATCCGCACCGACAGCCGCGTTCATGCGATCAAGCGCGACGGCGACGGGTTCAGTGTAGAAACTCCAGGGGGCACCGTCACCGGAGGCAAAGTGGTGCTGGCGGCCGGCCTGGGGAACAAAGCGTTGGCGCCAATGGTCAACCTCGACCAGCCGGTGTATCCGCTGAAGGGGCAGGTTCTGGTGACAGAACGGATGGCGCCGTTTCTCGATATGCCGACAACCCACGCCCGCCAAACCGGCGAAGGCACGATTTTGATCGGCAGTTCGCAGGAAGATGTCGGGTTTGATCTCAGTAGTGGCCCTGAAGTCATTAAGCGCATCGCGGACCGGGCGCGACGTTGTTTTCCCGTGCTATCAAAAGCCCGCATCGTTCGTACCTGGGCTGCGCTGCGGGTGATGACGCCCGACGGCATACCGATTTACGATCAATCGGAAACCATGCCCGGTGCTTTCGCGGCATCGTGCCACAGCGGCGTAACCTTGGCCGCCACTCACGCCATGACCTTTGCAAAATATGTGGCGGATGGTCACTTGGGTAGCGAGTTGGATGGCCTCAGCGCGGGACGGTTCGATGTTTAAGCGATTGCATCCCGAAACTGACGATGAAATCACATTCGATTTCGAGGGCACGTCCATTTCCGCGCGTCCCGGTGACAGCGTCGCCGCGGCCTTACTGGTGGCAAATATCGACACCTTTCGCGAAACTCCGGTCCGCGGCCGCCCACGCGGGCCGTTTTGCATGATGGGCGCTTGCTTTGATTGTCTGATGGTTATCGACGGCGAAGCCAATCAGCAGGCATGCCAGATCTTGGTGTCCGATGGCATAAAAGTCGCTCGACAGCTTGGCGCAGCGAAAATTATCAACGATAGCGAGACCGATGATGAGCTATGACCTCATTGTCATTGGCGCCGGCCCCGCCGGCATGGCTGCTGCGACGACCGCCTCGACAGGCGGCGCCAAGGTCTTGTTGCTGGACGATCAATCCACCCCCGGAGGACAGATCTACCGCGCTATTGAGACCGCAAAAGACGCCGAGGCGGCAATCCTTGGGGATGAATACATGGCGGGGCAACCAATTGTCCGCGCATTTCGTGCACAAGGCATTGACTATGTGCCCGACGCTGTCGTCTGGCAGGTTTCAGAGGAACGTGAGGTTGGGTATTCGTCCGGCGGGCGGGCAAAGCTAATATCAGCACCGTGGGTGATATTGGCCACGGGTGCAATTGAGCGCCCCTTCCCCATTCCCGGTTGGACATTACCTGGTGTAATGATGGCTGGCGCCGCACAAACCTTGCTAAAATCATCAGGCGTGGCGGCAGAAGGCGCCATTTTTGCCGGGTGTGGACCATTGCTTTATCTGGTCGCACGGCAATACCTGCGTGCCGGCGTCAATATCGCCGCCGTCGTCGATACCACGCCGAAAGCCAATCGGATGGGCGCGTTGCCACATCTTCCCCATGCCTTGCTCCGATGGGACTTGCTGGCCAAGGGTCGGCGATGGATATCAGAAATTCGCCGCAGCGGCACACCGCTCATTCAAAATGCCACAGCGCTCAAGGTGATCGGCGACAAAGCGGCCCAAAGTTTGGTTTATAAAACTGCCGATGTTGATTGGCGCGAGATCAAGGCCACCCACATTTTTTTGCATCAAGGCATCGTGCCCAACGTCAATCTATCAATGGCGGCAGGACTTGACCACAGTTGGGACAATCGACAGTTATGCTGGCGCCCCCTCACGGATGCCTGGGGCTGCTCGTCGGTGTCAGGTATCGCTGTCGCCGGCGATGGCGCGGGCATTGGCGGCGGGTTGGCTGCCGAAGCCGGCGGCCAGATTGCAGCGATCGGTGTGCTTAGCGCCGTGGGAAAATTGGACGCCCAGGCAAGCCGCGATCAAGCGCGCCGGCCACGTGCGCAATTGGCGCATGAGCACCATGCCCGACCGTTTTTAGATGCTTGGTTCCGACCGGCCAGTGATATGCGGGTGCCCAACGAAGATACGACGATCATATGCCGTTGCGAGGAACTGACATTGAAGAATATCCGCGACACTATCGACATCGGCCTTGCCGGCCCGAACCAGCTCAAAAGCTTTTGCCGTGCCGGCATGGGGCCTTGCCAAGGACGGTTTTGCGGATTGACCGTACAAGAACTAATTGCCAGAGAAACCAAGCGGCCGGCAGCACTGGTCGGCTATTACCGGCTTCGCCCACCCATAAAACCATTGCGCCTGGAGGAATTGGCGAATCTGGCAATAGATGACTTGGAAGGCGATGACGCGGGCCAAGACCGCTGATGTAATTGTCATCGGCGGGGGCATTCGCCGATGTTCCGGCGGCGCTTTATATGTCTATTGTCTGACGTCAGCGCCTATGGAACAACTTAGCCTGATTGCATAAGGGAGGATTTCTGGTTCATCGTAATGACCGATAAGGGAATGAAGATGAGACAGAAATCGCAGA